>DYSO01000156.1 GCA_020718225.1 Draconibacterium orientale | reverse complement strand
AAAAATCCAGGCTATGAAAAAGCAAACAAAAATCATCATTGGCATCGTGCTGGCCGTTGCAGTTGTCATCGTTGCCATCTCTTTTATGTTCCCCACGGTCTTTAAAGAATTGACATCCGGAACCTTTGGGAAGGCCGATAAATACCATAAAACGCAGATGACCGAAAAGGATATCATCCTCAGGAGCGAATTGGTCGCCGATAGCAACCAGCTTCGCAATATGATCCAGGGATTGATTTACTTCTCATTATTTACAGAGGATATCAGCAATAGCATTGACTCCTGCGTGAACGCTTACAAATCGCAGGGGATCCTGAATGATCCTGAAAAAGCCCCAACACTTATGGCGCTGCAGGATTTTTCGGATTATATTAAAAACAACAATAAAACCCTCCGGGCTACCATTAGTCTGCTCACCGGCTTTTATCTGAAGGATAATTCGGACCAGTCGGCCGATGTTGAGAAAAACTTGCGGGAATTCGGAAATTATGTCCAAAACCTGAATGAAAAAGATTCCGTTCTTGAGCTGGCATTGAACAGCATGGATAATTTTATGTTGTCGAACAGAGTATTAAAAACAAAAAAAACCGAGTTGGCGAACCTGAAAGCCATTCGCGATCAATTGTTAATAGGCAGTGTTCAGTTAGCAGGAATGTTACAGGACAAGCCACTCAGCGCAGCACTCTGTTCCTATGCCATCTCCTCACAGGAAAGTTTGCAACGGCTATTGGGACAGGATAACCTGGGTTTCATCAGAAACCAGGATAAGCTTGGGATTAAAAATATAGCGGGCGCCCAGGAAAAACTCAACATAGGGTTAACACAGGAGGCCCAACAGACACTGAATATGATGCAAAGTCAAAACAATCTTGATTTTGTTGACGTTGTCGAAAGCCAGGTAACGGTGAATTCGGCTGCGCAACTCAATGAAATTATCCAGGCACAACAGTCGGCTACTGGCAATTTACAGGGACTGGAACTTGGGGCCATAAAAAACGTTATTCTCTATGATAAAGCAAACCTTAATTTTGTGGTTTCCGACATAGCCAGGCTGCAAAGCGTTTTATCAGCTGCTGAATTGAATTCTGCTATTCTCGGGTCACAGAATCTTGGTGTTGTTGTTTATTTTTCACCCCAGGGACTTAACCTGGTTGGATCGAGTTATGACATGCAGCAGGCATTTTTGTCTCAATCATTGGGTTCGGTGTTGAATTCCAGTCAGTTAAATTTCTTGCTTAGTTCCGATCATGGCCTTGGATCCGGTCTGTGCAGTTCAAATTTCATCGGAATGGTGCAGCAATTAGGCTCTATGGGAATTGGGATTCAACGAATAGAACCGGAATAATCCCCGACTTTTTTTAAAGAAATCCGGTTTACAGGAACAGGAAAAGATTTTTTTCCTGTTCCTGTTTTTATTTTTTAAATTTGGGTGAACAATCTGAGATCCGATTTCATGGCTAACCCTTTCGTGAATATTACTTCTGTTGGTATAATTTTATCGTCCTGGCTGTTTTTTTCTGTTCCTTTTTTTCTTTCCGCCCAAAAGGGGATTAAAATCCAGAAATATGAAACGTCTCATGTCAGACTGGTCTTCCTTGATAAAAACACCTCTTACCTGGTGCCCCATACCGTTCGAAGTTTCGAAAACGCCCTGGCTTTTCACAACCAATTCTGGGATTACACGGCAACCGGGGAAACCAATATCCTTTTCAACGACTTCTCGGATGTTGGCAATGGCGGAACGATGGTTATCCCATGGAATTTTCTGAATATCGGTGTCTCCCCGTTTGATTATACTTTTTCGGTGGTGCCTTCCAATGAGCGCATGCAGTGGCTGATGAGCCATGAACTAACCCATCAGGTTATGTGCGATAAAGCTTCAAAAAGCGACCTTGTATTTCAAAAAATCTTCGGAGGGAAAGTATCCCCCGATAACCGTGATCCACTCTCGCTTGCCTACAGCTATTTTACTACCCCGCGTTGGTATTCGCCCCGTTGGTACCACGAAGGGATTGCTGTTTTCATGGAGACCTGGATGAGTGGCGGGATAGGGCGTGTTATGGGCGGTTATGATGAGATGGTTTTTCGCGCCATGGTACGCGACAGTAGTTTTTTTTACAACGTGATCGGGCTGGAAACAGAGGGAACGGCCATCGATTTTCAGGTAGGCGTAAATTCCTATCTTTACGGGACAAGGTTTGTCAGCTATCTTGCATATCAATATGGGCTTAATAAACTCAGGGATTTTTATGCACGTAGCGATTCGAGCCGGAGGTTCTATGCCAACCAGTTCAAAAAAGTATATGGAATACCAATCCAGCAGGAATGGAACAAGTGGATACAATGGGAACATGCATTTCAGCAGGCCAACATGGCTAAAATCAGACAAATCCCTGAAAGTAAATACCGTAAAATTGTGGATAAACCCCTGGGTTCTTCCTCCCGGCCTTATTACGACAGGGAGTCCGGTAAAATCTATATGGCGGTAAATTATCCCGGGGAACTTGCACATATTGCCGGCATCGATATCAAAACGGGATCGATGAAAAAAATTGCAGCAGTCACCAGCCCAAGTCTCTATTATGTGACCAGTCTGGCTTATGACGATTCTTCGAAGACCCTTTTTGCTTCAACACATAATAACGATTGGCGTGGCCTGCAATCCATCGATGTCAGGACCGGGAAGACCCGGGGGCTGATAAAATACGACCGGTCCGGAAATCTTGTTTTTAACCATAAGGACCATGCATTATATGGCGTTCAAAGCATGAGCGGGCGATCGACACTGATCCGCATCCTGCCACCGTATAAAAAATGGCAGGATCTGTATACCCTTCCTTTCGGAAAAGATTTTTCCGATATTGATATCTCTCCGGACGGATTGTTTATATCGGGAACATTATCTGATATTCAGGGAAAACAAAAAATAGTATTGATGCGGATTTCCGATCTTTTAGCCGGAAATGCGGATTTGAAAACGGTTTATGAATTTGAGGACAATCCGGCAGCCAATTTTGTTTTTTCGCCGGACGGGAAATATCTTTATGGTACTTCCTATTATACAGGCGTATCCAATGTTTTCAGGATCCACCTCGAAACCCTGGTACCGGAGATACTGACCAATACAACGACCGGTTTTTTCAGGCCATTGCCCATATCCAACGATTCGATGCTGGCGCTTGAATATTCGCACGATGGGATGACTCCTGTCATGATGAAGATAGATCCCCTTGCCGATGTAAATGCCATCGAATACTTAGGCCAAAAAGTATATCTGAAGTTTCCGGAAGTTGAACATTGGATGTTGCAACCCCCTTCAAAAATCAACCTCGATTCGTTGGAAGTGACTGAAAAACGGTATGTTGCTATCAAGGAGATGAAATTAGCCAGCGCCTATCCGATCGTTCAGGGATATAAAAATTATGTAACTGCCGGATATCGTTTGAATTTCATGGACCCGATGGGATTGAATGCCCTTACGATGAAGTGGTCCTTTTCACCCGATCCGTCGTTACCGCTGAAACAAACCGTTCATCTTTCGCTTGAATATTCTATATGGAACTGGACCTTTTCGGCAAACTATAATTACGCCGATTTCTATGACTTGTTTGGACCAACCAAATTCAGCCGTGCAGGATATGCTGTTTCGGGTAAATATTATAAGTTGTTTAACCATTTTTCACCGGAAAAAACCGACTTCTATATTAAAATTACTGCCTATGGGGACCTTGAAACATTGCCTTCGTATCAGAACATTGCCTCCGATTACCGGAATTTATATGTGGCAACCATCAACTACCACAAAAGTTGCCTGCGTAAATCGCTTGGCGCCATTGAACCTGAACAGGGTTATGACTGGAATGTATATGCCTATACCAGTTTTGCCAAACAGATTTTTTATCCTCAGTTGATCAATAACTTTGACTTTGGGTTTCTGCTCCCTATACGAAACACTTCACTTTGGTTCAGGACTTCGGTTGGCCAAAGTTTCGGCGATGCTGATAAAACAAACTCCTATTTTTATTTCGGGGGTTTTGGGAACAACTATCTGGATTACCGTTCGGCCCAGCAATACCGGGATATGTCAAGTTTCCCCGGAATGGGGATCGATGCATTATCGGCATTAAACTATGGGAAAATCGCTACCGACCTTAATTTTAGGCCAATCCGTTTCCGTAAACTCGGGCTGTTGGGTTTCTATTCCACCTATGCCCGGGTTTCTTTGTTCGGAATGGGATTGTTTACAAACTTCTTCAATACCCGGCCCCAGTTAAATTTTTTCACCACCGGCGTTCAACTTGATATTGAACTAGTGTTGTTTTCATTGTTGAAATCAACCCTGTCCTTTGGTTTTTCGCGGGCTTATGGCCCGATTATGCCCAACGATCAATTTATGGTTTCCCTTAAATTGTAGTAAAAAAAACATGAATTGCCTGTATGAATAATGACTAAGTAGCTTATAATATAATGGTTAAAAGGGAATGCGGTTTTTTGGAGGCATTACACTCCAGCAGGATCAGGGAAATCAGAAAGTTCCCAAAGTCCGATTTGCACAACCATTGTTTGATGGGTGGCCGCAGATCGGATATTGAAAAATTCACAGGAAAAAAACTGGCCTCCTTCCATCCGGTTGTTGGTAACATTCAGGAACTCGACCAATGGATTGAAAACATATATCGCCCGGTATTGGAAAGTTTTCCGGATGCATTTGAAAAAGCGGTCGCAGCGACCTTCCTGCAAGCTAAACGCGATGGGGTGACCATCCTGGAATCGAGTATTGATAGTGGTTATAGCGCCGCCTTTCGGGTTCCCCCCGATAGAATTGTCGCCACTTTACGAAGGATCCACGAAACCATAGCCCCCGGCATGGATTTCCGTCCGGAACTTGGTTTTATCCGGGGTCAATCCATTCGTTCGGTGATGGCACATATGGAACCATACCTGCAGTTTAATTTTTTTAAAGCCATCGATCTTTATGATGATGAACTATCCCAACCCATTCGGAATTTTCGTGAAATTTACAGGTTTGCAAAAAGTATCGGAATGAAATGCAAAGCCCATGTGGGTGAATTCGGGACCGCCGATGCGGTTAAAGAGGCCGTTGAAGAATTAGAGCTTGACGCCGTACAACACGGTATTGGCGCTTCCACCTCCCCGGCGGTGATGAAATGGTTAGCCGATCACCAGATCCGGCTTAACATTTGTCCGACCAGCAACATCCGGCTGAAACGTGTCCGGTCATACAAAACCCATCCGATCCGTATCCTTTTTGACCATGGTGTAAAAGTTACCGTAAATACCGATGACGTTTTGTTGTTTGGCCAGGGGACCTCGGAGCAATTTCTGAAACTTTTCAACGCGGGTGTTTTTTCAGCGGAAGAGTTGGATGTCATCAGGAAAAATGGATTTGACCTTGAACCCGACAGCCGGTTACTGGAAACAATTTAAAAAAAACCGTAAATGAAACGTACCTTTATCATTTCCGCTTTCATCCTTGTGGTTGTCACTCTGATT
This sequence comes from Draconibacterium orientale, assembly GCA_020718225.1. Lineage (GTDB taxonomy): Bacteria > Bacteroidota > Bacteroidia > Bacteroidales > FEN-979 > CAIVAT01. The sequence goes on along the minus strand of DYSO01000156.1, from coordinate 1,452 downwards.
TTGTTAAAAATTTTCGTTTTTTCAGATAAAGCCGGACCGGCAACAGGTTTAAAAACAATTCCGGTTATTCCCGTGGAATGTTTTATTGCAAAAGACACATCGGTGAACTATCAGATTGAGACTGTCGGAACCCTTCGTGCCAATGAATATGTTGAGATCGTCAGCGAGATCAACCGGAAGGTGGTTGCCATATATATGAAGGAGGGCGCCTTTGTACCGGCCGGAGCGTTGTTGTTTAAACTGGATGATGCCGATATTGTTGCAAGGATCAACAAACTTACCATTGAAAACAATCTGGCTTTAGCCAATGAGGCCAGGGAGAAAATACTGCTTTCAAAAGGGGGGATCAGCCAGGAGCGGTTTGATGAAGTTTCGAATCTTCGTCAGATCATACAGGCAGAAATTGACGTTTTGAAGGTAGATCTGGCAAAAACGTCCATCATCGCACCATTTGCGGGAAAGATCGGTTTAAGGAACATCAGTGTGGGCGCCCTGGTAAATCCGGAGATGACCCTTGCCACGCTTCAGGACATTCGCAGGATCAAGCTGGATTTCTCAATTCCTGAAAGGTATTCCCACGACCTGCGGGCAGGATCGCAGATCAGCTTTCGCCTCGACTATCTGACAAACCCTGTTATGGCTGTGATTGAGGCTATTGAACCCACGGTGGATGTGAATACCCGGACCCTTATGGTGAGGGCGGTCACCTCCAACGATAACGGCGCCCTGGTCCCCGGTACTTCCGCCCGGGTTACCCTGATCCTGAAGGAGTGGAATAAAAATATTTTTATTCCTGCCAACGCGCTGATACCCTCTATTAAGGGGTACAGTGTTTTTCTCATCCGGAAAGGGCTGGCCGATCCGGCGCTGGTTAAAACGGGGCTTCGAAACAGCGATTTTGTCCTGATTACAGAAGGCATTGATGCCGGGGATACTTTGGTTACTACCAATTTGCTGAGAATTAATAAGGGTTCCCCACTAAAGATCGTCAAAATAGATTAAGATGGACCTCCCTTCACTAAGCATCCGAAAACCGGTTCTTTCAATGGTGTTTACACTGCTGATCCTGATTTTTGGGGCAGTCGGTTTTTTTTATCTTGGGATCAGGGAATATCCGGAAATGGATCCACCGGTAGTTACGGTAACCACCACCTATTCGGGGGCAAATCCTGAAATTATCCAGGCCCAGATCACCGAACCGCTGGAAGATGCCATCAATGGTATTGAAGGGATCAGGGCATTATCATCGGTTTCTACCGATCAGTCAAGTCTGGTTACCGTCGAATTCAATCTTGGCAAGGATATGGAATCTGCGGCCAATGATGTCCGCGACCGTGTTTCAAAGGCCATCCGGTTGCTTCCCAAGGATGTGGACCCTCCCATTGTAGAAAAATTAAGCGCCAATGCCAATCCGATCATATTTATGATTGTAAGGAGTTATGAACGGGACAT
>DYSO01000155.1 GCA_020718225.1 Draconibacterium orientale | reverse complement strand
TTGGAAAAGTATTCACGAAGATGGCTCCGATTTTTCGAGCGACCATCATCCGGCAATGATTGCTTTGAAAACCGGAAAACCGGTAGCTCATGTGGTTATGGGTGTCTTCAATCCCGTTGCGAATAACTATCGCTGGTTGCTCATTAATGCAGTTCCCGAGTTTGAAAACAACGAAACTACCCCGTTTCGGGTTTTTTGTACATTCAACGACATTACCCAACGGCAAGAGGCCGAAAGCACTGTGCGTGAACGCGAACGTTTTCTGAGCGCCATTTTACAGTCAATAGTGGAAGGCTTTTGGATTTTAGGGCCAACGGGAAGGGTTCTCGATGTCAACAATGCTTTTTGCAGAATAACAGGCTATGACCGCAAAGCCCTGATCGGATTGCATATTTCCGATCTGGATAAGTATGAGAAGCCTGAAGATACTGCGGCCCGGACCCAACGCATCATGGCTTCCGGTTCGGAAATTTTTGAAACGCATCTTCGCCGGAAGGAAGGGGGCCATATTAATGTGGAGGTTTCTGCCACCTATCTCCATGAAGAAGGGGGTAAATTTATCTGTTTTTGCCGCGATTTAACACAACGCAACCAATCGGAGGAGAAAATCGCTGTTATGGCGCAAATGCTTGATGATGCGCCGGCTTCAATCACCATTCACGATCAAGAAGGAAATTTCCTCTATGCGAACCGGGCTACCATCAACATGCATGGATATAAAGATGAAGCTGAATTTCTCTCCATCAATCTTCACCAACTGGATGTACCTGAGAGTGAAGCCATGCTGGCAGAGCGATTCATACAAATTGAAGAAACGGGTGAGGCCTGCTTTGAGGTATCGCACAATCATAAAAACGGATCAACATTCCCATTGGAGGTATTGGCCAAAAGAGTTCAATTTAGAGGACATCAGGGAGTTATCAGTATTGCAACCGATATTACCGAACGGAAACGAAACGAGGAGACCATCCGGAAAAATGAATCGCTTTTCCGTTTTATGGTGAAAAATATTTCCGACGTTATTGTGGTCATCGATAAAAATGGAAAACAGCAATATGTCAGCCCGGCCATTCAGAAAATTACAGGTTTTTCAACAGAGGAAGTCATTGGTAAAACCATATCCGATGTCATTCATCCTGATGATATACCCCATGTTATGGAGGTTTGGAAGGCAGGGGTCAGTCATCCTGAACAGATCTTCTCCGTTGAATACAGGCATATCCACAAAACAAAAGGATGGGTACAGATGGAAGCAGTGGGACAGAGCTTTCTTAATGAACCCGATGCCAATGCCGTTATCGTCAGCGTCAGGGAAATAACCGAACGAAAAAGGACTGAATTGTATCATCAGATCCAATATAACATTGCCAACGCTGTCGTAACATCAAAAAGCTTAAAGGAACTGGTTTGTATTGTAAAAAGTGAATTAAGCAAAATTCTGGATACCTCCAACCTTCTCATTACTTTTTACGATGAGGGCTCCAACATGTTGCGGAATTCCGTTTGGGTTGATGAGAAAGAAACCATCGTTGAGGAAACAGTCGACCATTCTTTACCGGGAAGCGTCATAAAAAACGGAAAATCCTTGTTTTTATCAAAACCGGATATCGGGCAGCTTGTTCAGGAAGGAACCATTAAGTTATCGGCCCCATCTCCGGACTTTTGGATCGGGATCCCTTTAATTATCCGACACAAGGCCATCGGGGCAATGATCATTCAAAGTTACTGTGAGAAGAACGATTTTGGGAAATATTGCCGTGAAGTGCTCAATATTGTGGCCAATCAGATCAGTTTATTCATTGAGAAACTGAAGGACGACGAAGCGCTGGTTATTGCCAAAGAAAAGGCAGAAGAGAGCGACCGCCTTAAATCGGCATTTCTTGCCAATATGAGCCATGAAATACGAACCCCCATGAATGCCATTATGGGTTTTTCCGATCTGTTGCCCGAAGCCGAAGGGGAAGAAAAAATGCGTTTTGCCGGCATTGTTCAGAAAAGCTCAAAGCAATTATTGACACTCATCGACGATGTCATTTTTTTGTCGCGCCTTCAAAGTGAAACCATTCCCCTGAACAACATCGGTTTCAAACCGGCCGGCCTGATCGGTGATATTTACCAGATGTTTGATCTTCCGGTATTTAAAAACAGAATTGAATTAAAGATACAATTAAATGAACAAGAAAAAGATCTGGTTGTTCTTTCGGACTATGAGAAAATAAAACAGGTTCTTTCCATTTTGGTATCCAACGCACTGAAATATACCCTGGAAGGAAGCGTGGAATTGGGCTTTTTAATAAACGGGGAGGATGTTGAATTTTTTGTTAAAGATACCGGTATCGGGGTTCCGGAAAACGAGCAGAAACTTATTTTCGAACATTTTTACCGGGGGGAACAAGCCCTTTCATTTGCAATTGGCGGTACAGGGCTGGGATTGAAAATTGCCAGGGAACTTGTCGGTTTGTTAGGCGGTAAACTGGGACTCACATCCAAACCGGGAGTAGGGTCGCGCTTCTCGTTCACGGTTCCACTTGAAAAATATAACATTTCTAATACTGAACAACCTGAGTACGGCATAACCTTTAAAAACTGGAAAGGGTTAACCATTCTCATTGCAGAGGATGAACCCGATAATTATCTGTACCTTGAAATCCTCCTGAAGGAGAAAGTGAAGAGGGTCGACCATGCTTCCACCGGTAAAGAAGCTGTTGAAATGGCTTTGAAGAACAATTATAACCTGATTTTAATGGATATAAAGATGCCATCCATGGGCGGAATCGAGGCTACCCGAATCATTAAACAGCACAATCCGGATCTCCCGGTCATTGCTCAAACTGCTTATGCCCAGCCCGAAGAGAGGGACCGCGTGTTAGAGGCAGGTTGTGATGATTATATTGCCAAACCCATAAAAAAAAGACGCCTGATGGAAATTGTCAACAAATACGCGCCGTGAGCCATGGGGATCGCAGCTTACAATATTTCGTGTTAAAAATCAAAGATATGAAGCCGGAAAGAAGATCAAATCGTTTGAAAAATTCTTCAAAACCAGAGACCATCGCTTCTGAAAATGGATGTTTTACGGAGGCTGAAAAAAAAACGGACACGGATAATCAGAAAACAGGGGAATTCCTTAAAAGCAATTATATCTACAGGGAGCTGGTAGATGGAATGAATGATACCGTGTGGGTTATTGATTTGAACGGAAACCTGCTTGATGTCAATAAGACAGCAGAAACGACCCTGGGTTATTCAAAAGATGAGTTTTTAAAAATGGGTCTGTTTGGTATTGATGCATCATTGACAAAAGAAACCATTCGTTCGCTGGTAAAAAATATGCCACGTGAAAAATTGCAGATTTTCGAAACAGCGCATAAAACAAAAAGTGGGAAAATCATTCCGGTGGAGGTATCTTCGAGTATTATCAATTATTTGGGCGAAAAGGCAATTTTAAGTCTTGCGCGCGATATCTCCGATCGCAAACAGGCAGCGTTTGATTTACATAAGAGTGAGGAGCTATACCGGAATTTGATTGAGCGGACCCCCGATGGCGTTTATAAAAGCACCCATGAGGGCAGGTTCGTCGAAGTGAATCCTGCCATGGTTAAAATGCTTGGATACAACAGCAAAGAGGAGTTGATGGCCATTGATATAAAAACCCAGCTCTATTTTGAACCCACCGACCGGGAGAGCCTGACCTTACTGGAACGATTTGAAGAGCTGGGTATCTTTCGTCTGAAAAAAAAGGATGGTTCAGAATTATGGGTTGAAGATCACGGTTGGTATATCCATGACGAGAAGGGGGAAATTTTATTTCATGAAGGGATTCTCCGCGATATTTCAGAACGGAAACATGCAGAGGACGCACTCCGGGCCAGCGAAGAACGTTACCGTGTGTTCATCAACGCGACCAAAGATATGGTCTTTCTGAAAGATGAAAAATTTCAACACCTATTGGTTAACGATGCCCTTGCAACATTTTTTAACAGGGATATGAACCAGATCATAGGCCAACCGGATGTTGGCCTGATGCCGGAAAATGTTGCAAAACATTGTCGGGAAACCGATTTGAAAGCGCTGGCCTCCAATAAACTGGTGGTCAGCGAAGAGGTCATCCAGGATAAAATATATGAAACAAACAAATTCAGGGTGCCCCTCGGCAAAGGGAGATATGGTATCGGGGGCTATATCCGGGATGTCACGGAAAAAAGGCGTTCAGAGTTACAGATGATAAAACAGGCGGAAGAGCTGAAGGAATTGAATGCCACCAAAGATAAATTTTTTTCCATCATTGCCCACGACCTGAAAGGGCCTTTTAATTCCATTTTGGGTTTCAGCGATTTACTGCTCGAGAATTACCGCGACCTTGACGGCGATACCCTCGAAAAAAGTCTTCAGGCCATCCATGGGGCTTCAAACCAGGCTTATGCCTTGCTTGAAAACCTGCTGTTGTGGAGCCGGGCACAAACCGGGCGGGTTGACTATAACCCTGAAGTTATATATCTTCAGGAAAAAGTACTTGAAAACATCCGCCTGCTGAAATTCCAGGCCAATAAAAAAAACATTCAACTAACCTCCAATATCCCAAGTAATCTTAAAGTATTGGCTGACAGGAATATGATGGGTACCATCATGAGAAACCTGCTTACCAATGCCATTAAATTTACCAACCGGAACGGGAAAATTGAAGTATCGGCCATTGTTAAAAATCAGCAGGTCGAAATTTCAGTAGCCGACAATGGGATAGGAATCCCAAAGGAAAATTTCGATAAAATTTTCTGCATCGATAGCAAAACCAGTACGCCGGGTACCGAAAAGGAGAAAGGCAGCGGACTGGGATTGATACTTTGCAAAGAATTCGCTGAAAGGAATGGCGGAAAAATTTGGGTGGAGAGTGAATTGGAAAAGGGGAGTACTTTCCGGTTTACAATTCCTGTTTAATGAATAAGAACCGGGATACTCAAGGTTTTTTCAACCTGTAAGGATCGTTGTAATTTTAAATTGTCACACCAATGAAGATTCTTATCATCAATGGGCCAAACCTTAATCTTTTGGGGGTCAGGGAAAAAGAGATATATGGACATCAAACATTTGAGGCTGTATTAAAAAAATTGCGACAGCATTACCATGAGGTCAGTCTTGAGTATTTTCAAAGCAATGTTGAAGGAGAGATCATCAATGCTTTGCAAAATGCAGGTTTTTTGTATGACGGGATCATTTTAAATGCCGGAGGGTACTCCCACACTTCCGTGGCTATTGCCGATGCTGTGAAGGCCATCCGTACCCCGGTGATTGAAGTACATATTTCGAATGTTTTTGCCCGGGAACCTTACAGGCATACTTCATTTCTGGCAGCCAACGTGAAAGGTTCCATAATAGGTTTTGGAATGGATTCGTACCGTCTGGCGATAGAGGGGTTCTTATCAAAAATTGTATGAGTTTTTATTGCTCATAGAATTTTTTCAGGTTCAGGTCTGAAAATTTTCGTTTGCCCTTCAGGTAATATTCAATTACAATATTTTTCTTAAAGACATTTTTCATCGAGCCTTGGTGCAGGTTTTTTCGTTTGATGCGCATTTTGCCTAAGGAATGGTAAAAACTCATGTGTGCCCGGGTTACTGCCCAGAAATCCTGAAACCCTGCCTGAAACAGAAATTTTAATGCTGCAATCCCGTCCAGGATCAACCGGACGGTAAACACAACCGTTAACCGGTTGTCGGGAAGGTTTTTATAGAGGAGAAAAAAATTGTTTCTGAAATTGAAATAGGTTTTTCGCCATGAAATCTTGGGTAAGGTGCCTCCGCCAATATGGAAAACAGTAGAGGATGGACAATACATGATGCGATAACCGTTGTTTTTCAATCGCCAGCAAAAATCAATCTCCTCCATGTGAGCAAAAAAGTCTTCATCGAGGCCTCCCATTTGATGAAAAATTTCAGATTTCACGAACATGCAGGCGCCCGAAGCCCAGAAAATTTCACATGGATCGTCATATTGTCCATGGTCTTCTTCAATGGATAAAAAAATCCGGCCACGGCAAAAGGGATAGCCATATTTATCGATAAATCCTCCGGCTGCTCCGGCATATTCAAATTTTTTGGGTTCCAGATAGGATCTGATCTTTGGCTGGCATGCTGCAATCTCAGGGTCGCTCTCCATCATCCGGATTACCGGCTGGATCCAATTTCCGGTAACTTCAATATCTGAATTCAGAAGAATGTAGTAATCGGCTTCAACGAGCTTTAATGCCAGGTTGTAACCTTTGGCAAAGCCGGCGTTTTCATCATTGAGGATGATCCTGACTTCAGGATAATGGGTCTGGATAAAGGAAACCGAATCATCGGTTGAGGCATTGTCAGCTACAATAATCTCTGCCTCGTTTTTGCTGTGTTTTAATAGTGTTGGCAGAAATTTTTCAATATATTTCCGGCCATTCCAATTCAGGATAATAACAGCAACACGCATTCAAAAGTCGATTAAAACTGAGAAAGACAAACAAAGATGTAAAAATACAAATAACTCCCGAATTAAGTGGCCGGAATCTGCAATTTGTAATTTTTACTTCCTTTCCGATTAATTGGGCAGGTCCCAGTAATCCTGTTCAAAATCGCCCCAGGCTTTGATTACCTGTGTGTCCTGGATATCGCGGGTAGAATAAATCCGGCTGCGAAGATCAATTTTCCAACGGGGGTTATTGATTTCTCCGATAGCATCTGAATGCAAAAGGAGAAAATCGCTGGTTACCATATCGGGGGAGTAGAAAACGAATTTTTTATTGCGCTGGTTGTTGCTCAGGGTATAATATTGCCAGATTTCATAGGGGTAATTACTTGGTTCGTTATACTGGGTACTGCGGGTATTTGGCGGGCCATATTGCAGATAAACCCTTCCGCGGTCGGTCTGATATCCTTTTTTAACCGGTGTCCCAAAATTAACCTGTACTTTATAGATCTGTTCCTTATATGCATTCCAAGCCATTTCAGG
>DYSO01000027.1:4730-27542 GCA_020718225.1 Draconibacterium orientale | reverse complement strand
CCCCAATATGGAAGAGGCAGGTGTTTTTCCCCATGAGGCGGCCGATGTTGCCATGCAGGCCATTAAAGATGGCGTAGCCAGGATCCAGATGACCCGTGAAGAGGCATTTCAAAAAGCAAAAAAAGACATTGACCACGCACGGGGGCTTACCCGATCGCTGATGGACAATGGTTTTATTGAGATGCCCCCGATGGAGATGATACAAAAAGCCTTGGCATACGCCATCGACCAGGTAAAATAATCCCTGTTGAACGATAAGGGATTTCTTATACCTTAACAATACTTAAAGTAAGGTCAACCGTTGTACGAATGGGTTCTTTAGGAACCCTTCAGATAACTTATTTTTTGCGATTCCAAGCTCCGGAAACCGGAGGTTATTGCACATGAAAATTATCGTAACTTTGTCGTGTTAAATTCAAAGATGAACGGTATAAAACAGATCGGTGTTATTTGTTTACTTATAGTCTTCCTTTTTTGTTCGATGGGAGTCTCTGTTCTTCATCATATATGCAACACCAGCCAAACAGACAACATCACTCTTTACCCTGAATTTTTCCCGGAATCCGGATCCTCTTGCTGTGAAGGAAATCCGGAAGATTATGTCTGCAATACCACTGTTGAAATGGCAAGTTTCGACAATAACCAAAATATTAAAGCAGCGCCCTGTTGTGTGAGTATCAATTCCTTTTTGAAACTGGATCTGGTTACAATCAGGGCTGAAAAATTGATCATCGGTTCGATCCCAACCCTGATCTCTCTATATTTGCTGCCTTTACCTGCAAATGGAGTCGGCGAATTATTTTTAATCTCCAATCCCTTTTTTCAGTTTTTTTCTCTGCCCCGTTGTGGTAAACGGCTGATTCTTTTCCTTCATCAACCAAAAATACCGGATCATCTGGCACTTTCATAACCTGCCCTCCGGTTAAGATTGGAGTTTTCTCCACCGGAAATGGGCATCTATTCCAATAGTATTTATTTTACTTCCATCAACGGGTGATATAATATCCCTTGAGATCAATTCGTACAAACCACGATTGATATCATTGGTATTCCCTATTTCCTTTCTTTCGATGGAAAATATATGACAAACATGTAGTAATTGAAATTAAAAAAGTCAACAGATGAAATTCCCAATAATATTATATATTTTGTCAATTCTTGCTGGTCTTTCTACGGGTATCAGCGTAAAATCCCAGGTGATGTCTGGTACAGTCTGGGAAAAAGATCCGGGAGGTAAATCCGTCGGATTGCCAGGAGCAAATGTGTTCTGGCTTGGGACTACAAAAGGTACTTTTACCGATGACACAGGAAAATTTAAACTTTCGATGGCAGGAGTGAAAAATCCACAACTGGTGATTAGCCTGATGGGATATTATCGTGATACGGTAAGCATCACCTCAGCAAAAAGCAGGATTGACATCGAGCTGACCCCGACGGTTCAAGACCTGACAGAAGTTACCATAAAAGGTAAGACAGACAACACCTTTATCTCTAAACTCAATACCCGGGCTACAACAGTAATAACAGTCGGGGAGCTTCAACGGGCTGCCTGTTGCAATCTGGCAGAAAGCTTTGAGACAAATGCTTCGGTCGATGTTTCATACTCCGATGCGCTTTCCGGCGCCCGCCAGATTCAATTATTGGGACTATCGGGCATTTACAGTCAGATCATGACTGAGAATGTCCCTCTTATCCGCGGTTTGGCAACAGCTTTTGGACTCAATTATATTCCGGGATCCTGGATGGAGTCGATCCAGGTTGCCAAGGGAACCTCGTCGGTGGTTCAGGGTTATGAATCCCTTACCGGTCAGATCAATGTGGAGTACAAGAAACCTGCATCAAGCGAAAAGTTTTTCCTGAATATGTTTGGAAACAGCAATCTGCGGATTGAGGCCAATGCCGATGGCGCCATAAAGATCAATGATAACCTGAGCGCTTCTCTTCTGGTTCATGCCGCCACATTTCAGCATAAATTCGACCGGAATGACGACGGGTTCATGGATCTGCCAAAAATAACTACGATTACTGTCATGAACCGCTGGGATTATATTGTTCACGAGAAATGGGTTTCAAGACTTGGCGTCAAATTTCTATTTGAGGATCGCAACGGCGGACAGATGGATTTCGATAAAAGCACCTGGAATACCGATACGACCGGGATTACCAACGATTCAAAAAAATATGGAATCGGGGTTAAGACCAACCGGCTGGAGGCATTCTGGAAGAATGGCACTTTTATGGGTGAAGGCGGAAAATCGAGCCTCGGACTGATCATTTCAGGGATCAACCACCAGCAGGATGCTTTCTATGGAATCAACCTTTACCATGGCCATGAACAGAACTTCAATGCCAACCTGATCTTTACCAGTTCATTCGATGGGAATAAACACCGGATTTCTGCCGGGGCAAGCTATTTTATTGATGACTACAGTGAAAATTACATACAGACCCGTTTGAAGTACCGTTTTCAGACACTCCCTGCTTCGATAGTCGCAACCGATGCCGACCTGTTCACCCTGGTTGGTGATTCAGTTGTTACTTACATCATGGACCGCAATGAATGGGATGCAGGTGCATTTTTCGAGTATACTTTTGAAATCCATGAGAAATTTGCTTTGATTGCAGGATTGAGGGGGGATTATAACAGCCGTTTCGGGTATTATTTCACACCCAGGTTACACCTCCGGGGCAATCCTTCCAAAAACACTACGATCCGTGCATCCGTTGGAAAAGGATATCGGTCACCCAACCTGATGGCCGAAAACAGCTCTCTCTTTGTTAGCCAGCGGGCGCTCTTTTTTGCACCTGATCTTGGTAACGAAGAGGCCTGGAACTACGGGCTCAATTTTACATGGAGCTTCACTCTATTCAATGAAAAAGCCGAATTCTCAGTTGATGCCTATCGTACCAGTTTCGTGAAGCAGGTTATCACCGACCAGGACAGTTTACCCACAGCGGTTTATTTTTACAACCTCAACGGAAAATCATTTGCCAACAGCGCCCAGGTACAGTTTACTTTTTCACCGGTAAAACAATTCACCATAACCGCTGCTTTCCGGTATAACGATGTAAAGGTGACTGAGGGTGGGGAGTTGCGTCAAAAATCGATGGTGAACCAGTTTAAAGGGCTGCTTTCATTTGGTTATGCCACAAAGTTCGAAAAATGGAAATTCGACCTGACCGGACAGTTGAATGGCCCTTCGCGACTCCCTGATACTCAGAAAATGCCGGACTTCCTACAGCGTCCGGGGTGGTCGCCGGTATGGTTCAACCTGCTCGGACAGATTACAAAAAAGTTCAAATACTTTGATGTCTATCTCGGGGGAGAGAACCTGACCAATTTCCGGCAAACCGATCCAATTGCCGAGTACTGGAAACCTTTCCATACTCATTTTGATGCCTCCATGGCATGGGGCCCCATAACCGGGATCACCCTATATGCGGGCATCAGGTTGACGATAAAGTAAGTGTCCAATGACCAATGACGAATGACAATTTACAATCTACGATCTACGATTTACGAATTCAGCTGGAAATAGTAATTTCTCATTTTCAAATCATCAAATCATCAAATTTTCAAATTTATGACAACAACAAAATTCTTTTTCAGTTTTTTCCTGGTGGTAGTTTGTTCGATAATTTTTGCAGAAACTGCCAGTTCTCAGGATAAAAAAACAGAAATTATCAAAATCAAAACTTCGGCGGTCTGCGGGATGTGCAAAGACCGTATCGAAATCGGAATGGCCTTTGAAAAAGGGGTGAAAGATGTATCCCTTGATGTGGAGACAAAAGTTGCAACTATAAAGTACAACACGAAAACCACTACTCCGGATGAGCTTCGGAAAAAAATCTCAAAACTTGGCTATGATGCCGATGATATGGCATGCGATAAAACGGCATATGATAAACTCCCGGCCTGTTGTAAGAAGGATGCACCAAAACATTGACCGGGTTGCGCGGCAGTAATTTCATAATCTTTGACAAAAAATTGTCATCGATATTTATATCTGCTATGGCAAATTATTTCGACCTTTGACCGTGTGATTAAAATATCGATCCAATGTATATTGAAACCAAGGGCCGCCAGGTTGCCCTGATCATCAGCGCCTCCATAGCCGGCTTTATGGCTCTGCTCGATGGGAATATTGTCAACATCTCACTCCCCTATATTGCCCGCTATTTCCAGGTAGGAACAAGTTCGGTAGTTCAGGTCATCCTGGTATATATGGTGGTCATGGCTGGAACCATGATCATATTCGGTAAACTGGCCGACCAGTTTGGAGTTAAAAAGATCTTCATCACAGGATTTGTTGTCTTTACCATCAGTTCACTTTTTTGTGGGTTCGCCCAATCGCTGCTTTTCCTTATTCTGGCCAGGGCCATTCAGGCCATGGGGGCATCCATGCTTTATGCCACCGGAATCTCCCTGATTTCCGGATTTATACCTCCCAACCGCAGGGGTTGGGCTTTTGGAATATTTTCACCGCTGGTTTCGCTTGGGATGCTTGTGGGAAACCCGCTTGGAGGGCTCATTACCGGACTACTTGACTGGCATTGGATTTTTTTAATCAACATACCGGTGGGCGTGTTTGCTGTGATCCTTGCCTGGAAAGCAATTCCCGGAGAACAGAAACCCCGGGCGAAAACAAAAAATGGGCCGTTTGATTTTCCGGGAGCATTGCTCAACTTTACGGGATTGGTACTGCTTGTTTTTTGTCTGAACCAGGCGCACAAACTCGGATGGACCAGCCCTGTGATACTTGCAGGCCTGCCCATCTCAATACTCCTGTTGATACTCTTCTTTTTATGGGAAAAAAGAGCAGCCAATCCGTTGCTGGATCTCACCATCCTGCGCCAACGGAACTTTTCTGTCGGATTGATTGTCTCACTGACCGGGTTTGGCCTGATGGCGGGAAGCGGAGTTTTAATGCCATTTATGCTGACCGATTTCCTGCACATCAATATTGAGCATTCCGGTTTTATCCTTATGACTTTTCCTGTAATTTTCAGCATCATGGGCCCTGTGGCAGGGAACCTCTCCGATCATATATCCAAAACCAGGCTCATGGCTTACGGTATGATGATATCGCTCCTTACAACGGTTGTTTTTATCTTTTTCATGGGGCAGATGCACCTGTGGATGATATTTGTTTTTCTGCTGTTCCAGGGAATTTCATACGCTTTCTTCATTACACCCAACAACAATTTCATCATGTCGGTTGCAACTCCGGGCAAACATTCAATCTGCTCCAGCGTTTTTAAACTTTCAACCAACCTTGGTCAGATGACCGGGATATTGCTGATGGAAATACTCTTTGCTTTTTCAATGCCTGCCGGCTTTAATCCCGATGTTAGCCATTCCGTTCATGCCTCCGCAGAAACAGTGACAGCAGGGTTTCAATGGGCCTATGCCGGTGGCGCTGCAATGTGCCTGATTGCGTTGGTATTGGTGTTAACCCTGAAGGACAGCAAAATCGGGGAACCCATCGGGGAGGAACCCCCCATTCTGGGTTAGTAAAGACAAACCTGGATTTTTTTTTGACTTTGTATTCATTCTCTTTTCCTACATTTGAAAAGAGAATCATACCATGACCATCCCCGAATACCTCGAAAACCTGAACCGCCGGTACAAAACCGGTCTAAGCACCGAACATACCTATCGTGGCGATTTGCAAAGCTTGTTGGAGAGCATGGCCCAGGGCGTGCAGGTGACCAACGAACCTTCGCGCGTGGCTTGCGGCGCGCCCGATTACATCCTCACCAGAAAGAATATTCCGGTCGGCTATATCGAGGCAAAAGATATTGGCGTCGATCTGAAAAGCAAAACCCTCGTCGAGCAATTCGACCGTTACCGTGCATCGCTCGATAACCTGATCATTACCGATTATCTCGATTTTCATCTCTTCATGGAGGGTGAATTTAAAACTTCCCTGAAGATCGCCGAAATTCGAAACGGAAGATTGGCGCCATTGCCCGAAAAATTTGCCGCATTTGAAAACCTGATCAAAGACTTTTGCGCCTATCCGGGTCAAACCATTAAAAGTCCTAAAAAGCTGGCTGAGATGATGGCCGCGAAAGCAAAACTTTTAGCTGCCGTAATTGAAAATGCCCTTGCCAATGTTGAATCGCCTGAAGAATTCAGCATGGTCAATGAAGCCAATATCACCCTTCGAGACCAGCTCACGGCGTTCAGGCAGATCCTTATTCATGATATAACCCCAAAGGAATTTGCCGACATTTATGCACAAACCATTGCCTATGGCATGTTTGCCGCCCGGTTACACGATACATCGCTTGATACTTTTTCACGCCAGGAAGCGGCCGGGCTTATTCCGAAAACCAACCCTTTTCTACGCAAACTGTTTCAATATGTAGCCGGTTACGATCTCGACAGCCGCATCGTCTGGATCGTCGATGGCCTGGCCGATCTTTTTCGCGCCACCGATGTTGTAGCGTTGCTCAAAAACTTTGGCAATGCCACCCAAACCCACGACCCGATTATCCATTTTTACGAAACATTTCTGGCCGAGTATGATCCCAAATTGCGTAAAGCCCGTGGCGTTTGGTACACGCCGCATCCGGTGGTTAATTTTATTGTCAGGGCGGTTGATGATATTTTGATCAGTGAATTTGGTTTACCACAAGGCCTGGCCGATACCTCAAAAATTAGGATAAAGCAAAAAAAAGTGACTAAAGCAACATCCGATCAACGCTCAAAATTACGGGAGGTTGAGGTTGAACAGGAAGTTCATAAAGTCCAGATTCTTGACCCCGCAGCCGGAACAGGCACCTTCCTGGCCGAAGTGGTGAAACACATCTACCGGAAATTCGAAGGACAGCAAGGCATCTGGAGCAATTACGTGGAAGAACACCTGATCCCGCGCCTCAACGGTTTTGAAATCCTGATGGCTTCCTATGCCATGGCCCATCTCAAACTTGATCTGTTGTTAGCCGAAACCGGGTATAAACCAAACAAAGAACAACGATTCCGGGTTTTTCTCACCAACAGCCTCGAAGAATACCATTCCGACACCGGAACCCTTTTCGCCAACTGGCTTAGCGCAGAAGCCAATGAAGCCAACAACATTAAACGCGATACGCCGGTGATGGTGATTTTAGGAAATCCACCGTATTCGGTCAGCAGCAGCAACAAAGGAGCCTGGATACAATCGCTCATCGCCGAATATAAAACCGGTTTGAATGAGAAGAAGCTGAACCTCGACGACGATTACATCAAGTTTATCCGTTACGGCCAGCATTTCATTGAAAAAAATGGGGAAGGCATTCTCGCTTACATCTCAAACAACAGCTTTATCGACGGCATTACCCACCGGCAAATGCGAAAGCGGCTGCTTGAAACGTTCGATAAAGCTTACATTCTGGACCTTCACGGCAATGCCAAAAAAAAGGAGTCCATGCCTGGTGGCGGGAAAGACGAGAATGTATTCGATATCATGCAGGGCGTGAGCATCAATATTTTCATAAAAAAACGCAACTGATATGGAGATCGGTAAAATGAATTACCACGTGCTTTAGCGCGTGGTTCAAAGACAAAACACAACTGGGCTTTAGCCCGAAACCTTAATGTATTATGGGATTTGTGAAAATTTGGGTTCATCTTGTCTGGACAACAAAAAAACGCGAGCCAATCCTGACCAGGGAGATCCGTTGGGAAATTTTCAAACATATCAGGGAAAATGCTGAAAAGAAAGGGATTTATATAGATTTTATCAATGGGCATCTTGAACATGTTCATTGTCTTATATCTTTGGGAAGTGGTCAAAGTATTGACAAAATCATGATGCTGTTAAAAGGCGAATCATCTCATTGGATTAATCAAAATAACCTGTTCCGAACAAAATTTGAATGGCAGGATGAATATTTTGCAGTTTCCGTTAGTGAATCTGTAGTAAACCGGGTCAGAAATTATATTAAAAATCAAGAGGAACATCATAACAGGAAAACGTTTCATGATGAATATCAGGAATTTATTTGTAAGTATGGGTTTAATGCCTTTTTTTCGGGCTAAAGCCCTGGTTTTATCCGGATTCCTGAACCCCGGCCTGAAGTCCGGGGTAATTCAAATGAAGTGACTGAATTATTCTCCTAACTGAATCCATATCAGAATTGAAATAATGAATCGAAAACTTTATCCGCCAAAAAGCTAGCAATGCCCAACCCCAGTAACCCCAAACACGCGCAGGTCTTCCACTTCGACTTCTACGGCAAACGTGAAGCGAAGTACGATTTCCTCAACAGCGAAAGCATTGCCTCCATCCCCTGGAAGGAACTTGATTGCCCGGAGCCTTACCATTTTTTTGTGCCATCAGACCAGAATCTTTTACAGCAATATGAAGGTGGAATTAAAATTACAGAAATCTTTCTTAATTATAATTCCGGAATTCAAACCAAGAATGATCCTTTGACGATTAAATTTTCCTCAAATGAAATTTCTAGTGTTGTGAATGATTTTCGTGAACTAACTCGAATGGAATTAGAAATCAAGCTGAAAATAAATGATTCTCCCGGCTGGAATATTCAAAAAGCAATAAATGATATAAAACAGAATAAAGGAGAAATAATTAATATTCAATTCAGGCTCTTTGATATCAGAAAGACTTTTTATACAGGCCAATCCTCTGGTTTTATAGGAAGAACGCGCAATTCGGTTATGAAGACCATGCTGAAAGATAATATAGGCTTTGTTTTTAAACGCACCGGCAGAATTTATGGGAATTCATTTGACTTCTTTTTCGTTTCAAAATATCCGATTTCTGAAGGGCTTTTTGTGATAGATCCACTTGGAAGAGAATATTTAGCTCCTTTATATTTATATTCGGATCACGAAGAACAACATACAATTAATCTCGATCCATCCCGCCAGCCCAACCTCAACCTGCAGATCATCGGGCAGATCGCTGAAAAGCTCGGTCTGAGATTTACAGCTGAAAAAATTGAGGAAACGGGTACCTTTGCCCCGATTGATATGCTCGATTACATCTACGCCGTGTTGCACAGCCCAACCTATCGCGAAAAATACAAAGAGTTCCTGAAAATTGATTTTCCCCGTGTACCCTATCCGAAGGATCCGGAAACTTTTTGGCAATTGGTCAGGCTCGGTGGTGAATTAAGACAAATTCATCTCCTTGAAAACCCGGAAGTTAACAAATATATTACGAAGTATCCGGTAGGTGGAACCAATTTGGTCGAAAAAGTCCGGTACGACAATGGAAATGTTTTCATCAACGGGGCACAATATTTTGCAAACGTGCCACAAGTTGCCTGGGAGTTTTACATCGGAGGTTACCAACCCGCACAAAAGTGGCTTAAAGACCGTAAAGGCCGCGAATTGGGTTTTGACGATATCCTGCATTACCAGAAAATTATCGTGGCTCTCGTCCGGACAGATCGTTTGATGAAAGAGATTGATGAAATTGAATTTGGTCAAAAGAGCGGCATCAAAAACGACCCGAATTACCTGGCGAAGGAAAATGAACATCCCGGATAGATCATGGATTTGCGACGGTTCAGGAATACAGCCGTTGCAACCGGGTCTCGGGACCGGCATTATTAAAGGCTCTTTGATGTTGTATCTGAAGGCAGAAGAAAATGGAAAACCGAACCTTTTTCCGGTTCACTTTCAACCCATAACCGGCCTCCGTGTTTCTCGATAAAATCTTTGCATAAGATCAATCCCAGGCCTGTGCTCAGCTCTCCTTCGGTTCCTTTGCGGCCGGTTTGTTCATTGAGTTTAAACAGCCTTTCAATAAATCCCTGATTCATGCCGATTCCCGTGTCCCGCACCGATATTTCAATAAAATGATCTTCGGCCTGTTTTGCTGAAAACGTTATTCTTCCGTTTCTGGGGGTAAATTTTACAGCATTTGAAACCAGGTTCCGGATTACGGTTTCAGTCATATGGGCATCGGCAACAATGGATAAATTATCGGGGACTTCGCATTTGATTTCAATCTCTTTTTTTTGAGCCGGCACGAGGCTGAATTCAATGGTTTCTTTAATTTTTGCTGCCAATGGCATCGATACCGGGTTAAAAAGAGTCATTCTGCGTTGCATCATAGACCATTCTAATAAATTTTCGATGAGCCGGTATAAATTGGTAGCCGATTTTCGCATACCGATAACGATGGTCTTGATTTGATCAAGCGTCATTTCGTCTAACTCCTCAACAAGCATCCGGGTAAAACCAAGAAAAGAGGTGAAAGGGCTTCGCAGGTCATGGGCGATGATGGAGAAGAATTTGTCTTTTTCGGCCATGGTTTGTAAAAGCGCTTCATTTTTGAGATATAATTTTGCTTCAGTCTGTTTGCGGGTGGTAATATCCTGACCCTGGGCGATGGTGGCTATTGGCGTTATGCCGTCGGGTTTAAACAGGGTAGCTGAATTCCAGAGCACGGTTCCAATCGGTCCGTCAATATGCTGAATTTTTATTTCCTCTGTTTTCCATCGTTCGCCCGAAGCTGTTTTTTTGATAAGCGCCATAGAATCAATGACAGAATCGCGGGGAAAAAGTATTTCTATGGATTTTCCGATAACTTCATCTTCAGTTCGTCCCGTCAGGAATTCGAAAGCATGGTTAAAACGGGTGATCCGGAATTGGTTGTCCCATACAATAATCGGGGCATTGGCATAGTTGATCAGGTTTTCCAGATAGGCATTGGTTTCCCGCAATACATCTTCAACCTTTTTACGTTCCGAAATATCATGATAGGTAATAATAACGCCAAACCCTTCAAGAGGTATGGGAGCCGCAGAAACATTGATCCAGGTTATCCGGTCCTGATCTTTGACAATGCCCATTTCCAAATTATCTATCAAGCGCTGCTCCCCGAGCGCCCGGACACTGGCAAATTCCGATGGCGGCATGGGGGTTCCATCGGGCCGTACGATTTGCCACTCCTCCCCGCTGATGCTTCTCTTTTCCTGTTCTTCACGTGAAAGGCCCAGCAGTTTTTCAGCCAATTGGTTTGATTCAACAATTTTTCCCGTGGAATCAGAAATGGTTATCCCAACCGGAAAAGAATCGAACAGTATCTGATATTTTGTCAGACTGATGCGCAATGTCTCTTCGGTCCGTTTTTGGTCCGTAATATCTTGAAAAACAGTGACAAATTGCTTTTCTTTTGGAGAACTTACCGATATTCTGAAGTATTTATCAAGAAATTGAACATGGGTAGTGAAAACAGCAGGTTTTCCGGTATCAGCAGTTTGAGCATAAACTTCCAGGTAGGGAGGTTCATCTGTAAGGTAGACTTCGGAGGCCAATTTTCCGATAACAACATCCGCATTCAAACCCGTGAGGGTTTCAAAGGCAGGATTTACGGAAAGGATCCGGTAATCTGAAGGTTCAGATCCGGTATCGTAAATCAGTTCATGAAGGGCAACACCTTCGGCCATATTGTTAAATAAGTTACGAAAACTGGTTTCGGTGACTTGCAATAGGGCTGATTGACTCACAAGCTGTTCCTGCATCCGGCGCTGGTTCATATGTGTCTTTATCCGGGCCAATACTTCTCCAGGATAAAAAGGGCAGGTTATATAATCTGTTCCCCCTTCCTGAAAAACGTTGACTCTCCAGTCGGTTTCATTGGCCGGGCCTATAAAGATTACCGGAACATCCTTTGTTGCATCGGCTGTCTTCAACTGTTCATGAAGGATAGAACTGCTCTGGCCGTCTATTGCAACATTAAGTAAAATCAAATCCGGTATCGCATCTTCTATGCACCCGAGGGCTTCTTTTGCGGTTGGGGCAGTGCATACCCGATACCCTTCCCGGGTAATCAAACCGCTTAATTGAACAACGTTTTTAGAGTTGTCATCGATAACCAGGATGGTTCCGGATGGCTCGTAATGGTTCATGGTTTGATGTTTTTACGCCTGCTGTTTTTTCAAAATAACAGGAAGTTTACTTTTATAGCCAGATATAAGCGATTAAAGTTATGATAAATTGTAAATATCCAGGAAAAAATAGCAAAAAAAAGAGGCCAACCATTTCTGATCGGCCTCCGGGGAATCATGGTAGTCTAAAGGTTATTTTTTTTTGATATTTTTTTTGTCTGATTTTTTCGCGCCTGTTTTCATTTTGGCCTGTTTGATCACAGCTTGTGCTGCGGCCAAGCGGGCGATAGGAACGCGGAAAGGGGAGCAGCTAACGTAATTGAATCCTAGTGAATGGCAAAATTCAACCGAAGCGGGTTCGCCTCCGTGTTCGCCGCAAATGCCGATTTTCAGGTCTTTGCGTGTGGAGCGTCCTTTCTCCACCGCAATCTTCATCAGTTGGCCTACACCGTCGAAGTCGATGACCTGGAACGGATCGACCGGGAGGATTTTCTGTTCAACATATTCGGGAACAAATCCGCCAATGTCGTCACGTGAGAAACCAAAGGTCATTTGTGTCAGGTCGTTGGTCCCAAAAGAGAAGAATTGTGCTGTTTCTGCAATTTTATCGGCGGTGAGGGCAGCCCGCGGAATTTCGATCATGGTTCCGACAAGGTGTGGAATCTCTTTCATCTTGAATTTTTTACATACCTCTGCATAGATTTCATCGATGATCACATATTGGTGTTTCAATTCCTTTTCGGTACAGGTGACGGGGATCATAATTTCCGGGAAAACTTTTTTCTTTTCCTTGATCAGTTCTGCGGTAGCTTCAAAGATGGCGCGAATCTGCATCTCGGTAATTTCGGGATAGGTAATGCCTAACCGTACCCCACGATGGCCCATCATCGGATTGGTTTCATGGAGCGCGTCGGCGCGGCGGTTGAATTCTTCCATAGAGATGTTCAGGCTCTCGGCGATTTTTATCCGGCCCTCTTCGTTCTGGGGAATGAATTCATGTAGGGGTGGATCCAGGGTACGGATGGTGACCGGATAACCGTCCATGGCGGCAAGGGTTTGTTTGATATCTTCCTTGACAAACGGAAAGAGTTCATCGAGGGCCTGGCGACGTTCTTCAACGCTTTTGGAGGCTATCATCTTCCGAAGGATGAACAAAGGTTTTTCGGCATTTTTGCCATAGAACATATGTTCGGTACGGAAAAGGCCGATCCCTTCTGCACCGAAGGCACGGGCTTTGGCAGCATCTTCAGGGGTATCGGCATTGGTTCGGATTTTCATGGTACGGACCGCATCGCACAGCTTCATAAAAGACTGAAAATCGGGATTTTCTTCAGCGGCTTTGATCATCGGGATCTGGCCATTATAAATGTAACCTTTGCTTCCGTTCAGGGAGATGTAATCACCCTCTTTCAGGATAAGGTCGCCGACTTTCATCGTTTTTTTTGAAGCTTCTATTTTTAGTCCACCAGCGCCGACAATGCAACATTTTCCCCAACCGCGCGCTACGAGGGCAGCGTGTGATGTCATACCGCCACGGGCAGTGAGGATGGCCTGGGCCGAACGCATGCCTTCAATATCTTCGGGATTGGTTTCTTCACGGACGAGGATCACGGTCTTACCTTGTTTTGTCCAGGCAACCGCATCTTCAGAATTAAAAACAATTTGTCCGGTTGCACCCCCGGGACCGGCAGGTAATCCTTTTGCCACAGGTTTGGTCGATTTTTCAGCCTTTGGGTCAAGAATGGGATGGAGCAATTCATCAAGCTGGGAAGGTTCAACGCGGGAGACAGCCTCTTCCTTGGTGATCAGTTTTTCATTGTACATGTCAACAGCCATCTTGACAGCGGCAGGGCCATTGCGTTTTCCGACACGGCACTGCAACATATAAAGTTTGCCATCCTGGATGGTGAACTCTATGTCGAGCATGTTGTGATAGTGTTTTTCAAGTGAGCGTTCAATTTTATGAAGATCCTTGTACACTTTCGGCATGGATGTTTCGAGCGATTCAAGGTGGCTCGTATGTTCATTTTTTCCGATCTCATTGATGGGGTTCGGGGTTCGGATACCTGCAACCACGTCTTCGCCCTGGGCATTGGCCAGCCATTCGCCATAGAAATAGTTTTCGCCGGTGGCCGGGTTGCGGGTAAATGCAACACCGGTAGCCGAAGTGTCGCCCATGTTGCCGAATACCATCGATTGAACGTTCACGGCAGTTCCCCATTCATCGGGAATACCTTCAAAACGCCGGTACGAAATGGCACGCTTCCCGTTCCAGCTTTGAAAAACTGCGCCGATTGCCCCCCAGAGTTGTTCCATTGGGTCTTCCGGAAAGGGTTTTCCCAGCACTTTTTTAACGATTTTTTTATAATTGTCAATAAGCGCCTTTAAATCGTCCGAAGTTAATTGTGTATCGGTGAGATATCCTTTGGACTCTTTCATTTGATGAAGCTCCTGTTCAAGTTGCACGCGGACACCCATTCCCTCTTTGGGCTCAATACCTGCTGCTTTTTCCATGACCACATCGGAGTACATCTGGATGAGGCGGCGTTGAGAATCGTAAACAAAACGAGGGTTTTTGGTCTTTCTGATCAACCCTTCCCTGGTAATGTCGTTCAAACCAACATTCAGAACGGTTTCCATCATTCCCGGCATGGAAGCCCGGGCCCCTGACCGCACCGAAACAAGCAATGGGTTGTTCTTATCGCCAAAGATAGCGCCCATCTCTTTTTCGGTTGCCTTAAGGCTGTCGGTAACCTGTTTCTTCAACTCTTTCGGATAGTTCTTGGTGTTCTGCTGGTAGAAAGTACAAACTTCTGTTGTAATGGTGAAGCCCGCTGGTACCGGAAGGCCGATGTTTACCATTTCTGCCAGGTTGGCCCCTTTGCCACCCAGGAGGTTCTTCATATCGGCTTTTCCTTCGGCTTTTTTACCGCCAAAAAAGTACACGTACTTTTTCTCTTTAGCTTTATTTGACATGGTTTTCAGTGTTTTAGTTAGCATAAAATTTGAGCCTGCAAAATTACAAGAAATTTTGCCACAGGCAATGATTCTACGTTAATTTTTTATCACCAGTTTCCAGTCTTCAAATCATGCCTGGTTTTCTGTAATTTGAAATTAACCAGCATCTTCGAATG
The DNA here is from genome assembly GCA_020718225.1 of Draconibacterium orientale. GTDB lineage: Bacteria > Bacteroidota > Bacteroidia > Bacteroidales > FEN-979 > CAIVAT01. The sequence goes on along the minus strand of DYSO01000027.1, from coordinate 12,552 downwards.
GGATTACTTAATAATCTATCCGCCCGATATTTCCCATGTTCCAGAGAATCCACTGCTGCCGGCCAGACAGGTATGCAGTAGGGGAGGCGGGGTTCCATTTTAACGGATTGGGCAGGATGGCGGCAATCAGGGCGGCCTCCCCACGCGACAGTTTGGATGCAGGTTTGCTGAAATAAGTCTGGGAGGCAGCCTCTGTGCCATAAATCCCCTTCCCTGTTTCAATAACATTTAGATATACTTCCATGATCCGCTTTTTACCCCAAACGAATTCAATGAGAACGGTAAAATAGGCTTCAAGTCCTTTCCTTATCCATGACCGCTGTGGCCAGAGAAAAACATTTTTTGCGGTTTGTTGTGATATGGTGCTGCCCCCCCGGACCTTCCTCCCTGCTTTTTTCTGGTTGAAATCAATGGCCTTTTCAATAGCCCCCAAATCAAAACCATGGTGTTCGGAAAAAAGGTTATCCTCGGAGGCAACTGCGGCAAGGGGCATGGATGGCGCAATTTTATCAATGGAAACCCATGCTTTCTTTAATTTCAGGGTTTTCCCGCTGTACGCCTGTTCAGCCAGCCGGATGATCATCAACGGGGTTACCGGAGGGTTGACAAACCGGTATAAGACAACAAAAAACAAAGATGATATAAAAAATAACAGAATAAAATATTTCAACCATCTCAACAGGGTCAATAAATTTTTTTTCATCTCCTTATTCTTTCGTTACTGGAAATTCCCGTAAAGTTAAGAACTTCAAAAAAAGCCATCCGGTAATTATCTCCGATCGGTAACATGGTATTACCAACCCATACATGGTGATGATCGAATGACCGGATTTTTCCAATGGCAACCATGAATGATTTGTGTATCCTGCAAAACATATTTCCGGGAAGAAAACCGGTCAGTCTGCTGAAACTCATCAGTGTAATTAAAGTACGTTCAGCGGTTTGAATCCTCAGGTATTCACGCATCCCTTCAATGTAAAGGATCTCATGGATGGCGATTTTCTCGAGTCGCTTCCCCTCCTTGATAAAAAGAAAATTGGTCCCGGAATCGACTGAAGTGTCCACATTCTGACTTGCCGGCGAGCCTTGAAGCTGTAGATACGCTTTGTTAACCGATTTCAGAAACCGCTCAAAACCAATTGGTTTTAGTAAATAATCGATGACATCATATTCAAATCCCTTCAGTGCGAACTGATCATAAGCAGTTGTTAAAATGACCCCTGGATGGCCTTTAACCACTTCCAGAAACTGTATACCGGTCAACTGGTCCATCTGTATATCCAAAAATATCAGATCCACAGGAGAATCCATCATGAGCATAAGCCCTTCCATGGGATTCCCAAAGGATCCTTCCAGTTTCAGATAAGGAACACGGGATATATAATTGGTAATCTTCTGAAGTGCAAGCGGTTCATCATCAATGGCAATACAACGTATAATCATGTATCAAATATAGTCAATTTTATAGTGTAAATGTTGTTCTTCGCTCCATTTTCCAACCGGTGTCTGTCAGCGTATATCAATTCCAGCCTCCTCCTGACGTTTTGCAATCCGATTCCACTATATTCACTGGACAGAAATGATTTTTGGGAATGAATGCCATTGGTTACAATGAATTCGAGATGTTGTAAATGAATGGTCAAAGAAATATTGATTCCAGCGGAAGCGTTGGTTTTATCGCCATGTTTGAAGGCATTTTCAACAAAGGGGATCAGGATCATCGGAGCGATCACCCTTCCTTCGGCCCGGCCCTCTATCCTGAAATCAACCAGCTTCGGATTAATGAGCCTGAGTTTCTGAAGCTCAATATAATTTGAGAGATAGAGGATCTCTCTTTCAAGTGGAACGAAACCGGTATTGCTGTTGTACAACATGTATCGCATTATATCCGACAGTTTTATCAAAGAATCTTCAGCCTTTTTTGTGTCGATACTTATCAGGGAATGGACGTTATTGATCGTATTGAATAAAAAATGAGGATTGACCTGCGCTCTGAGCAAGGCAATTTCACTCGCTTTATTCCTGATTTCAAGTTCAGTTTTTATTTTCTGGCTGAAATACCATTGTTTGAAAAGTTTTATAGCGCAGGCTAACAATACAACAGAATAGATCGTCACAGACAGCGTACAAAGGGCCGAAAGGTTAAAAAATCCCGATGCACCTGGTTTAAAGTTTTCAAAAAGAAGAGGATATAATACATAGAAGGTATATGCCCTGTCGGTCAGGATAAACAAACATGCGGCTGCAATAAAAACGGCAAAAAAGGCAACGTATCTCCTGGGAAGTAATAACGACGGAATAATCACATACAAGTGAAAATAGGCAAATACCATGTAGAGCGGCGCTGTAAGTAACCAGATATACAAGGATTGCAGATAATTACCACTTATCAGGCCTGTGATCATCGTATAAAATCCGATGTAGACGGTCCAGAACCCGATATGCTGTGCAATCCTGATTATCCTTTTGTAATTATTCATCGATACAGTTGCAACAGAAACTGCAAATATCTGAAATCATTCTATTTCCTTTCAGTTTTTTCAACAAAACAGCCGTTTTCTTCGGTAATATCTGTTCGATGAACAAATGATCCTTTTCGCCGATTGTTATCCCACTCTTGGTTGAAAATATTTTTTGAATGGGTCCATATAATCCTATTTTGCAGTAAAATCCATGATCATGAAAACAGACTATGAAAAATTAAAAATGCTTATTCTGATGATCCTCATTGCAGGTTTTCTGACAACTTATGGACAGAATCGTCCTCCGTCAAACCTTTTAAATAAGCCCAAAGATATTGTTTACGATCCCGTTAGAAAATGTACTTACATCTCCAATTATAACGGCGACAATATCCTGAAGATGGATTCTGCCGGCATGATGGAAATTCTTTTTGAATCAATCAACTCACCGATGGGACTGTCACTACAGAATGATACCCTGATCATCTCATCGAACCTGCCATCCAAAATCACTGCAATCCAGGTGGAAACCGGAACGGTTTTGTTCGATCTTGTTGTTCCGGGGGCGCTCTATCTCGCAATGATGGATCAGGATCCGCGTACAGGATTGATATATATCATTGACCAGCAGGGTATGGTGTTTAAATTGAATTACCGTACCCCTGCCTGTTCCGTATTTGTACCTTTGAATGCAGGTGTTTACTACGGATCGCAAACCATTGAAGTAGATACGTCCCAAAACCGGTTGCTTGTTTTCAAATGGAATACTGGTTTTATCAGAGCGATAGATATAAGCGACTCTTCGCAAATTTCAAATGCAGCTCCACAGGTCATATCCCAGATACAATCCTCAGAAAGTGGCCCGGGAGGCATGATTTATGTCTCTTCCTATACCAATGACGGAATTTACTGCTATTCACCCGACCTTTCTGGTGAGCCTACCCTCATTTCCGGCAATCATTCTGCTCCTTCCGGAATTGCCTATAATCCTGAACTTGACTTTTTATATGTATGCAGTTACTCGGGCAACCGCATTGATACGGTTTTTCTTACCATTACCGGAAACATTGCCTCCCCTGCGGTTTCCCCGACCAGGATATTCCCAAATCCGGTTAAGAAATCATGTCAGGTTACATTTAATAAGGATCAACAAACACCCGGGGTGATCCGTGTATTCGATCAGAAAGGCCAAATGGTGAGGAAATTCAATCATATCATTGAACGGGGTTATTCTCTGGTCAGTCTCGATTTAAGTTCTATCGGAAATGGAATTTACCTTCTCCGTATTGATGAGGGAGGTAAACAACCGCATACCGAAAAACTGGTCATTGTCAAATAGAATTATCAGGAACAAAGTAAAAAAAATCACTGTATTATGAAGAATTCATTTTCAACCATTTTTATCATCTTGATGGGAACCCGATTGTTCTCAGCTTCAGCACAGGATTCAATTTCCGACTATGACGGAAATTTCTACCATCCTGTTGCAATTGGCGCTCAGGTTTGGCTGAAGGAAAATATCAAAGCCCTCCATTATTCCGACGGGACTGAAATTCCTGAAGCAGCAGTGTACAACAATTCGGATAGTCTTGGTGCGATATACGGCAGATTATATACCTGGGACGCTGCCATGAAAAATTCGATATCAGGCGGTGCACAGGGCGTTTGTCCTCCCGGCTGGCATGTGCCAACAGATATGGAATTTACGACGCTGGAAAATTTTCTGGGAGGATATTTGGTCGCAGGCGGAAAATTAAAAGATACAACGTCTGGTTTTTGGAACCCTCCCAATGAGGGGGCCGATAACAGTAGTGGATTTACAGCTTTACCGGCAGGTGAATACGACGCCTATTATAATCCTCATCAATTCAGGTTGCTCCACGAATATGCCGTATTCTGGACTTCAACCCAGGTAACTGCAACCAAAGCAAGAGAGCGGTTTCTTGCTTACGATACCGCTGCTTGCCTTCCTTATAATTGGTTTAAAGTGATGAAATATTCAGTCCGCTGTCTCCGTGATATTGGAGTCGGGGCAAATGAAATCAACCCAGACGACCAGATACGCATCCTGAATCCGGTTAACAGTAATCTGATCATTATGAATCCCGCAAAGGCAGTAATTGAGAGAGTTGAAATTATCGATATGCAGCATCACTGTGTAAAAATTCAGAAAGAAAATTCAGACTCTTCAATAATTGATGTAAGCGATTTAAAAACAGGTACATACATTGTATTGCTCTTTGTGTCCCAAAGAATTTTGATACAAAAAATAATAAAAGCTTCTTTTTAACCTGGTTTTAATACCATTTTTTCGGTTCCGACAAGGCGAAGACAAAATATCAGTGTCGGGGAAACGACATCCTGTCATCCAGGGAGCAGAGGTATATATCCGTTGATTAATCCATGATCTGATCCTGGAAATGAACTAAAAATTCCTACTTTTGCTGTTCTAAAAAGAACAGATCCATGAGCAATTTTATTGGTATCCGCCATGAGGATAAGTATAATCTGGAACGCAGGGCCCCACTTACCCCCAAACATGTTGCAAGGTTGGTAAAACAAAAAAAACTCGATATTGTCGTTCAAACCTCTGATAAGCGTATCTTTAAAGATGAAGAATACATCCATGCCGGCGCCAGAATAGCCAAAGATCTGAAAAAATGTTCGGTTATCTTTGGTGTCAAAGAGATGCCGGAATCGTTTTTTGAACATGGAAAAACCTATGTGTTTTTTGCTCATGTAGTCAAAGGTCAGGCTTATAATATGAGCATGTTGCGGCGCATGATGGAGTTGAAATGTAATCTGATTGATTATGAGAAGGTTGTGGATGATCAGGGAAAACGCCTGATTTTTTTTGGCCGCTATGCCGGTATGGCCGGTATGATCAACTCATTGTGGGCATTGGGTTTACGCCTGAAAGACTATGGATTCAGCTCAAATCTTGTCCGTTTAAAGCAAGCCCATCATTATCATTTACTTGCAGAAGCTAAAGAGGATATTTCAGCCATCGGACAAATCATTGCCGAAAATGGGATACCCCATGAATTACGTCCGTTTGTGGTGGGATTTACCGGCTACGGAAATGTATCCCAGGGGGCCCAGGAGATTATCGGGTTGCTGCCTGTCAAAGAGATCTCTCCTGCCAAGCTGCTGGATTTGCACCGGCGAAAGAAACTTCCCGATAACCTGATCTATAAAGTGATCTTTAAAGAAGAGGACCTGGTTGAAAACATTGCCGGCGAACCCTTCGACCTTCACGACTATTATGCAAACCCTCAGGATTACCAAAGTAAGTTTGAACAGTATATCCCGTATCTCTCCGTCCTCATCAATTGTATTTACTGGGACAAACGGTATCCGCGACTGGTCACAAAACAGTACCTGAAAAAATTGTTTGGAAAAGGAATTCCCCGGCTGAAAGTAATCGGGGATATCAGTTGCGATGTGAATGGTTCCGTAGAATGTACCCTGAAATCAACAGAAATTGACGATCCGGTTTATATCTACGATCCGGTAACTGAACAGATTTCTATGGGACATCACGGCGAGGGAATGCTTGTGATGGCCGTTGATATCCTTCCGGCTGAAATCCCCCGCGATTCCTCCGATGGTTTTGCCGATGTCCTGGTAAATTTTGTAAAACCCATTGCAGATGCTGATTTTGCTGAACATTTTGATGATCTTGATCTCCCAAAACCCATCAAAAAGGCGCTGATTCTGCATAATGGGGAATTGACCCCGGAATATAAGTATTTGGAGGAGTTTTTAAAATAGGTTGGACAGGGGGAAAAGAAAACTCCCCCTTCTCTCTTGGGAGAAGAGGGTTGGGGGGATGAGGTGCCTTAAGACAGTTGTATAATAATTGATTAGTTGATAATATGATATTTTCGATGAAAAAAATTCTGATTCTTGGTTCCGGGCTGGTTGCACAGCCAATCATCCGGTATCTCCTTTCAAAAAATTTCCTTGTAACGGTGGCTTCGAATACCCCCGACCGTTCGGATAGTATGATTGCCGGAAGTAAAAATGGTCAATCTGTTTTTTGGGAGGCCCACGATGAAACAGCGCTCGACCGGTATATTGCTGAACACGATATCACGGTGAGTTTGCTTCCTTACGCTTTTCATGTTATGGTGGCTACCCATTGTGTGGCTCATAAAAAAAACATGGTTACCACATCGTACGTAAAACCCGAAATGCATGCCCTTGATGCTGCTGCCAAACAGGCTGGCATTATTATTTTAAATGAATTGGGCCTTGATCCGGGTATTGACCATATGTCGGCCAAGCGCATTATCGATACAATCCATTCGAAAGGGGGAGGAATCCTTGAATTTTATTCTATATGTGGGGCATTGCCCGCTCCTGAAGCTGCCACTAACCCCTTCCGCTATAAGTTTTCATGGAGCCCGAAAGGGGTCGTGATGGCAGGAAACAACGATGCTGTATATTTAAAACAGGGTGAAATCGTGGAATTGGCTACCCGCGATTTGTTTAAAAACCCTTTCCATGTCGATTTCCCCGGAGTAGGGCTGCTGGAGGTCTATCCCAATCGCGACTCATTAGCCTACAAGGAAATTTATGGGATCCCCGAAGCAAGGACAATGTTCCGGGGCACTTTCCGCTATCAGGGATGGTGCGAAACCCTCGACTTGTTAAAGCAACTAAACCTGATTTCACCCGAAAAATTCGACATGACCGGGATGACTTATGCCGACCTCATGACGAGACAGATGCAGGTTACCGGATATAAAATATCTGGTGAAGGAAATAGCGCCTCACTTTCGTCTTTGGAAGGGGAGCAGGATCGAATTGCCTTTCCGGATCCTTCTTATGCGCTCGACGCATTCAGGTGGCTGGGCCTTTTTGATGATAAACCCATGAACCGGACGGTGGAATCTACCTTCGAAGTTACTTCAGATCTGATGATAGAAAAGATGAGCCTGGGACCGACCGAACGTGATATGGTGGTTTTACAACATACTTTTCTGGCCGCTTTTTCCGATGGCAGAAAAGAGATCATCCGTTCCCGTATGCTTGATTTTGGTAATATGGCAACAGATACGTCTATTGCCCGAACGGTTGCGCTTCCTGCGGCAATCGGAGTGGAGATGGTGCTGAATGGAAAAATAACGGTTAAAGGGGTACATATTCCGGTAATCCCTGAAATTTACAACCCGGTACTTGATCACCTTGAGGAGCTTGGGATCAAAATGGTAGAAGAATACGGACTTCCATTATCGGAACAGGTTGGATAGGAGAGAGGTTCCCCTTCTCCCTTGGGAGAAGGGGTTAGGGGATGAGGTCTCCCTTGGGAGAAGGGGTTAGGGGATGAGGTCTCCCTTGGGAGAAGGGGTTAG
>DYSO01000027.1:0-4630 GCA_020718225.1 Draconibacterium orientale | reverse complement strand
GGGATGAGGTAATATTTTAAACTATTTTATTATGGGTATTGGAGAAATTTTAATCATTGTAATCCTTGCCATTGTCGCGTATGCTGTATTCAGTATGCGTAAAAAACCTTCGGGCCCGGACCATTCACAAAATCAGGGACCCAACGGCAATAGTACATCCGGCGCCGGGGATTCTGAAGCTTCTCGAAATCAGCAGTATCAGGAACCTCGAAAGAAATCCGGGTATGCCAAATGGGTTGGCGGGGGATTGGGTTGGGTTTTTGGCGGACCGATCGGGGCAATCCTGGGGGTTGCGCTCGGATCGATGTTTGATGGGATGAATACCGGGGCCACAGCCTACCGTGGGACACCCCGCGGCGATTTTGCCATGAGTTTGCTGGTTCTTTCTGCAGCAGTGATGAAAGCCGATCAGAAAATTGTGAAATCAGAGCTTGATTATATCCGCAGTTTTTTTATTCAGCAGTTTGGGGAAGAGGAAGGCACCCGGATGATCCTGATGTTGAGGGAAATTCTTAAACAGGAGATCAATATTCAGGAGGTTTCGGTTCAGGTAGGCCAATTTACCGATTACCCGGTAAAATTACAGCTTTTACATTATCTTTTTGGTATTGCTGCCGCTGATGCCGAGTATCATCCCGATGAAGTGGAAATGATCCGGATTATTGCCGGATTTATGGGCATTTCTTCTGCCGACTATACCTCTGTCAAAGCCATGTTCGTGAAAAGTACCGGATGGGCCTACGATGTACTCGAAATTACCTCATCGGCCACCAATGAAGAAGTGAAAAAAGCCTATCGTGAAATGGCGAAAAAACACCACCCGGATAAAGTTGCCAATCTCGGGGACGATATCAGAAAAGCAGCTACCGAAAAATTTCAGAAAATAAATGCTGCCTACGAAGAAATTAAAAAACAGCGGGGAATAAACTAAAATGGACGGTTTTTTATTTTCATCTGCTCCTCTTGGCCATCTTGTTCTTCGTAACCGATCTATCCGTTCGGCTGCTTTCGAAGGGATGTGCCCTGGTAATTTGGTTTCCGACGATTTGATCCGCTATCATCAATCTGTTGCTGCCGGCGGGGTAGCCATGACAACAGTGGCCTATGCAGCCGTATCGCAAAGCGGACTTTCTTTTGATCATCAGCTATGGCTAAGGAATGAAGCACTTCCCGGTCTGCGGAGGCTTACCGATGCTGTGCACAGGGAAGGGGCTGCTGCTGCAATTCAGATTGGTCACTGTGGACAAATGGCAAAAAAATCGGTATCGGGAGGTGTTTGCCTGGCCCCTTCAGGCGGTTTTAATTTGTACGGCCCGACATTTCCCAGGACCATTACCATTGATGAAATTCATGGTATTACACGCGATTTTGTAGTTGCAACCCGCCTGGCTAAGGATTCGGGATTTGATGCTGTTGAAATACATGCCGGCCATGGTTATCTTTTAAGTCAGTTCCTTTCCCCTTTTACCAATCGGCGCAGGGATGAATATGGAGGGGTTTTTGGTAACAGGGCCAGGTTTCTGCGTGAAGTAATCAGGGAGGTCCTTTCTTCATGCGGTTCTTCCATGACTGTGGTAGTGAAGATGAACCTTCAGGATGGTTTCCCCGGTGGGGGCGGATTGGATGAAGCCATGAAAGTGGCAACTTTATTAGAGGCAGAGGGTGTTCACGGACTTGTTCTTTCGGGAGGGTTTGTCTCAAAGGCTCCCATGTATGTGATGCGGGGGTCAATGCCTGTTGGCGTGATGGCCCGCCACATCAAAAATCCGTGGATGAAGGTTGGCACAAAGTTGTTTGGCAGGTTTCTGATGAAACCCGAACCTTATAAAGAGGGCTATTTTTTAGAGGATGCATTGAAAATCAGATCGATTGTTAAGCTTCCGTTAATTTTTGTCGGAGGGATGACCTCCCGTGAAGGGATTGAGAATGTACTGGAAAAAGGATTCGAGTTTGTACAGTTTGGCAGGGCTTTGATTCATGACCCTGCCTTTATTAATAAACTGAAAACCGGTGAAATAAATATCTCGGGGTGTCAGCACACCAACTATTGCATTGCCCGTATGTATTCAGGAAAAATGGTCTGCTTTCAGCATGAATAGGAATTTCCAGGATTTTCAATCGTGGAACCGCCAGGCCACTCCGAATTTGAAAGCCCCGTCCTGCATCGGATATGTGGGAGTTGTATAGTAATGATAGCCCATGAAGCTTGCGTTGAAGTGGGAGTACATGGCAAAAAGGCGTGCCCGTTGGATTTTCAGGTTAATAAAAACATCCATGTAGATGTAGTTTCCGATTTCCCTTTGGTCCTGTAGTGTAAACGATCGCAGGGCAGGATTGTACTGATCTGCATAATACGATGTATTATAAAAAAAGTTGAGCCCGGGTTGTAGCAGGGCTGCGCCATGAAAGAGTGGCTGTGAGTAGTAAATGGCAAGGTTTCCCATAAAGGAGGGAACCCTCACAAGGGTTGTTCCCTGGATTGACTGGTATACCAATTGGGGTCTGAAGTTAAATCTCCACACATTGATATTGCCGTTCAGGTAGATGTAAATCTGACCGAATTCATCCCTGTTTTGACTGGGTTGGGCGAGGGAGTCGAGATAAACATAATTATTGATTCGGTTGATGTTAAAACCTGTTTCGAGGAATTTCCATGAATAGTTAAACCCGCCGGAGATCAGGCCTTGTTTTTTCCATGTTGTATCCCATTGGTAATTATTTCCTGTATAATGTTCAAAGAACCATCCGGCTTGCCGGGATATGAATTTTCCTGTCAAGGAGATTACCCCGATGTTTTTATCGCTCCTTCCGAGGGTGGAACTAAGCTTGACATTCAGCGTGAGGTCCCCTTCATTGAAATCGCCCAATACATAGTCACCACTGGCTTGAAGCCGGATAGCGGTTATTGGGACAAAGTCAATTTCTGCATGCGGGATAAACTGGATAAAATAGTTTTTTCTTCCCCGCATTTCAGTTTCAATGTATTGTTGTCTGATACCTGCTTCGAGACGGAAAACGCGAAATTTTTTATCCGGGTTGAAACTTGGGTTTGACCAGACAACGTCGTTAACAAATTTTACTATGGTTACAGAATCGATGGTTTGGATTGAATCGTAGATGGGTTTAGGGAAAAAGCCGCTGTCGGGTTGGTTATCGATAAAGTTAAAGATTTTGCGATTATATTGAAAGGAATAGGTGATCCGTCCAAGTTCAAACCGTTTGTTTAAATCGGGAATGGTATCTTTATTATTCTTAGTATGGCGTGTGAGATCGAAGTAGTGTTTCATATAAAAACCGGTTTCCCGGACACGGTTTTGGGCTTGTGATAGATTTACGGGTATGACGGCCCGGTTGGTATAGATATTTTGTTCAAAAAGGCTATCGTATTTTAATCCACCGTTTTCATAATTGCGCAGGCGGTTGATGGTAAAGTTTGCGATGACGCCATATCTTTTATTTTTCGTGAAGAACTGGGTTGTCAGGACAAAATTAATGTGGTTGGTTTTTTGACGGGTATAGGCACCGGGGGCGCTCATCACATGGAAGTCGAATCCCAGGTTCAGGCTTCGGTAGATATTCCGGCTGAAGATGGCATGAAAACTTTGTTCTTTTTTTGCGCCCTGGTCATAGGTAAGTTCCGTGTAGGTTTTATATACTTTATAATAGTGGATGCTGTCATTTTCATAAAGATAGGGGTCGGCAGTATGGATGCCATAGTCGAATCCGCTTGGTTTGATTTCACGGAAAGGGATGAGTGTATTGCTATTTTGGCCGATATTTCCCAGGGTGGCAAAGAAGCGGTTGTTTTTGTAAAGTTTGTCATAATTCTGGAATCCGGAGGTGGCTGTGTCGTTGGCATGAAGGTTCAGGCTTCCCAGTTTTTCAAAGTCGTTATAGAAGAAGGAGACCTGGGTGGAATCGGATTTTTTGGAAATGGAATCGTAGATGGTATTTGAGGAAGCCAGTGGGTTCAATGCCAGAAGGAGGTAAAGGAAGGGGAGGATGGTGATTTTAGGGGGCATTCTACAGGGTCAGATTTTGGTGTAAAGATAAGGAAAAAAGCCATGATGGTTTTAGGCAAAAAAAAACCCAGCGTTAAAGGCTGGGTTTTTAAAAAAGATCGGCAACGACATACTCTACCACAAAGACTGCAGTACCATCTGCGCTAGTGGGCTTAACGACTCTGTTCGGAAAGGGAAGAGGTGAACACCACTGCTATAGTCACCGTAAGATCGGAGTTTGTACAATACGGCGTATTGCTCAAACAATCTCATAAAGACATTTAGAGAAAGAAAACACAACAATTAATTAAAAGTTTGTCATTGAAGAAAGCTTACGGGTAATTAGTACTGCTCGGCTTTGACATTACTGCCTTTAGACCTGCAGCCTATCAACGTCATGATCTATGACGACCCTTAAAGGAAACCTCATCTTGGGCTGAGTTTCGCGCTTAGATGCTTTCAGCGCTTATCTCATCCAGACGTAGCTACTCTGCGATGCAGCTGGCGCCACAACAGATGCACTAGCGGTCTGTCCAACTCGGTCCTCTCGTACTAGAGTCAGGTGCCCTCAAGTTTCCAACGCCCACAACAGATAGGGACCGAACTGTCTCGCGACGTTCTGAACCCAG
>DYSO01000026.1 GCA_020718225.1 Draconibacterium orientale | reverse complement strand
CTCGTCCATACCAGCGATATCATCTACAAATTCCGGAATGAAATTGCCGCCCGGGCAAAACTCCGGCTGATCAATCCCGCAACAGGCGCCCCACTGAAAATTGTTGACCACATCGGATGTCATTATGCTAAAATTTTTCCCAAAAAAGGGATCGGCGGCGCTGAATATCCTTATGTCCTGGCCGGATTAATCGATGCCTGGGGAGGAGAAAAGGTCGATTACCCGGAACGGAGACATTGCTGTGGATTTGGTTTCAGACAATACCTGATCAAGGAAAACCGGGGTTACTCCCTGACCAACTCCAAAAAGAAATTTGAATCCATGGAACCCTATCATCCCGACCTGATCATTGCAAACTGCCCGGGCTGCACCTTCTTTCTTGACCGGTGGCAATATGTCCTGAGCGAAATGGAAGGAAAAACCTATGATACGGAGGGCTACGGAATACCGGTTTTAACATATGAAGAGTTGACCGGACTGGTACTCGGATATCCTCCCTGGGACCTGGGCATCCAGTTGCACCAGGTAGATGTGGAACCATTGCTGAAGAAATTAGGCATCCGCTATGATCCGGAAGCGAAATTCAGGGGGCCCGGTGGAATACACCTGGGACAACCGGAAAAACCTTCGGTACTGAAATCAGGTTGATTTGAATAAATTGTTACATTTGTCCTGGCCTCATTACAAGATCGTATGCTGAATTTAAAATCTCTTTCCTTTTTTTTGATCCTTCTTCTTTCGGAAACAGTGCATTCCCAAACGATCCGGATAAACAATTTCAGCGACCTGATGCTGGCGCTGAATTCCGGAGAACAGGTCCGGGTGGTGATGCATTATTCACAGTGTAAATGGGATACAGCACTACAGTCCCAAGGCGCCATCCCTGAAGCCACTGCCTCCATTGTAATCGATACCTGGGAATATTTTGCACCGGGGGCCATTAGGAATAAAATGGCTTTTGTGGTCTTTTCGAAGTCGGCGCTGATAGAAAATCCCATCGGAAAAGGATTTGTTTACAATTACGGAAAGGTCAGGGTCAACGAAGACAACTCCGTTATCGTCTCTGCGAAGTACATCCACCCGAAAAGCTTACGTACCCTGATGGATGAATCCTTCCGCTGTACCATACACAGCGGGGAAAACGCTGGTGGAATTGATTTGTTTAAACAAGAAAGACCAATGGGAAATTAATTACTCTATGGCTGACACGTTAAAGATTCTGATTGTTGATGACGATTTGACCACAGCTGCAAACATTAAATTCCTTCTTGAAAAAAACGGGTTTTCGATAGATCTGGCACATTGTGCAGCAGAGACTTTCCAACAATAAAAAAGCAAACTTCCCGACCTGGTCCTGCTCGATGTAATGCTACCCGATATTCCTGGCACGGAAATCTGCAAAGCAATTAAACAGGATAAGCAATATTCGGCCATCCCTGTCATTCTTATGTCGGGAATCAGAATAACCGAAACGGGACGTAACCAGGGTTTTACAGCAGGAGCCATTGATTTTCTAAGCCGGCCTTTCAGCAACACGGAACTGATGGCATCCATCCGCAGGGCGTTTTCCTTATCACGTGAACTTGAAGACCAATCCGCTTCGGACCGGGAGATGGCCACTTTTAAAGACCTCAGCCAACAAAAAGCGCCTGCAACGGCTGCCCTGTTTGACGCTGCCCCCCTGAAAATACAGTTTCCGGAATCGTATCAGAACATCCTGAAAGAGTATAACAAATTAATCGAAGATGCGCTTAATGAAAGATTTTATAAAGTCGACCATCAACTCAACGACAGGATTGTGCACTTGTCGGATACCCTCGGTTTCCTAAAGGCAGATGCAAAAGATATCATCGGGATCCATCGTCATACAATTGCCAGCCAGATCGGCAAAACGAATCCCAAAGCAGCAAAAATTATTCTTGAAGAGTCGAGATATATTTTGATAAACCTTATGGGGAACCTGCTTAATTTTTATTGTCAAAAATCATATTAATCCTATGGAGACAAAAACAATCCACGTAAAGCTTTTTATAACCGGTCATACCTCACGGTCAATGGCTGCCATTTTCAATATCAGGAAAATTTGTGAAGCGGAATTTGGGAATACCTATAAACTTGATATTATTGATGTTCTGGAACATCCGGAGATTGCGGAACAAGAAAAGATCATAGCGACACCAACATTGATAAAAAGCTTACCCCCCCCTCTCCGCAGGCTTATCGGCGATTTATCGGAGCGGGAAAAAGTTTTACAGCATCTTGAAATCATTACCGGAGACTATAAAAACTAACACCTATGGAAAACAAACAAATTCAAAAGATTCTCACCGGAATCCCCGGATTTGACCATATATCGCATGGAGGATTACCGGAAGGGCGAACAACCTTAGTTTCATGCGCCCATTGTTGTTGGCTCATATGATCTCGGGGCGCTGATGGCCAGGATTGAATACACCATTGGAAGAATAGGCGCACTGCGGGTTTCGATGGATTCATTGGGCGCCATATTCAATCAGTTTTCCGATACTGCAAATATCCGGCAGGAATTATTCCGGATTGCTGTAGCTCTGAAAAGTTTACATGTTACAGCCGTGCTTACCTCCGAACGCACCCAGGAATATGGCGAAATTGCCAGGTTTGGTATTGAGGAGTTTGTTGCAGATAATGTAATCATCCTCAGAAACATATTAGAGGATGAAAAACGCCGGCGCACCATCGAAATCTTAAAATACCGGGGAACATCCCACCATAAAGGGGAATATCCTTTTACGATACAATCAGAAACAGGGATCATCCTCCTTCCCCTTTCGGCCATCGAACTGAAACAAAAATCTTCCAACATCCGTATTACTTCAGGAAGCGAAGATCTCGACCGGATGTGCAGCGGAGGATTTTTCCGCGATTCCATCATTCTTGTTTCCGGCGCCACAGGGACAGGCAAAACATTTCGGATTAACTTCCTATATCAAACAAAAAGAGATCGCCGGATTATTCACTTCAGCCACAACCTCTCTTCTTGGCGGGGCAAGCATAACGGAAGGCCATTTCGCGATGTAACAGGGATCATTTCCGGTCACCCGCATCAAATATCGGCCGGGGAGATTGACCGGCTTGACAGCTTATTTAATCACCGCTTGTGATGGAAACCACCATGTTCAACCAGGAACCCTTTTCAATCCTGATCATCGATGACAACCAGGAGCAAAATAATATTATTAAAAAGATACTCATCTCCCTGAATTTTTCCATTGATCAGGCTTTTACCGGTCAGGAAGGATTGGTCCATATCGAATCGGACCCTCCCGAAATGATACTTCTGGATGTCAACCTGCCCGACATCAATGGGTTCGAACTTCTTAAAACCATCCGGGCCATGCCATCAGCAAAGAATTGCATGGTGATTATGATCTCTTCAGCGTTTGTAGAATCAATGGACCAATCGCAGGGGCTGGAACTGGGAGCTGACGGTTACATCATCCTTCCCATTCCCAACAGGGAGCTTTCCGCACGGATACGGGCATTTGTGAGGCATAAAAAAACCATCAATCAACTTCGGATTGCAGAAAAGCAATTTCGGACCATGCTGCAAAACAGCAACGAAGGGATATTAATGGTCAACGCCGAAGGAAAAATTATTTTTGCCAATAAGGCCAGCGAACGTTTTTTCGCGAAGAAAACCACCCAGCTCCTTAATTTAAATTTTGGCATGCCCATGATCGATGGTGAAAACACAACCATTGATATCACCCTGGATAAGGAGATCCTAACGGTCCAGATGAAGCAGACTGAAGTGCTGATAGAAGGACAAAAGGGATGGATCATCTCTTTAAACGATATCACCCCTTTCCGGGAGACTGAAGAGAGCATGAAGTCAAAGATCGACACCCTGTTAACCAAAGAACAGGATCAGGATAAAATGTTCTCCATCATAGCCCACGACCTGAAAAATCCATTTAACTCATTGTTGAATTTTTCAGAACTGCTCATTCAGGATAACAGGAATTTCAACCAGGAAGAGATAAAACACTACCTGGCAATTATCAATGCCTCGGCAAAGAAGATTTTCGACTTATTGTTAAACCTCCTTGATTGGTCGCGGTTACAGATTGGTCATTTTCATAATACGCCCAAAGAAATTGACCTGAAATTATTTGCTTCCAACCTTGTTGATTTATTCAAAGAGATGGCAGAGGCGAAAAATATCCCGGTTCAAATTGCCATAGAGCCCGGAATGACCCTAATCACGGACGAAAACATTCTTCATACAATACTGAGGAACATACTGACAAACGCCCTCAAATTCACCCCCCGTGACGGACTGATTAAGATCGATGCAGAGAGCGGGCCGGAAATAATCTGCCTCCGTATAACAGATTCCGGCATCGGAATGACAGAAGAAAAGATAAGAGCAATCTTCGACAAAAATCATTTTGGTGAAAAAACCCACAAAGAGAGCGGCACGGGATTGGGATTAATGCTATGCCAGGAGTTGATTTCACGGATCGGTGGAAAACTCGAAATCAGCAGTAATTATGGCTATGGCACCACCGTATCATGCCTTTTAAAAACCGGAAGAAGCGGCAGTTACCAAGGGGATTGTAAACAGGAAGGTAGTCCCTTTTCCCAATTCTGAAGTCACATGGATTTCACCTCCAAGGAGTTCAACCAACGCCTTTGAAATACTCAGGCCCAATCCGGCCCCCTCATGATAACCAAATTCATCTACCTGGCGAAACCGTTCAAAGATGAGCGCCAGTTTATCCGAAGGGATTCCCACACCCATATCTTTTACAAAAAATTCAAGATACTGTGTTCCATGGGTTGTCAAAACCCTGACCCCGGTTTCAATGATGCCGGAATTAGAATATTTTACCGCGTTTGTAATCAGGTTATCTAAAACCTGTTGTAACCTGAGTGGATCCGTGGCAATGACCGGGATTGCATTTTCCTCCGGAAGTGTCAGTAAAAGAGCGATTTCCGGTTTCTTTTGTAAAAGAACCGATCCCCGGAAGGTTTCTATAATGGATTTCAACAAACCAGGCACATCACAGGGAGATATTGAAATATGGACCTGTTTTGCCTCTAATTTCGACAGGTCGATAATATCATCAATGATATGCATCAGCCTTTTTCCCGAATTACTGATGATTTCTGTATACCGGCTCACAGCGTCGGGCTCATTCCCGGGCTCCCGAAGCAGTTCGGTAAAACCGAGAATGGCATTCATCGGAGTCCTGATTTCGTGCGATATGTTTGCAAGGAACACCGATTTCAGCCGGTCCGACTCCCGGGCTTTCTCCATTGCCGCATATAAATCCTGTTCTGCTTTTTTGCGTTGCAGGGAGATACTGATCTGATGGGATACAAATTCGAGCATCTCGGCATCCCTGATGGAATAGGCCTGCGGATCGGTATAACTTTGGATAACAAAAGCCCCGATAACCTTCTCATCTTTATGTAATGGAACGCCAAGCCAGCATTCAGCAACCGGGCCGACAAAACCGATTTCCCCCCTCGATTGCATGTCCAACACTTCCTGTTTCTTCAGAAGCAACGACTTGTTTTTACGGATGATAATTCCGGTCAATGACTTCTCTGCAAGCCAGGTCTGAATGGTATCAATCTGGTCTTTCCAATAATGAGAACGCAGCAGATCTTTGTCCTCATCATAAAAAGCGACATAAAAATTACTGGTATCGATGAGCTTTCCCAACTCATGTTGAATGATATCGATAAGCCCTTCAACATCAACTGTTGAAAATGTGGCGCTGGCAATATTATACAGAACCTGCTTGATATCTTCCGCTCTTTTCCGATCGGTAATATCCCTAAGCACCGTAAAACGGATGTGCCTGTCTTCAACTTTTGTCATCCGGGCCTGAATTTCGCACGGGAAGGTGGTACCGTCCTTTCTCAGGGCAACAACTTCGTAGGGTTTTTCCGCGCCCGAGAGCATGTTGTTCATGACGGTTTCCCAGTAACCGGGATGGATCCAATCCGTTCCATAATGGCCTAATGCTTCGTCCAGGGTGTAACCGAACATCCTTTCGGCCGTTGAATTTTGTCCGATACAAATCCCATTTTCGGAAATAAAGATGGCTTCAAAAGTGGCATCCGAAAGTTGCCGGTAATTTTCTTCACTCTGTTTGATGACCATCTCCATCCGCTTTCGTTCAGTGACATCGCGCAATGAACCTTCAATTCCGGTTGGGTTTCCCTGCTGATCAAATAAAAAGTGAATGTTTAAGGAGCCCCATTTTATCTGTCCGTCTTTGGTCTTTAACCGGATATCATAATCGATCAGCTTTCCGCTTTTTTGTAACTCATTAAGCATCCGGTTTCTTTCATCGGAAGAGTAATATACTTCCACTACCGGCTTACCGATCAATTCTTCCCTTGTATAGCCGGAATAACGGATGATGGAAGGGCTGATCTCTATTATTTTACCTTGCGTATCGACCCGATAAAAAACATCCTGGATGTTTTCAAAAATTTCCCTGTATTTTGCTTCACTTTCCCTTAACGCCTTCTCCGCTTCCATTTTTGACTTCAGGGTGGCTTTTCTGTCGATGGCAGAAAGGATGGCCGGTCCAACCCGGGTGAGGTTGTCTTTAAGGATATAATCATCCGCCCCCTCATGCATACACTTTACGGCAGTCTCTTCGTTAATGGAACCCGTGATAAGAATAAATGGCACAAAGGGGGTCAGTTCATTGCAAAGTTTCAGTGCGTTCATTCCGTTGAACCGGGGCAGGGAATAATCGGACAATACAATTTCGGGCTGGAAACTGTGCAAGGCATCCACAAATTCCTGTTCAAGCTCAACTACACGGGATTCAAAGATGATCCCTCTTTTTGCAATCTCCCGTTTGAGGAGTTCCACATCCGAAGCCAGATCTTCGACGATCAGGATACGCAGTTGTTCTATCATAGGTTCTCGCCGGTTTGGTTATTAGCTGCTAAGGTAAAATAAAAAATTGCCCCTTCCCCTTCTTTTCCTTCGGCCCGGATATAACCATGATGCCGCAATACAATCCTTTGAACAATGGCCAGCCCCAAACCCGTACCTTCAAATTTTGAGGAAGGGTGCAGCCGCTGGAAAATATCAAACAACTTATGGGCATAGTGCATATTGAATCCTACGCCATTGTCCCTGATGGAATAGACTGTTTTGGAATCATCCGGATAACTGCTGATCTCGATTTCCGGTTTTGGCACCGGCGAAGAAAATTTAATGGCATTCCCGATCAGGTTCCTCCACAGTTGCCTGACCATAGGCAGGTCACCAACTGCGGGAGGGATAGCCTTAACCGTAAACCGGATGATCTTTTGCATCTCCGGAGAGGCCAATTCCAGGAACACTTCATGCACCAGTTCTGCCATATTGATCTGCCTGAAATTGACTTCGCGCCTGGTCAGCCGGGAAAATGCGAGTATATCGTCGATGAGCTGCCCCATGCTGATCGTGTTCTCATGGATCAAACCGATCAGTTTCATGCCCTCCTGGTCGATTGAAGCAGTATGGGTTTCCTGAAAAATCCGGGTAAAACCATCAATGGCCCTTAAGGGTGTGCGCAGGTCGTGGGAAACAGAATAAGAAAAAGCTTCCAGTTCCTTGTTGATTGCCTGAAGTTCTACGGTACGTTCAGCTACCCGGTTTTCAAGGGTGTTATTCAACTCCGCGAGCGATTTTTGTGCCGCAATGAGAGCGGTAATATCTTGGACTACAATGGTAAAACGTTGATTGCTTTGATTATAAACAGGTTTAATATTCAATATTTTATCCCGGTACACCACATGAAAAGGGTTCACCCCCTCCCCCCTTAAAAAATTGCGATAAACCTGAACAACAGCCTGAAATTCAGTATTTTTCAGCAATCGTCGCGATAAGGAAAGAAGGTTGCTGCTTACCATTTCTTCCCTTGCCATTCCGAGGATTTTTTCAAGAGATGCATTAACTGTAAGAACTTTCCCGGTAAGAGTTATATAAAAAATCCCATCGTGTACTGTTTCAAAAATGTCTTTAAAAATTTCCCGGTTATAACGCAGGTTTTTTTCAGTTCTTATCATCCGCAAAAAAGCCCTGATACGGGCGGTAAACTCACGGTTTGTAATGGGGAGCACGATGTAACCATCGGCACAGTTTTCCAGTATGCCCGACTGTTCTTCGCTCCCGGTGGCAATGGCCGATACCATAACAACAATAACTTCCCGGGCCACAGGGTCAGATTTGATCTTGCCGCACACTTCAAAACCATCCATACCGGGCATCATAACGTCGAGCAATACCAGATCGGGCATATGCTTATGTACCATCTCAAGACCCAACACTCCATTTCCGGCTTCATAAATCAGACAGTTTTCACCCGACAACAAACTCCTGATTAATAAAATAAGTTGCGGGTTATCGTCAATAACCAGAATTTTTACGATTTCGTCCATTGTCCCATTTTTACCTGAATTGTTCATAAAAAGGAGGATGGGTTTGTTATACCGATCGAAATCAGGTTTGCAATAACAGTTAATTCAAAACCCCCGGTATAACTGCATCTAAACGAAAAATGCCTTGCTTTTTCATTAAGATGAAGTATATCTCCCAGATAATCTTTACATTTTAGGTTACAAAATAAACTTTTTCTGAGTAAAGATACGAAAGTCCACCACCGATTCAAGGGTTGCGCCAAAGAATTTTTAGTGGCCCCAGACAGGTATCGTGTGATACTTTGATGAAAAAACATTACTTTTGTTCCACATTTTAAAATGAAACGCTTGGTGAAGAAGCCCCTGGGTTGGCTTTTATTGATTCTCTTTCTGCTTTATTACAGCAGTACGTTTCTTTTTATCCACACCCATTTTATCAACGGGGTGGCCATTGTCCACTCTCATTTCTATAAATTTCCGGACCAGCGCGATAAACCAGGCCCATCGCATGAACATACCCCTGAAGAACTGGTATTGATCAATGTCCTTTCTTCGTGGGCTTCTGACGCCAATCCATTTTTAACCGATTGCGCCAGTTACCCCACCGGAAGCGCTTATACGGTCAGTTTACCGTTATTTTCCGCTACCTGTTCTCATTTTCTGTTATCCCGGTCACTGAGATCCCCTCCCTTTTTTACCTGATGTTACTGGTCCTGAACAGGTTTGCAAGTACTGAGCTTCTGTTTATACCGGTATAACTGCATCTTATAAAAAAATATCTTTTTCCCCGCTTTCCTTTTTGCAGCCAGTCGTACATCCTGATCCATAAACTGCGCACGGGGTAATTGTTTTCCAATTCAATTATCATTCCTAAGAAGAAATATTATGAAAAAAACAATCCTACTATTGTTAATCTTAATAATATTTGCCCTAAGCGGGCACAGTCAACAAAAAAAGACCGATGCCAACATTTTCGGTCATGTCACCTGTGGCAACGAGCACCTGCCATTTGTCAACCTGATGATAAAAGGGACTTCCACTGGTACAACCACCGACGAAACCGGCCATTATCTCCTGATCAACCTCCCTGCGGGGAAACATACCCTAAGGGCACAGGCCATTGGCTTCTCAACCGAAGAAAAGCAGGTTGAGATCAAATCCGGACAAACCCTGGAGGTCAATTTTTCTCTTACGAAAGACCCCCTGGGGTTGGATGAAATTGTTGTGACCGGCGACCGGAATGCCCGTGACCGGAAAGAATCGGTGGTATCTGTTGGCACGATCTCCCCTAAACTTTTTGATATAGCACAAGCTGTAACCGTAAGTGAAGGCCTAAACTTTTGTCCGGGTATCCGCACTGAGAACAATTGTCAGAATTGTGGTTTCAACCAGGTCCGGATGAACGGCATGGAGGGATCCTATTCACAGATACTGATCGATGGCCGGGCCGTTTTTAGCGGGCTTGCTTCGGTGTATGGCCTGGAACTCATTCCAACTTCAATGATCCGTAAGATAGAGATAGTAAAAGGGGGCGGTTCTGTGCTTTATGGAAGCAATGCCATAGCAGGGACAATCAATCTCATTGTGGATGAACCATCGAAAAACGCTTACGAATTTGGCATTTCAGCGGGATCGGCCGGAATGGGGATCAAAGGGGCAAGCGCGCCCTCTTCCGAATATACCATCCATATGAATGGTTCGGTCGTATCGAACGACCAAAAATCCGGACTTAGTTTGTTTAGTTTCTATCGGGACCGTAAACCTTTTGATGCCAACGATGATGGTTTTTCGGAAATTCCGGAACTCTGGAACCTTACAGCCGGTACCAGGCTCTATCATCGCTTTGGGGGACGCAGCAAACTCACCGGCGATTTTTTTGTGATCCATGAAGACCGCCGGGGAGGCAACAAATTTGACCTCCTTCCCCATGAAACCGATATTACCGAAGCGGTAACCCACAATATTTTCAATGGCGCCTTATCATCGCAAACCTATTTCAGAAAACAGGATGTGCTGACGGTTTATGTATCGGGACAGAATGTTAACCGGGATTCCTATTACGGGGCAAACCAATCGTTGAAAGATTACGGTACCACAACCGATTTCACATGGGTAGCCGGAATGCAGTATCTGGCAAAATTTAACCACAGTTCATTAACCGTTGGCGTTGAGGACCAGGGGAGTTCCCTGAAGGATACCAAGTTGGGCTATCCCGATTATGAACATGCTGTTATTGTTAACGATACGATTAAAAGCATACCACATACCGACAATACATTGGTTGCCGACCAGTCGGTCAATACCCTGGGGGTTTTTGCACAGTATGAACATAGATGGAAAAGAATAACCGGATCCGTGGGTTTACGATACGACAACTATAGCATCAATGACCATTCGGGCACCTCCGACATAACCTCCCAGGGGGTCTGGATTCCCCGTATCAATGTAATGATCCCGATCGGGAAGTATCTGCAGGCAAGGATAAGCTACGCCCAGGGATACCGGGCACCGCAAATATTTGACGAAGACCTGCATATTGAAACCTCCGGTTCGCGCCGGGTGATTCATGAGAACGCACCCGGATTGACACAGGAAACCAGCCACAGCGTTATGGTATCGCTGGATTACAGTAAAAAATGGGACGCCACCGCTGTTAATTTTCAGGCGGAAGGCTTTTATACGTTACTAAAAAACCCTTTTACCATGGAATACAGCCTCCCCGATTCGACCGGTACGGTGATCTACACCCGCTACAATGCATCTCAGGGCGCTTATGTATATGGGGTGAACCTGCAGGCCGATATCGTCCCGGCAAAAAAAATCACCATCTCATCGGGCTTTACCTGGCAAAAAAGCATGTATGAGGCGCCTCAGGCATTTGATGAAAAACGGTTTTTCAGGGCCCCGGCAACGTATGGATATCTTACCTTCGACTGGGAACCGTTCCGTCGTGCCACCATCTCCTCCTCCCTGAATTATACCGGCCCCATGCTTGTCCCCTATTTCGGCCCCGACCAACCCGAGCCAAACGTGGGCACGTTAAAAACTTCGGGCTGTTTCTTCGACTGGGGGCTAAAGGTGAGTTACTCCATCCCCCTCAACGGAGCCTCCCTGCAGTTGTACGCGGGGATGAAAAACATCCTCAACTCCTACCAGAATGACTTCGATATCGGAATGGACCGCGACCCGGGGTACATTTATGGGCCCATGATGCCACGAATGGCCTATTTCGGGATCACGTTCGGAAACGTTTTATAAAAAAACGGGAAATTATTTCCCTAATCAACGCCTTTTCAGGTTATTTAACATTTGAATGGCGATCATCTCTGCGGCTTTGATCAGCGGATAAGCTGCGGGCGAGGCGGTCAAACAAGGGTGTGTCCCGATTTGCATGGTCAGGAACGAATTTATCGACATCCGGTTCTGAAGGGCCAAACCAATGACATTGGTCAACTCGCCCGCTTCTGTTCCACCTATAACCTCACCGCCAATGATTACCCCGGAATTACTGGCAGCGATCAATTTCACTATCTGTTTTTGGGCGCCCGGCAAATTCCCGGGATGGCGGTCAACACCTTCGTATAACCCTGTGATGGTTTCAATACCCTCAAGTTTTGCCCGTTGTTCGGTCACACCTGCCGTTCCAAAGCCTGTACTGCCAATACAGGTTGAATAAATGGCAATGGTTCCGCTGAAGGTCTTGACCACCTGAAGATTGAAAAGGTTCATACCGGCAATCCGGGCCTCGGCACATGCCGTTGATGCCAGCATGGTCGGAACCCTGCGACGGGTAACAAAATCGCGTTTCTGGGCACAATCGCCCACTGCAAACACATCTTTGACATGGGTACGCATATACTCGTCAACGGCAATGAAATTGTCCTCATCGACGTAAATTCCCGACTTCTTTGCCAATGCGCTGTCGGGCTTATATCCGATTGACAAAATGACGGCATCCATGGAGAGTTTTTCCCCATTCTCAAGTTCAACGGCTTCCACCTGGTTGCTCCCGGTAACTTTGCTGATGCCAACTCCGGTAATGACGTTAACGCCCCTGGAGACAAGCATTTCATGAATTTTAACCGAAAGCTCTTCATCAAATGCAAGGTTCAGGATTTGAGGCAATTTTTCTATCAAGGTAACCTGATACCCATGTTTATTTAACTCATCCGACAATTCAACACCGATGAAACCAGCTCCGATGACTGCGATTTTTTTTGCATGCCCGAGCTTTTCCCTCATGATATCAAGATATTCTTTGTCTTTGGGTATTACAAATACATTTTCAAGATCGGATCCCTGCAACCAGCGGGGTTTTACAGGAGTTGATCCGGTTGCAAGGACCAACTTATGATAACCTATTTTTTCACCACTTTTAAAAGTGACAAACTTTTCTTCGGAATTGATCTCAACCACTTCATCTACAATAGATTCAATTCCATTGGCTTTCATCGATGCATCCACGGGCATGATGTTTTTGTCACTGGTTTCGAGCGTCCCGAAAATATAAGGGATCCCGCATGGGACCATTACCTCTTTTTGCTTTTTGACAATGATAAATTCTTTGTCAGCCCAATGGGCCTTTCCTGTTAAAGCAGTCACCATGCCGGCGGCGCTTCCACCGACAATTAATACATCTGTTGTTTTCATTCCTATCGTTTTTAATGTTAAAATTCAATTCCTTTCCGGCCTTCAACCCCTTTCTGATAATAATGCTTGATCTCTGTCATCTCTGTGACTAAGTCGGCAATTTCATACAATGGCGATGGGGCATAACGCCCGGTCAGAACAATCTCCATTTCGGCCGGTTTATTTGTAAGGATTTTGATAACATCCTCAACATCAAATAATTTATAATATAATGCAATACAAATTTCATCAAGTACCACAAGATCGTACCTTCCTTGATCGATGATGGCTGCAACATCTGCGAGCCCTTTTCGGGCAGCATCGATATCCTTTTGGGTTGGCGTATTCACAATAAAACAATCCAATCCATATTGTTTCAGTTCTATCGCCTCAATATTTTTCAAGGCATCCAGCTCTGAATAATGCATCCCTTTGACAAACTGGGCCATGAACACTTTCTTGCCCGCGCCAACCGCCCGGATGGCCAATCCCATGGCGGCAGTGGTCTTCCCTTTGCCGTTGCCTGTATACAGATGAATAAAACCAGCCATTTTATCCTCCTATGGTTACTTTTAACAACCGGATATAATTTTTAAAATACAATTTTTCAGATGGGCTATCGAATCCCTTTGATCCCAGGATTTTTTTCCAGTCGCGCTCCACAAAATCAAACGCATAGGGACATTCGAAGGTTGTAAAAACCCAGCGATGGAGGGCTGGCATTTTTGCCATTTCAAACTCTGCAAAATCAAGGATGGCAAAAACGCCGTCGGGTTTCAGATGGTTTTTTACGTTTTCAAGGATAACCTCCCGCACTTGCTGAGGAAAACCGTGAAGTACAAAACTTATAAAAATAACATCGGCCTTCTCGCCCAGGTCGAAAGGGACATCGATCCGTTGTTGTCGGAAGGTTGCCCGTTTTTCACCTGCAAAACGGGCTTCAAACTGTTTTTGCATGATGGTGGAAAGGTCAATTCCGGTAATTTTTCCTGTTTCCCCCAAGTAATTGACCATCAGGGCTGCATTACGGCCGGTCCCGCAGCCCAGATCGATAATTGAATCTGTTGCTTTAATCCCGATCCCGTCGATGGCCTTACGGATGAATTTACCATATGCCCCAAAGGAGACGGTGTTCATCAGCATATCATAATTGCTTGCTGTGAACGGGGATAATTCTACGCCCGATTCGGGATATAATTTTTTTTCTCGTTTCATTTTTCAATGTTTTTGTAATTATTAAACTTCCGTAAATAAAAATCCTGGCCACTAAAGGAAATACGTTTTATTAAACCCTTGTTGACCAACTGTTCCAAATCCATTTCGGTTGCATTGGCGTGCGCCATTAATTCCAGTACGGCATCCTTGCGCATGGGATGGACTGCGGTGATGCTTAAAATATCATCGATGAAATTTCCCGATGATGCAAATGCATTTCCTTCATATCCGGTAAGGAGTTCGGCCGATAAACCGCGACGGGTGAAAATATCATACGCCAGGGTTACGGCAGTTTCATCGGCAGGATAAGTATTCTCAAATGCCGGAGGACGGGGAGGAATGGCAATATAGGCAATTTTTGGTTTCACCTGCTGAAGAAAATCTGCAAGGACTGATAATTGATCCCCGGAATCATTTTCTCCTTTAATCAGCATCGACTCTGTGACAAGCTCCCCTTTAAATCGTTTCGAAAAAGCCAGCACAGACTGTAGTATTGAGTTGATATTTAACTCTTTATGTGGTTTATTGATATGCTTCCAGGCCAAAGGATCCACCGTATCCATTTTCAGTGAGATATAATCGGCCTGCATCAGCGCATCCTGAACATCGTTTACATCCAACAGCGAACTGTTGGTGATCACTGCAACCGGAATACCAAAAGTTTTCAATTTTGCAATGAGCTCACCCAAAAGGATATCAAGCGTAGGTTCGCCATCAGGGACCAGGGTAAGATAGTCGGGATAATCAGAAGCATTCAACCCGGCTAATTTTTGCTGCACCTGGCTGATTATTGCTTCCGGAAGAAAGAATGGCTGTCGTTTCACCTGCATCCTGACTGCCTTGCCAATCTGGCAGTAAGCGCAGGAATAGGAACAAATCTTATGTGGGATGTTATTTATACCGATACTCCGGCCAAGGCGGCGGGAAGGGACGGGACCAAAAACCAGCTGTTCCAATACGGTCATTTCTCAAATTTTTTACTGAACGACTGCAATTCGTTGAACCAGAATTTCAACTGTTTAAAAGTGAGCTAAAATGGGGTTCACGATGTCTTATTAACTGACCAAATTCTTTTTTTTAGTATCATAATGATGGCCATTCACCATTATTTTATTTCCGGAAGGTTGCCATTCTTATATTCTTCATATGCCTGCTTCAGTGTCATATCATTGGCTTTGAAATAAATTTTCATCTTTACATGTTTTAAGGCAGTTGTTGCCGTTTCTCCCGGCCCATTTCCGGTAATAAGGACATCGGGCTTCAGTTCAAATATTTTCTGGGCGGTGGCCGTACCAGCTCCATGAGCATCATTTTTTACAGAGGTGTTATCAACAAAATTAAGTTCCTCATTTTCCTCATTGTAAAGAGCGATATACTCTGTTCTTCCGAAGCGAGGATCGATGATTGAATCCCAGGTTTTTCCTGATGATGTAAATGCAATTTTCATGTTACTGTTTTTTATGGTTTAACTGTTCGGATAATTTGCTCCAGATTTGCTGAAACACAGGTTTATAAGGCGATTGGATTTCGATTATGGTTTTCCCTTCGACCATGGCCTGTGTAAAAAGAATATCATAAGGGATATCAGCCAGGTGTAAAATCTCAGCTTCGTCGAGAAAACGTTTTATTTCGTTCGTTTTGTTTGCGTTCAGGTCGTACTTATTGATAATGCAGCCAGCTTTGATCCTGAATTTTTTAATTACGGCATAGATGCGTTTCAGGTCATGTAACCCCGACATGGTAGGCTCTGTCACCAGAATGACATAGGTTGCCCCGGAAAGCGAAGAGATCACCGGACAACCTATTCCGGGGGAACCATCGACAATGATCCACTGTTTTTTTTCAGCCACTGCCAGCGATTTCGCCTCATTTTTTACCCTGGCGACCAGCTTTCCCGAATTTTCCGCTCCGATATCCAGCCGGGCATGGACCATAAAACTTCCGGCCTTTGTTTGAGATATGTATAGATTGCCTGAAAACCGTTCCTGCATAGTAATGGCATGGGCAGGGCAAACTTTTTCGCAATACCCGCAACCTTCACAATCAATCGGGTTTACTTGAAATTGTCCGCCCGGTGATGAAATTGCATGAAACCGGCATTTTTCTTCGCATATTCCACACCGGGTACATTGGTCCTGGTTGATAACAGCCAGTTCACCACTATAAAAATCATGGCCTTTACCAAAATCTGGTTTCAACAACAAGTGCATATTTGCGGCATCCACATCGCAATCGGCGATCACCGCATCACTTCCGGCTAACATGGCCAATGTCGCAGTAATGGAAGTTTTGCCCGTTCCGCCCTTCCCTGAAAGGATTACAATTTCGTTCATGGCTTGACGGTATTTTGAATATACGAAAAAATCTGTTGCAGGGAAGATTCCAAGGATCCTACTTCCTGATAGGCGAGACTGCCATTGGAATAAAGTTCTGCGATTTGTCTTGAAAATGGAATTTTAGCCAGAACGGGAATTTGTTGCTGCCTGCAATAAACCTCCACATCATCATTTCCGATTCCGTGCCTGTTAATAACAACGCCGACGGGTTTTCCCAGTTTCCTCATGGTCTCAACTGCAAGTTTCAGGTCGTTCAGCCCGAAAGGGGTTGGTTCTGTAACCAGTATAACAAAATCGGTATCTTTAACAGCAGCGACTACCGGGCATGAGGTCCCCGGGGGACAATCGAATATCTGTACCTTAAAATCTGCATAATTTTTATCCACCAGATTATGGGTTTGATGGATTAAAGGAACAGCCTGTTCTTCCCCAATCTCCAACCGGCTTTCAAGAAAAGTCAGGTTTTGGGATATTTTTTTTGAAATCGTACCCATTTTATACGGATGCATGGGAAGCGCCTCCACCGGGCAAAGTTCCGAACAGGCATAACAACCATGACAAAGCTCTTTAAATACAGCGATATACGTTCCCAATTGGATCACAGCATGATACTTACAAACTTTACTGCAAATTCCGCAAAGTGTACACCGGTTTTGGTCCCAATCGGGGATCATCTTAAACTGGTCGGAAACATGTACCAATTCCCCCGGGATAAAAAGAAAATCGTTGGGTTCTTCAACATCCAGGTCAACCAGTAATGTAGACCCGGACTGACTTCTCAATGCGGCAAGATTTGTAGAGACCATTGTTTTTCCCGTACCCCCTTTTCCGCTGGCAACGGCTATTTTCAAAGGTCTGTGGTCAATCATACTTCAACCTGGTCTCTGTATCGGTCAGGGTCGGTTGTATGGAATCCTGCAGAAACGAAGTATTCCATGTGTCCAGTTTTTCGTGTGTCAAAAAGTATTTCTGTGGAATGGGATGTGTTCCAAAAACCACCTTCATTCCATATTTTTCAGTGATAAACTTTTCGAAATGTTCCATATAGGGGCACGGTGGATATCCGACCAGGAAGCCGGTGGCGAAGTGGATATGGGTAACCCCGTTTTTTTTCATCTCTTCCGGGGCGTATTCAATATTACCCCCGGGACAACCGCCACAGGTGGTAAAAGCCACAATTTCGGCTTCGCTGTCGTTATACACTGAAAAAGCCCCTGAGCGTTCCCGGAATGAACGGAAGCACTTTCCACCTGCACAGGTATGGTACCGGTCGCAGATGATGATTCCAATTTTAACTTGATTCATATCAACAATTTATTTTTGACAAAAAAGCATACGGGATTAGAAGCGCTTGACATCCTGTCAATGATCGCAGTAATTGGCATTTAATGTCAGGTTATCCGATAAAAAATCCAGCGTCAGCGCTTTTGGATCTTTGATGGGGGCTCCAACAAACACGTTGATCTGTTGCTGGTTAAATAGATGAATGGCCTGCTGCCCCATGCCGCCTGCAATTACATCGGTCACTCCGTGTTGGGCAATCCATCGGGGATACAACCCGGGTTGGTGCTCCGGCGGGGTAATTTCTTTAATACTGTCAATTGCATTGTTGATCACATCAACAATTGCAAATTGCTGGCAATGTCCAAAATGAGCGCATAAAAGACCATTTTCCAAAGGAATAGCAATTCGTTTATTCATAACTTGAAATTTTTATTTATTGTTTTTATCAGATATGTATTGTTAAAAAAGCGAGAGGTTAATGAACCTCTCGCTTTCAATATTAAAAACCGCCCCTGAAACGATTTTGCCGTCCCATTCCAAAGCCACCGCGGCCCCAACCATTTCCGAAACCGCGGCCCCGGCCAAAACCGCTGCCGGCCATTGGCTGGTTCCCGTTGTTGTTTGAGCCATCGCTTTCAGCAGGCTGTTGATTGTTCGGGGCTGACCCATAATTGGTACAACGCCCCATTCTGCGACCCGTCATCGGGCCTTGGCCCATTGGGCCAGTCTGATTAAATCCAGGCATAACGTCCTCCTTTTTTAATGATTTAACATTTCAAGTATTTCTTTAATCTTCTTCTCCGGCATATGTACCACGATCATCTGAATTTTTAAACTATCAAGCAGGGGTTTGATCTTTAACCCAAATTCCCCGGAAATAATTTTCTTTATATTTCTTGATGATAATAATTGGACCGAAGCCAGCCCGGCGTTCTGTTCAGCATGTTTATTCGGATTTGATAAAAACTCTATATCCCTGGTATCACAATCATAAATAACAAACCATGAACTGCGCCCAAAACTTGAACCCAGACAAGAATCCATTGTGTTACCTTCAGAAGCTATGGCAATATTCATATTACAAACATTTTATTTCCGGCAACCCTGGTTGCCCTTTCGTATCATCCGGTTCCTGCATTCCGGACAAATCTGTTGATTGCAGGGAAGGCCAACCCGATGGGCCATGACATGGCCACAGTGCGGACAAATACACAGGTTTTCACCCTGTTGCATTTGCCCATTCGCAATTTCACGGGAAAATTCAATGCTGAAAACCTGCTGATTGCCACATAAAGGGCATGCATGAATATCCTCTTTTCCCGGATTGTTAAAATAACACTGGCAACCGCCGCAACGGTACCAATCACTGTCAAAATAAACTTTCCCCCCTTCAACAACTATTTGCCTGCCCTCCACAAAAGCCCGCGCAATTTTTTGAAGCGCCGAGGCATAAATTCTCGTAAAAGTGGGTCTTGAAACACACATCAACTGGGATGCCTGATGCTGGGTGCACAGGTCATAATCACACAGCCGGAGCGCCTCATATTCTTCAAACAACAAATAAACCAGTGGTCGCCCCTGCTCCACGGGTTCACCCCCATAAGGTTTAAAACCCTTGATGATGGGTGGACTAAGAATTTTACGTAATGTTTTATTTCGCGGCGACATCGTTTCAGTTAATCGTTCGCTGCAAAGATAATGAACATTTGTTCATTATGTATCACTTTTTACAAATAAAAAAAAAGGATGCAAAACAAGGACAAACGGCTTAATCCATTTGTCCCTGTTTCAGGTTTTTTTAAAATCTTGCCCTTAATGCAAGGATGTAATTTCTGCCCGGGCCTGCAATACCGGAACTATAAGGGCGATAACGCTGATCGGTAAGGTTTTCGACCCCGGCGCTGACCGACAGGTTGGAGGTGAGTTGGTACAACGCCTTGATGTTTAATGTGTACCATGAAGGCGAGTAAGGATTTCCGTCGGCATCCCTGGCATAAAGGTAATCCTTGCCCCGTTCTTCTTCCGGAAGGTTTTTATAATCAATCTTCCCGTTATAGACCGCATAAAGGTCCAGTTCCAGTTTATTGGCTATGTAAGTAAAATGTGAAATCCCAAACCAGGGGGCAGCATGACGAAGCGGGCTGGTTATCCCATCGTCAAGCTCCTCTTCACCCTTCTGATAATTAAACTGTGAAGAGAACCCAAAACCTACTGGCAGTTTTACCTCGAGCCCGGCTTCAATACCATATACATTGGCAAATGCTGCATTTTGCACTGCCTGAACCTTACACATCTCCCCATCGTATATAATGCTGTCGAGTCCGTTCAGGGTAAAATCGCGCCGGACCATGGCATTTTTTAAATAGGTATAATAGCCGGTGATATCAAACTTGACAACATTCCCGAATACTTTTGCAATCCCTATTTCAGCATTATAGGCATATTCCGGCTTCAGGTCGGGATTGGGAACGGTCACTGTCCCTGGTTCGGAATCAAAAACTTTTCCCAGGTCATCAACATTCGGTGCGCGGAACCCTGTCGATAAATTGGCGATCAACGACCATTTTTCATCCGGGTTGTAAACAAATCCCAGGTTGCCCGTCAGGGCGCCGTTGTTCACCTTTGCTGTGGAAAAGGGGAAAGGATAGAATTCAAGATTATTGGAAAAATAGGCATTCAATGTAAAATAGTTGTACCGGGCGCCGGCCTGTAGCAGGAATTTTTGAGTTACCCTGAACTGATAGCTCAGGTAAGCAGCATAGGATGCCCAGGTGGACATAGGATAACGGGAAGGACCGGTGACCATTTCACCCGTCGAGATATCTTCATCCTGCCCCGTGGATTGTACATCATCCCAGACCACCTCCAACCCATAGAAAAAGGTATGCTTCTGCCCCAGCTCCTTGGTGAAATCGATATTTGCCGAGTAAGCATTGACCTTTTCCATCCGGTGGTACCTCATGGTTTTTTGAAAATCGCGATCTACCCGGCTCTCTCCGAACAACTGCCAGGCCAATCGGATGGTCATCCTGTCATAAACAGGATTGGTCCCGCTGTTTGTGACAGTAAGGTTGTTCATCATCCATTCCTGAGGGCCATAGTACCATTCTGCACTCCGTGGTAACCCTTTTTTTGAACGGATCAACCGGTCGTAACGCGAATAATCTGTGGTAATCGAATAATGAAAACCATATTGGATCTCCCAATTCTCATTGGGTTTATAGCTGATTTTCTGCATCAGGTTAATCTGTGAATAACCGGTGGGCTTCTGCACCTTCTGATCTTCGTTGGTTACCACTACGTCGACGCTGTCAACCCGTTCCACATACCAGGGTCGCAGATAGTCGTCAGGGCCATAACTTCCCATCCGCAAATCGCCGAAGTTATTGTTGGAAAAACTGGTTATGAATGCCCATTTTTTCCATCCCACATTGACATCAAAATGGCCGGTCATCTCATGGTTTGCCGATGAAAACCGAGCCAGGGCATTCCCGCTGACAAGGGGTTTGGAAGTAAGCGAATATTGAGGCGTCAGGGTTTGAAAGCTCATCACCCCGGCAATCGCGTCGCTCCCGTAAATAAGCGATACAGGTCCAAAGATCACCTCAGCCCGCTCAAAGGAGAAAGGGTCCAGTGAAATGACATTCTGTAAGTTACCACTCCTGAAGATGGCGGTATTCATCCTGACCCCATCAACCGTATAGAGCAACCGGTTTGTGGCAAAACCACGGATCATCGGACTACCCCCGCCCTGCTGGCTCTTTTGAATAAATACTTCCCCTGAAGCGCTTAACAAATCGGCAGTGGTTTGCGGGTTTTCAAGCATCACATCTTTTGCCGAAATGATCAGTATTTTTGAAGGGATTTCCCGCTCATTCTGGCCCCACCGGGTAGCCGAAACAACAACCTGGTCAAGATTGATCGCCGTCTGGTTCATGGTAACCCTGAAATTGTTTTTTTGAAGATCGGTATAACCAAGAACAACCGTTTGGTAGCCAATCAACCGGATCTCAATTTTCTCGGCCGCAGCAAATCCGGAAATATCGGCCTGACCTTCAGCATTGGTGAGGGCAAACACTTTGGGACTGATACTGGTAATGGTGACCAGGTCCAGGGGCTGATCGTTCTGCCCATCTTTGACTGTCACGACCTGTGGGAGGCCTGTAGCCCAAATACTTAAGAATAAATATATAATGACAATTTTTTTCATTATTTCATGAATTAAGTTAAACAAAATAAAGAACCCTTCCCTGAAGAGGGAACGAGGTAAGAGATGATAAAACTTGTGTTTAACTTATCCTGGGGGGAGGAACCGGTGGTTTAAAAAAAAGAGATAAATCAGAGAACGGAACATGGGGACAATACTCAAAATCCCGGTTATAATCGAGATTATTCCATCCGGCATGGGCAGGTAGAAAAAACATTTGAAAAAAATGACTTAGCCGTTTCTGGTTTTCTTTGTTTTGCGGCTGATTTCCGACAACTTTAGCAACAATCGCCCGGATCTGATGATTCAGGTTGGTCTCCCGGTGATCTAAAAAACAGCGGTAACGAATGGTATCACCCTGATTTTCAGTTTCAACGACATCATACATCCATCCCTGATATTCAAATTCCCCGTCGTGTTCCCAGCGGAGTTTTTCCATGGCTTCTTTTTTCGAAAAAACCAATAACACCAGCTTTTTATCCCTTAACAAAGCGCCGGAACGGACCGATTGCTGAATTTCCCAGCGGTTTGTCCATTTATCCATAGTTAACCATAAATAGCTGATCAGGACAGGGGCAGTAAGAGAGAAAAACAAAAATATTGCGATACCTTTTTTCACCGGAACGATTGGGACAAGAGTGGAATTGACAAAAATAAGAAAAAATTCTAAATCGCTATTTGGGCAACATCCTGTTTTGAGGCGCTGAAATTTTAATTTTTTTCATGAAAAATCAAAAAAATACATTATCGTTGCAAAATCTTTTTGTAAGAATAATTCTTTTTTAATAATCTTTCTTATGACTAATTTAACGCTGGGCGCTGCCATGCTATCAGAAGCCGGATTGAGAATCACCCCTCAGAGGATTGCAGTTTTAGAGGCTGTAACCGAACTGCACAACCACCCTACTGCAGACAACATCATTGATTTTATCAAGAAAAACCACCCCAATATTGCGACAGGTACCATTTATAAAACCCTGGAAACTTTTGTTCAAAAAGGAATGGTCCAAAAAGTGAAGACCGATCGTGACATTATGAGATATGATGCCACAACGCACAACCACCATCATCTTTATTCATCCGGATCGGACAGAATTGAAGATTACACCGATCCGGAATTACAAAAGCTCATTGAAACCTATTTTAAAAATCATACCATTCCCGGATTTCATATTGAGGATGTCAAACTTCAGATTATCGGAGAATTTGAATCCGTGAAATAGCCACAACAGGATGGCTTTCACAGAAAAACAATGAAACAAAACGGATAAAAGGTTATATCATTAATATGAAAAAAAGGTTCAGGGCATTCCCGGGCCGACCTGATCTTGAAAATGAAAAGCAAATTTTAATATAATAATCAGTTTAATATCAATTCACCTTTAAAAACAACAAAAATGGAAGAAAAACAAATGATTGCCATGCCGAGGATCGGCGAAGCAGCTCCGGCGTTTACCGCTGTAACAACCCAGGGAAATATCAATTTCCCATCAGATTACCAGGGAAAATGGGTCATCCTTTTCAGTCACCCGGCCGATTTTACCCCGGTATGTACTTCAGAATTCATGACCTTTGCATCCATGCAGCCCGAGTTCAAAGCATTGAACTGTGAACTTGTCGGGCTTTCGGTTGACGGACTTTACAGTCATATTGCCTGGCTGCGTACCATTAAGGAAAAAATAGAATATAAAGGGATGAAAAATGTGGAGGTGAACTTCCCCCTGATCGAAGATATTACCATGGAAGTCGCCGGGAAATACGGCATGATCCAGCCGGGAGAGAGCAATACCAAAGCCGTAAGGGCCGTCTTTTTTATTGACCCGAAAGGGATCATCCGTGCCATTATTTATTACCCGTTGGCGCTGGGGCGCAATTTTGATGAATTAAAACGGGCATTGATCGCCATGCAAACCGCCGATAAGTTCCAGGTAGCCATGCCGGCCGACTGGCGCCCGGGCGATGATGTGATCGTACCCACAGCAGGTTCCTGTGGGACAGCTAAAGACAGGATGGAGAAAAAAGATCCCGATGTGACCTGTTACGACTGGTTTTTCTGTACGAAGAAATTACCCAAAGACAAGATTTAGCACCTGGATATCCAGCGGGGGAGGCGGCGAAGAAATTTCGCCGCCTCCCCCGCTGGGTTTTAATCACATAAGTTTTTGTTTTATCAAATATTCCGATGCTTACATTCAGAATAAGTTTATATTTGTTTGTAAATCCAGTAGCATCATGACCCATACCAACAAATCCATGGTGGACAATAATGATATACTGAACAAAAAACTGCTGGGACTTAAAATTTCTCTTCCTGCCATCATTCTTGCTGATCATTTCAGGATCCGTCCCGATATGCAAAATTCATACTCTGAACACCAAATAGAGAACTATCAAAAGGACATCTCATGGGTATTAACTTTTCTTTCCGAAGCTGTATGGGCAGGTCAACCAGCTCTTTTTGATGAATTTATCTCATGGTTGAAAATATTCTTATCATCGTTACATGTCCCGATGAAAGATGTAAGGGAAAGTCTGGAATTATTAAAAAACAGGATCAACGATGCATGTACCCCGGAGGAAAACACCATGATCAACACTGTTTTCGACCCGGCCCTCGAGCTCTTAACCACC
Organism: Draconibacterium orientale; assembly: GCA_020718225.1. Taxonomy (GTDB): domain Bacteria; phylum Bacteroidota; class Bacteroidia; order Bacteroidales; family FEN-979; genus CAIVAT01. The sequence continues at coordinate 2,880 of DYSO01000026.1, read as the reverse complement.
AAAAAAGAAAAAACGGCCATCCCTTCGATAGAACAAGAACTTCAACCCATGGCACGTAAATATCTCGACCATTTACTGAAAGGACAACGCAATGAGGCCATGTACCTGATCATGAACACCGTTTCACAAGGCGCTCCGATAAAAGATATTTACCTTACGGTTTTTCAACCGGTCCAATACGAGATCGGCCGGTTGTGGCAAACCAACAAGATCAGCGTTGCCCAGGAACACTATTGTACCGGTGCGACCCAACTGGTGATGTCGCAGCTTTATCCCTATCTCTTTACAGGCGAAAAAAAGAATAAGAAAATGGTTGCAACCTGTGTCCCCGGTGAACTGCATGAAATAGGCGCCCGGATGGTGACCGATTTTTTCGAGATGGAAGGGTGGGACACCTACTACCTTGGGGCGAGTAACCCCATCGAAGGCGTTATCCGGTATATCCAGGATATTCAACCCCAATTTGTGGCCATTTCTGCGACCATGACTTTTCATGTGAGCGCTGTCCAGGAGATGGTGCACCAAATCAAAAAAGCCCCCGGAATGCCTGATAACCTGAAAATCATGGTGGGCGGGTATCCTTTCCTGGTAGCCCGACAACTTTGGAAACAGGTCGGCGCAGATGCCTATGCCACGAATGCCCTTGATGCCGTTAACCTCGCGAACAAAATGGTCGTTCAATAACCAACCATACCATGGAAGTAAAAGTGAAACGTTTTGCGCTTATCTGCAATCTGGAGGGCCGGATCGAAGAGATTATTCACAATGATGACCACATCCTTTCATCCACGATTAAAGGGAGTATGTTGTTTTCGGGTATTGTTGCCGGTGACCTTGATAAAATCCTTAACTTTTTTATCGAACTTAAGGAAAAAGGGTCTGCCATCGGATGGGAAATCAATCTCAATACCCCCTCCGGGCCTGAAACCTTCTCGTTTTTCGGAGGGATGTTCGATAACCGGATCGGGATCGCTGCCGCAACCACTAAAAATGGAGCCCAAATGCTCTTTTCAGAACTTACAAAGATCAACAATGAGCAAACAAACCTCATCCGGGCAGTTACAAAAGAGAGAGCAATACTGCAAAACGGACAAGAAGAACCCGGCGTTTTCTATTACGAGGAGCTGACCAGGCTAAACAACGACCTGGTAAATATCCAGCGGGAGCTTTCAAAAAAAAACCGGGAACTGGATGAACTGAACAAATTGAAAAACCAATTCCTGGGCATTGCAGCCCATGACCTTCGCAATCCGATTGGCGTGGTTTTAGGCTATTCGGAGTTAATGCTGGATGATCAATACCATTATTCCGATGTTGAAAAACATGAACTGATTGAACAAATTCACCAAACCGGAACGTTTATGCTCGGCCTGGTGAACAACCTTCTGGATATCGCCAATATCGAATCGGGGCAACTTGAACTAAACCTGTCAGAGCAGGAACTGTGCCAGGTGGTCCGGGAAACAATCCAAATAACCAATATCTTTGCCCATGCCAAATCCATGGAGCTTCATTTCGAAAAAACCGGTTTCGGGCCGCTTATCGCAGTTTTTGACCGTCCAAAAATTGAACAGGTCCTGACAAATTTGCTCTCCAATGCCATCAAGTATTCTCATCCCGGGTCTAAAATTTTAATCCGCATAGAGTCAAAAGGAAAGACGGCACGGGTTTCAGTTATCGACAACGGACAGGGAATCCGGGAAGAGGAGTTGTATAAGTTATTTAAACCTTTCCAAAAAACATCCACCCGGGCAACCAGTGGAGAAAAAAGTACCGGACTTGGATTATCCATCGTAAAAAAAATTGTGGAAGCACACCACGGTGAATGCGGTGTAACCAGCAAATTCGGTAAAGGATCTGAATTTTTCTTCACCCTGCCTTTACAATAACTGAACCGCAACCAGCCCTGGTCAAGGATACTTTCCCGATAGATTTTTTCATATACAAATATGAATGGCTAAAACGAAGAATAGGCCCCGCCCGTTTTATGCAACAGGATGGTTGCTTTTTCTACCGTAATCAAACCGCCTTTTGGGATTTTTTCAAAATAGGGCAATAAAACTTCAATAAAACCATCGATTTTTTCAGCTTCATCAACCATTTCAATGATGATGGGCAACTTCTCAGAAACCTCCCATAGCTTTTGCGATTTGATAATACTGCTTGCCCCATACCCCATAAAACCCTTTATTACGGTGGCGCCGGCAATTCCATAACGCCTGGCAGCAAATACAATCACTTCATACAAGGGCATATGGCTGAATTTATCCGTAGAACTGATAAATATCCTCAATAATTTCGCCTCACTCGAATTTTCCATTGCTCAGAAAGCTTTGATGATGGTTATATGTCCAAACCAGGTGGCAAGAAGTCCGATGAACACGCTCAAACCGGTATATAAAGAAAAATAAAAAATATTTCCATCCCGGAGCAGCGCTATATTTTCACCTGCAAAAGTCGAAAAAGTAGTAAACCCGCCACAAAAACCAACGGTCAGAAATATCCGCAATTCAGGACTGAGGATATCTCCCTTCTCAGCCAATCCATAAAATATTCCAATAAACAGACAACCCACAATATTTACAATAAAAGTGCCCAGGGGAAAAGAGGTCAGAAGCAGATTCTGAAAATAACGGGAAGCCAGAAAGCGAAAAACTGTCCCTAAAAAACCACCAGCGCCTGCAATAAGGATCATTTTGAACATGCCAATCTGAGTTATCAATCCAAAAACCATGAAATAATAAATCACGGAATAAGGCAAAGATAATAAATCACCTGCAACCCATCCATAACAACGCATCAAAAAACTCTTCCTATCTTTGCTTTTTTATGTCCGAAATGAATGAATTTGACGCCAAAGCCGGTGAATGGGACCTGAAC
>DYSO01000154.1 GCA_020718225.1 Draconibacterium orientale | reverse complement strand
GTGACTTATAAAGATATTATAAACTAACTTGCTTATTGTGGATAAGCAGTTATTTTTATAGGATCTAAGGCCGGGTATTCCAACACGAACGGTGAAGGCAATACGGTTATCGGAACCCAGGCCTTTCAAAACAATACCACAGGAAACTATAATACATCAATCGGAGCGTTATCTTTAATTTCGAATGTGGCAAACCACAGGAGTACGGCCATTGGTATGAGTGCAATGGAATATGCCGATAACAGAAGTCCCGGAAGAGAGACATTCAATACGGCCGTTGGTTATGAAGCATTAAAAGGGAGTGTCGCTCCTTCGCAAAATACAGGCAGATATAATACCGCCGTAGGTGATAATGCACTGGGCATGATTACAAGCGGGAACGGGAATACCGGGATCGGTTACCGGGCAGGCGAAGTTATGGCAGGTGGCGGGTACAATTCCATCCTTGGTTATCAGGCGGGCATCGTCACCACTGCCGACCGCAATACTTTCCTGGGCTGCGAAACTGGTTATGCCAACAACAGCGGGACAAGAAATACTTTCACCGGTCATCAGGCAGGATACGGGAATACATCGGGAAATTATAACACATTTATCGGTGGGATCTCGGGGAACATGATTACAACGGGTTCAAATAATACCGCGATTGGTTACGATGCCGATTTCTCTGCCAATAACCTGACCAATTCGACTGTTATTGGCGCCAATGCCCAGGCGGATGCCAACAACCAGATAAGGATTGGAGACAATAATATCAACACATTCTACTGTATGGGCGCTTATTCTGGCACCGTTGGAGGCACCAACCGGGATCTTTTTGCGGATAACACCGGAAAGATCGGTTATGTCTCCTCCTCCAGGTATAAAGAACAGATCCTGGATATGGAAAATGTTGAATGGTTATTCAAACTCCGTCCGGTGAATTTCTTTTATAAGTCGGATGAACAGAAGATGAAACAGTATGGCCTGATCGCAGAGGAAGTGGAAATGGTGAACCCGCTCCTGGTAAACTATAACAAGGATGGACAGGTAGAAACGGTTTCTTACAGCCGGTTGATAACCCCGATGATCAGGGCGATGCAGGATCAGCAAAAAACCATCGCCACGTTGCAGTCACAGATCGATGATCTCAGGAAAGACCAGGAAGAGGTACTCAGAACCCAGGAACTCCTACTGTCGCGACTGGAAGCCCTGGAGAAGAACTCAAAGGAACTGACGCAGAAATAATTCAGCAGTCAGTACCCCACTCCCGATCCCTCTCATGCTGAGGGTAGTTATATGTTTACATTCCATCTCCCGTCGCTCATCCCCTATCCTTCTCACTCCGGCCTGATGCACGGCACCGATGTCCCGCGTGATTGATCATCTGTTGTGTAAAGAGACCGGTGGTATCTCATCAACGAGGCCCCCTCCAGGGATCATTCGGGCGAATATTACCGTTCCAGGAACCAGATCGCCCGTCGGCAACCAGAACGACTTTTACCGGGAAGGAGAGTACCTGAACGCGATCGGGGGTCACATGGAACAAGGCTTCCAGGACAGGTTCTTCCTTTTGGATAAGATCCTGTAAAACATACCCTTTGCGGGCGAGTTGTCGCGGAAACACTTTTCAATCCAAATCCGTTGAGCTTGCATAAATGCAATTTCTTCAACACTTTGCTTGTCAATCGGGATATTGCTTAACGAGTACTTTGACTTATCATTTTTATGGAGTGGGTTTCGGATCACAAGTGTTTGTTGAATGGCATTTTGGTCTCCCGATTTTTTATCCCACACCCAAATCGATAATACATGAATCAAAGCTTCAGCTTTCTTGAAATGTTCCCTGCAAGCTCGAGCATAAGCCCTTTGGAGTCCCAGGGAGAATCTGAAATAAAATGCTGTAACGATTCATACTCACTGCCTGTCACCTCTTTAACCATGCGTTCAATGTTTCGTTTGCCCCTTTCTGCACAAAAAATTCCTTCTATGTATTGGTGGGCTTTCGTCTGTTGGGTCTTCTTTCCGACCAGGAAATATTTTTCATATGCTGAGATAACGGAGCCGATGCCCTGTCGAATTGAGGCTTCAAGTTTTCTGATTTTGTTGCAGCTTTTTGGGGGGAGCCGCCGGTTTTTCATGGCTTATCCTTTTTTGTTGTTTTTCAGCAAGTTTGCTCTTTGTTGCCTTGGCCATAAGACAAACTTAGTGAAAATAAGGGCGTGACGCTTGACAAAAATCGTGACGTGTGACAAATTTTCCACCCTGACTTTCGGCCTAAAAGTAGGTTTTTACAGCAAATTCAAACTGTTCAATAAATATCTTTTTGAAAACGCTGATGCTATTCTGCTCATAAATGATCAGCATCGCTTTTTTGTAGTCGATCGTGTCAACGGTCCGGAAGGATAACGGGCAATATTGATAATTCATCAACACCGCATTGCTGATAATACGCGCTGTTCTTTTATTGCCATCTTCAAAGGGCTGGATGTACGAGATCAACACCAGCACCATCAATGCCTTTTCAAAAATATCGGTGCGCTCGTTAATTAAAGCGCACATGCTTTGAAGTGATTCCCTGATTTGAAATTCATTGTCCAGCGGACGGTAGTTGGTTCCAGTGATTCCGATTCTTCGTTTCCGGATATTCCGGGCAACATTCAGGTCTTTGATCAGAAAACTGTGTATATCTTCAATACCGGCAAGGGATAGTGGTTGAATGTAATTGGGGCTTTCCAGGATAAAATCCAGCGCGGCCTTATGATTTAAAAGCATGGTGGCCTCATCCTTCGTTTTTCCTGATGCTGTTTTCTGTTCCTTTAAGAGACGTTCTGTTTCCAGCAAAGAACAGGTATTTCCATCTATCTGTGAGAATTTCCAACTCAAATCGATGGCCAGACGCTCAAATTCACTTTAATATTCCTGGGGTGCCGGGTCTTCAGTGTTTTTCTTAAACGTACTTTGTAGTTGGTCCAGGAACGCATGTTCCTTGTCGGTGAAAAGTGAGATTCCCTGAAGTTGATCTGAGATCAGGTTCAGGTTGAAGTCTGCCTTGATTTTACGTTCATCTATTTCCTTTTGGAAGTACTTGTCAGGATTGATTGGGATCAGCAACTCATCGGTCAGGCTGATAACGTATTTTGTCCCTTTCCCCTTACCAGGTGCGACAATAAGTTTGTCAGACAGCAATACCCGGATGGGTCGTCGTGTATGGTAAAAACAGGAAATGAAGGGAAATACCATCCCGGATCAATGCCAATAAAATAGATCAATGGCTTTTAAAGTTTCATGCAATCTCTCAGTCCGACATTATCCCTGTGATAAAGATCAGTTCCCCGGTAACTGTATTCAGAAACGCCTTCTTTTATTAGTCTGTCTAAGTATTTGCTTTTTGGCGAGGTGGTTATTGATATTGGCAGGTTCATCATATAGGGTGTAAAGATCCCCTGTGGATCAATGACATGAACCCTTTGGTTCTGAAATGTAAAACCAGATTCTAATTCCTCCATCTATCTCGGCATTATAGGTACAATGAACGATTACCATCCCTTCTTCATGAATCTGGCTAAGAATTTCTTCCTTCAGTTTATCATTGACTTTTACTGCTGGAGTTACTGTAATTATCTGTTCTTCAATTTCAATATTGTATTTTGGGCTGCGATTGATCATATTACAAATTTACGGAATTTGCCGTGATCTTTGCGGAGATGTTATCGCTGATTCTGTATTCTTGTTACAAACGAAATTTCAATACCTTATGGATTCCATAAAGGGGAAATGATAAAGAAACTCTCGAAAAGGAATACCCACCCACAGAAAAACACAGCCAGATCAGGCACTTGAAGAAGAAATGTACTGGTTTGATTGAAATTTTGTTGATTATAAAGAATTCCACAACATGTTTTGTTGTAAATTCGCATATGTTATGCACCATATTCGGACTAACGAATAGAATAAGAACAATTTAACTTTTACATAATGAAAAAACTAATTCTCGCTTATGGAATGGTGTTTTTATCGGTTTTTGCAGCCTGTCGGAAATCAGATAATACAAATAATACAAAGCCTGACAATATCAGGTTTGAACAAGTCAATAAGACAATTATTGCCCTTCGGTCTGATTCCATTTCTGGCGCTTGTACAGATTTGGTTTTTAACATCACAGGTAATTTGACTGATGGCTTTCAAGCTTATATCTCTTTAAACTCAATTCCAATTCTTTGCGATGGAGGAAATCAATTGTTGGTTGATGAAAAAACAAATCAGATCAAAGTTTTACCAGAGAATACCAAAGTTTCTGAAAATGGTTCATGGACAAATAATACCAAATTATACCTTGATCAATTTACAGGTCAGGGAGAAAAGTATATTGGATACCGAATTTTGTCCTTCCCAGGTGGAAACAACATTTATTACTATGGTTGGATAAAGATAGAATTATCTGCCAATAATGAATCTTTGACAATATTAAATAGAGCGACCAACCTAACGGAATTTAATAGTTTATCAACGGGGCAGATGAAATAAAGAAATAGGGAACTCTTTCAATTAGGGGAAGAAGAAAATCAGCCGATTTTTGAAAAGCCCTTTTTACGGAAAATCGCCAATTATTAGAAAAGCGGGTACATTTACGAATTTCGGGTTGACAAGTGACACATTTTCTGCTAACTTGGTGTTGATTAAAACGGATGCATGTTTCTTCAATAAGTTTCCGATCAACAGAATTGAAGTCAGATTTGTTTAATTTCAATTGTAAACCAGATGCCATCACTAAAAACGGTTCCACTGCTCCTGATTCTTGCCCTTTCCTTTACATCCTGCAATAAAAACCCGGATCCGGAAAATCCCGGTAGTTCCATGCAAAACCTCATAGTACCTTCAGGATTTGACTGGTCAGGTTCAATCAGTTATCTCCTTACGGTTGATATTATCGGAAATGGCAATGGCCAGACATTAAGGTTATACGATAAAAACGGTTATTTGCTCGACGGGCAAACCATCATCAGGGATCAAGCGCTTTTTTCTTTCCAGTTGCCTGACGGGACCGACACGCTGAGAATATACTCTCCGGTAACCCGCATCAGCAAATACATACAGATCGAGGTTACCCATACTGATTTTATTATAGGGCCGGATTTTAAATCGGCTACCGCGACTGATTTCGCACTGGATTTGAATGGTGCGAGCAACTATATTCAGATAAACAATAATGGAGCCACGGGCATTATCACGAATTATCCTTTTACATTCAGCGCCTGGTTTAAAACTCCGGGAGGTGGAACAGAAAACTCAGACATGGTCCTGGTCAATATTGCAAACCCAAATACAGCCACCGGTTATTATGGTATTTATCTCAGAAAATTTAAGGAGAACTTCTACAAAGCAGAAGTAAAATCGAAAAACGGGGATACCGAATATGTCGAGAGCACAAACCAGAATGTATCGGACGACACATGGCATCAGGTAGTTGGTGTTTTTCACAGCCGACGGAAAACGGAAATTATACGTCGATGGAATTTTTGGAGGCATCAGTGAAAAGGTGATGGCCTATAACAACAAAGTACAGATTACGACCTTCGGGAGATGGGGAGATAAAACACCCGATAAATATTTTCATGGTTTACTGAACAATATTTGTATTTGGAACCGTGAACTCAGTGATGCCGAAATCACCGCTTACTACAACAATGACCCGTCCGGTAATGAGGCCGGTTTGGTTGGTTATTGGAAATTCAACGAGGGAACCGGCAATGTGGCTGATAATTCTGCGGCAACCGGCGGTTTTGCTGGTGCAATTTATGGAGCTTCGTGGATGAATATTTCCACCCAACCCGATACAGATGGTGATGGTGTGGCTGATGAATCGGATTACTGGCCCGAAGATGCTTCCAAAGCTTACAATACCGTTTATCCTTCGGGCAACAATTTCTATTTTCACCTCAATGAAGACCTCTGGCCAAATTTTGGCGATTATGATTTTAACGATGTAATATTGAAAACAAAGGTCCATCAATACAAAAACGCGCAAAACGAATTGGTTGGCGGACGAGTAATCAGCAATGTTTATTGGATTGGTGGCGGGATACCGCGGGGAGCGGGAATTGAATGGTTGAAGTCGAACGGAACTGCAACCCAGCTTACCTATCTCCCCGAAAATGCTGTGACCTTCAGCGAACCTCCGAATGTACAGGTGGACTTGGAGGTAAAAAATGCGGTAAAACTATTTGATAATAACCTTATTGAAAGTCAAAACGAATCTGTTGATTTTGAGTTTGCCTGGGACAACACGGTTGGTGGTAATCACCTTTGGATTCAGTCGTATATATATCGGGAGCGCAATCATGAAATTCATGCCTACGGATCGCCACCGACAAATGCTGCCAATATGGCGTTGTTCGGAACTGGCGATGATGCTTCTGCCGTCTCATGGAGCTGGACTCCGGGAACAACCTTCCCTGTTCCTTCCGCTTTTTATAAGTCCGGTACCAATTTGCCTTGGGGATTAGAGGTTGTCGCTCCTGAATTCTGGATTCCAAACGAAAAAACTGAAATCCTTTTAGCCTATCCTCAATTCCGGGCTTGGGCTGAATCGGGAGGAACGGTTAATCCAGCATGGTACAACAACCCTGATGGTAACTACGCCCATCTTCCGTAATCGTATCAATCAGTGAAAATTCTTCAGGTGCATCTCGGCCTTGCCAATGAGAAAAGAAATTGTTACGCTCCCACAATTATTTGACTTCCTGTGAGTTTAATCTACCAGAATATCTAAATCCGGCAGCCTTGAAAAAGCAAATAGTTCAGAGCATCAACGACCCCGAAGCGCTTGAAATGTTGTTCAGGAAAGATAAAAGTGGCTTTGCCCTTGATTTTCCCGATGCTTCAGCAGGAAATGAAACCAACCTGGTCAGGTTCTGGCAGATCAGGTTGAAAAACGAGAGTACCGGTCAGAAACATCCATTGCTGAATACCGATTTTTGGATGGTCGCGTTCCTTGCCATTGTGATTGCATTGCTGGTCAAATCACACCTCATGTTCGGCAACATGGAACCGGAAATCTTTTGGTCCCGGAATCTTCCTGCCATCGCCTTTGCAGGTCTTACGGCCTGGTTTATCTTGAAAAGCAGGATAACCGGCGTTAAAAATATCATACTGATTGCCATT
>DYSO01000153.1 GCA_020718225.1 Draconibacterium orientale | reverse complement strand
CAGGTTGGTTTTATTTGTCACAAATTTACGGAATTTTATGATGCCATGAAGCAATCTGTTGAATATCGGCTTAATCTTATTTTGATGTGGGGGAGAATTTGTTCATCAAGACAGGCCTAAAGATTCACCTAAAATAACCATTCGATGGCAGATGAATTTTTGAGGTTTATTTGATAAATATCAATCGTCTGTGTTTTATTAAGCCCGAAGGGCTGTCAATCTTTTAGAAAAATTGTATACGCGAACGATAAACCCCGACGGGGTGACATTAATCTGAAAAGGTTTTTTGGAGATGGTTCTTTCCCTGATTCTGTTTGTATTGGTATACCTGCCCGATTTCGAAATTTGTATAGGAAAATGATCCAAATCCTTCCTGACACGAAAAATTTACCCCGAACAAATTTGTGATCGTTATGAAATTGCGTGTGTTATTCTTAATATCTCTTACCAAATTTGATAACGCCCTGTATGTAGATTTGCGAAAATGTTCCTGCCATGTTTTTTATTTCACTCCTGCGGAGTTTATCTGATAATCAATACCTTTAAATACTATAATCCTGGCATCCCTTTGGGATTAACCAACGAATTTCATTCTGTTTCGCATTTTCCCTGAAATAGCGAAAAAAAATTCCAAAAAATTCAATATTGAAGATCGATTCCTGGTTTTTTATTTTGTAGTTTGAAACCTGTAATAATATCCATGGTAATCAATTTAATCTTAATTGGATTAAGGGTAAAAGGGAATACACTAAAATTATTTTTTTGATTTTCCTGCAATAGTCATCATTATTCCGGCACATCAAAATAAGATTTAGCCAAAATTTTGCAAATGTGATGGCAGGTGTTATATTTTTGAGTATTTTTACACCTTCAAAATTCATAAAGCATATAAAAAATTCATTATCAGTAAATTAAATTATTTTTCCAACGATTTTGAATCTATGCAATTATTTTATCATTCAATATTTTTTAACCAATTAACAGAATGTTAAACCTCAACAAATTCAACTCTATGAAGAAACGAGTACTTTGGTTGCGATTTCTGTTTCTTTTAGCCGCCTTTGCTACAACATCGGTGGTTTATTCACAGGAAGTTACTCTGGGAGGAAAAGTGACAGATGCAGCAGATGGCAGTTCAATACCCGGGGTTACCGTTGTTATTAAAAACACAACGCTGGGGACTGTAACGGATATTGATGGGAATTACACCATTAAAGTCAAGCCCGGGGATATCCTGGTATTTTCTTATGTTGGTTATCAAACCCAGGAGAAGTCATTCTCAGGCGAAAAGAAAATCAATGTATCGCTGGCTGCAAGTGTCAGCAGTCTGAGTGAGATTGTCGTTATCGGGTATGGCAGCGTTAAAAAATCGGATGCTACCGGTTCGGTGACCGCAATTGATAAAAAAAGTTTTAATCAGGGATTAATTTCCTCGCCTCAGCAGCTTATCATTGGGAAAATTCCCGGTGTCCAGGTTACTACCCTGGGCGGGGCGCCTGGTGGTGATGCAGTTATACGCATCCGTGGCGGTTCTTCACTGAATGCCTCCAACGATCCTTTGATCGTTATCGACGGGGTTCCTGTGGACAATACCTCAACGGCAGGGGCCCGTGGGAGCCTCAGCATGATCAACCCGGATGAAATCGATACCTATACGGTGTTGAAAGATGCTTCGGCGACTGCCATCTATGGTTCGCGCGCTTCCAATGGTGTAATCATTATTACGACCAAAAAAGGGGTAGCCGGCGGCAAAAAACTCAGCGTTGAGTATGCTGGTAAAGTTTCTGTAGCCACTGTCCCGAAAACCATCAGCGTTCTCGAGGCCGATGAATACCGTGGCCTTGTGAAACAACGTTATGCCGGAAACCAGGCAGTCCTTGGCCTGCTCGATTCTGTAAACAGCACCAACTGGCAAAAAGAAATTTTCAGGTCTGCCATGAGTACCGATCACAACATTGCGTTATCGGGAGCCCTGAGTACAATGCCTTATCGTTTATCGGTGGGCTATCTTTATCAGGATGGGATTTTACTTACAGATAACCTTAAAAGGACATCGCTGGGATTGAACCTTAGCCCTGCCTTCTTTAAAAACTATTTGAAAGTAAACCTGACTGCAAAATACCTCTATGAAAAGAACCATTTTGCTGATAATGGAGCCATTGGAAGCGCCATTGCCTTCGATCCGACAAAACCCGTTACCGCAAACAACAATTTTGGCGGCTACTGGGCATGGCTCCAGCCGGGTGATACTCTTCCGGTAAACCAGGCTACATCCAACCCGGTTGCTTTACTCAAAATGAGGGATGACAATTCGAAGGTCAACCGTTTTCTGGGAAACCTGCAGCTCGATTATAAATTGCACTTTTTCCCCGATTTGCGCGCTGTATTGAACATGGGTATTGATTATTCAAAAAGTAAGGGTACCGTATATGTCCCTGCAAATGCAAGCTGGGTATTCCTTAATAAAGGTACCGATAACACCTACGATCAGACAAAAAACAACAAAGTCCTCGATTTTTACCTGAACTATGTCAAAGAGGTGAAATCAATCAGGAGCAAATTTGATGTAATGGCTGGTTATTCATGGCAGCATTTTTATTTTGAAGCGAACAACCACAACAGCAATGTTCCCCACGATTCGGCTTATACGAGTGATGTAACTGCGAAAAAAGAATATTTCCTTGTTTCATTTTATGGCCGGTTGAATTATACGCTTGCCAACCGGTATCTGTTGACCTTCACCCTGCGTGACGATGGTTCCTCGAAATTTGCAAAGGATACCCGTTGGGGTCTCTTCCCTTCGGCTGCCCTTGCATGGAAAATCAATGATGAAGTTTTCCTCAGAAATTCAAAAGTCATTTCTCAGTTGAAATTAAGGGTTGGCTGGGGAAAGACCGGACAACAGGACTTGGGCGACAACTGGTATCCTTCACTGGCTGTTTATACTGCCAGCGATCAGTATGCCATGTACCAGTTTGGGAACGTGTTTTATACAACACTCCGGGCCAATGCCTATGATGCCGGCCTGAAATGGGAAACCACAGCAACGACAAACTTCGGACTCGATTTCGGGTTTTACAATGACCGGATTTCAGGATCTGTTGATTATTATATCCGGAAAACCTCCGATATGTTATGTTATGTCCCGGTACCTGCCGGTACCAATCTGTCCAATTATGTTTGGACAAACATTGGCGATATGCAGAATACCGGATGGGAGTTCAGCCTTGGCTTAAAACCGATTGCCGCCCAGGATTGGAAATGGGACCTGAATTTCAATGCTACGGTGAATAAAAATGAGATCACAAAGCTGACGGTCAACGACGATCCTGACTATGCCGGGATCCTGGTTGGCGGGATCAGCGGAGGTGTTGGTAATACGGTACAAATTCAAAGTGTTGGTTACCCGATGTATTCCTTCTATGTTTTCCAGCAGGTCTATGATGCCAACGATAAACCCATTGAAGGGATGTATGTTGACAGGAACCAGGATGGAAAAATTACCGATGCTGACCGTTATCATTACAAGAGCGCCAATGCCACTTCAACGTATGGCGTTTCCACCACCTTATCTTACAAAAAAGTGAGCCTTTCCGCTGCCGGTCATGCAGCCGTCGGGAACTATGTATATAACAATATCTCCTCCAACCGGGGCGTGTATTCAAATCTTTACCGTCCCGAAGGCCCCTATCTGAGCAATGTAACCTCTGATGTTTACGATGTTAATTTTGTCAACAATCAGTATCTGTCGGATTATTATGTCCAGAATGCCTCCTATTTTAAACTGGATTACCTCACACTGGCCTACGATTTTGGAAACCTGATCAAAAACACCGCGAACCTGCGCCTCTCCTTTACCGTGAATAATGTATTCACAATCACCAAGTACAAAGGACTCGATCCGGAGGTGAACCTTGGTTCTACGGTGGGTATCGATAATAATATGTATCCTCGGTCAAGGGTGTTTGTTTTGGGTGTAAATCTTTTATTCTAACGCTAAAAATTGAAAAAAATGAAACGAATATTTAAGATAACATTCATGGTTCTGGCAACAACCTTGTTTCTTGCCTCCTGTGTCAAGGACCTCAACACGTTGCCTATCGACCCCCGCGACATGACCTCTGCCAATGTTTATACTTCTTTACATGGATACAAACAGGTTTTGGCAAAAGTGTATGCCGGACTTTCTGTTTCAGGACAACAGGGCCCGGCCGGTAACCCCGATATCAGTGGGATCGATGAAGGATTTGGCGAATACCTCCGTGGCTATTGGTATCATCAGGAATTGACTACCGACGAAGCTGTCATTGGATGGAATGACCAAACCATTAAAAACTTTCATGCACAGGCCTGGGGATCGGGCGATGTATTCATTGCAGCGATGTACTACCGGATATTTTTCCAGATAACCCAATGCAATGAGTTCATCCGTGAATCTACTGAAAGCAAACTTGATGAACGTGGGATCAGCGGCGCCGACAGGGCTGAAGTATTGCGTTTTCGCGCTGAAGCCCGGTTTTTACGTGCCCTCAGCTACTATCATGCGCTCGATCTTTTTGGGAACGTCCCTTTTGTCACCGAGAATGATCCTGTCGGAAAATTCTTCCCTACCCAGATCCACCGCGATGCTTTGTATTCTTATGTCGAAAGCGAACTTCTCGCCATTGAACCAGTCATGGCCCCGGCCAAACAAAATGAATTTGGAAGGGCCGACCAGGCTGCTGTATGGACCTTATTGGCCAAATTATACCTCAATGCCGCCATCTACAACAATGGCCAAAGTAAATATACCGAATGTATTACCTATTCTGATAAAGTAATCCAGGCAGGTTATTCCCTTGACCCCGATTATAAAAACATTTTTCTTGCCGATAACTATAACAGCAATGAAATTATTTACCGTATCAATTTCGACGGTTTGAAAACCCAGACCTGGGGTGGCACTACATTTATTATCCATGCAGCCATTGGCGGCAGTATGGTACCTGCTGATTTTGGCGTTGGCGGTGGCTGGGGTGGTACCCGGACTACGAGCTCCCTGGTTGCGAAATTTCCGCTTGCCGACCCAAGGGGAATGTTCTGGACCGATGGTCAATCTCTTGAAATCAATGATATCGGCACCTTTACCGATGGTTATGCCATAACCAAATTCAAAAATGTGACCAGCATGGGTATTGCTGGTCAGGACCCGACCTATTGTGATACCGATTTCCCCCTGTTCCGTCTGGCTGATGTTTACCTGATGTATGCAGAAGCCGTGTTGAGAGGTGGAAGCGGTGGCGATGCCGGTCTGGCCCTTGACTATGTTAATGAACTCAGGGAAAGGGCTTATGGAAATACCAGCGGAAATATCAATGCCAGTCAACTTACCACTGACTTCATCCTCGATGAAAGGGCCCGTGAACTCTATTGGGAAGGACATCGCAGGACCGACCTCATCCGTTACGGTAAATTCAGCGAAAGTACCTATTTGTGGCCATGGAAAGGGGGTGTACCAAGCGGCGCTTCAACAGCTGTCACCTATAACCTTTTCCCATTACCCTCTTCTGATGTTTCGGCAAACTCTAACCTCACTCAAAATCTCGGATATTAATATTTAAAAACCAAGACATTATGAAAAAACTGACAATATTAATTCTGGCGATGGGTTTGTTCGGACTTTTTTCCTGTAAAAAGGATGAAACCAAAGTTGTCCTGACCTATTTCAATCCAGCCAAAATCGTAACCCCTACTGCTGATTCCATATATACTTTAATTAAAGAAAAAAAGGATTCTATCTTATTTACCATTACCTGGAATGCAGCGCAGTATAATCTTACCGATGTTGTTAAACCTACCTATACACTGGAAATGGATACCATCGGGAATAATTTTTCTAAACCCATCACGCTTTCCACAACACAGGATTATTCATTTCCTATCCGGGTGGGCGCAATGAATGACTTTATCCTGGGTATTTTCAAAGGAAAAGCCGACAGTCTTGCAACCCTGCAATTCAGGGTAAAAGCTTCTCTGGTTGCAACAAGTCCGGCCGCAAACAACATTTCCGAGGTAATCACCCTGGAGTTTATTCCATACTCCTCAGTGGTTATCGTTACCCCCATTTACCTTCTTGGCGATGCAACCTCAGCCCTCTGGGTTAATACAGATGCATTGGAAATGACCCATATCGGCTCCGAAGGGGAGTTTGCCATTGTAGAACATCTGTCGGGAGCCGGGAAATTTATCAAGTTTATTGCAAATCTGGGAGCATGGGCGCCCCAATGGGGAACCGATGCTGACGGTACATCTGAAGAGGGGAATCTGTCATACAGGCCTACCGAAGCGGTTCCCGATCCTGTTGCAATTCCTTCTCCCGACCTTGAAGGTGATTACAGAATTGTTGCCGATACGGCCAACCTTCTTTATTATGTTTCCTGGACCTCCTCCGAACTGTATCTGGTAGGCGATGGTTGTGATGCCGGCTGGACGCCGGGTAACGGAATTGCCTTCACCAAGGTTTCACCGGGGATTTTCACACTCACAACAACCTTGAAAGCCGGTGGATTGAAGTTCCTTGAAACGACTACGGGATGGCCCCCTCAATGGGGAACCGATGCTTCCGGGACAAGCAATTTCGGACCGCTGGTGTACCAGCCGACCGAAAGTGTCCCCGATCCTGCCAATATCGTTTCACCGGGCGCCGGAACATATACCATAAACCTTAATCTTGCAACAATGAAATATGAAATTGTTGCTGAATAACCTGAATGGGTAAATTAATTCATCCGCTTAAAAAAAGAAGGCCGTCCGTAAGGACGGCTTTTTTTTTACCAGACTTAAAATAGTTTGTACTTTTATACGGTCACTTCCGGGTAGTTTAAATCCTGCCGGAATTTTTTTAAGAAAAAATAGTATACAATGATGATTTATAGGATAGGCGGATGAAAAAGAATCAGATTTTATTATTGACAGGGATGATGTTAACGGGGATGTTTTTGCATGCTCAAAAAACACCGCCTTCCCTGACCCTGAATTTTGATAAAAACTGGAAATTTCATCTGGGACATGCCGGAGATCCGTCAATGGATTTTAATTTCGGGATCGCCAATATCTTTTCCAAATCAGGGAAAGCAGAAAACACGGCCATTGATCCCAAATTCAATGACCAGGAATGGAGAACCCTCTCTTTGCCCCATGATTGGGCGGTTGAACTGCCTTTCG
>DYSO01000152.1 GCA_020718225.1 Draconibacterium orientale | reverse complement strand
CCGGTCGTTATCCTGACAATATTTTTAAACCTGCTACCCGAAAAGCCGGGCGACTCCTCCATACTGGCATTTATCCATGCCCCTGTCTTTATGTGGTTCATTTTCGGACTGGTCTGGGTTTCCCTCGACTATACCAATATACCGAAAGTTTCAGCGTTTATCCGCTACAATGGTGAACTGGTCATCATGTTTGGATTGTTATGCATCGCATGGGCCATTCTTTCGGGCATGACCATCAGTCTCTTTGCCATCATCGGAATGGAAATAGGTGAGTTTTACATGACAAACATTGGGGTTGTTGGATTTGCCATTCTCCCGGTTGTGGCAGCCTGGCTGATTGATATGTATCCCGATATCACCAGCCGGATCGCACCCATCATTGCCAGGATTTTTACCCCGCTGGTATTTATCTTAACCGTTATTTACCTGGTTGCAATCATCATCGCAGGTATCGATCTTTCGAAGAACCGTGAGTTTCTGATCATTTTTAACCTGTTGTTGCTCGGGGTGATGATAATCATCGTGTTTTCCCTTTCGGAACTCGACAAATCCAATATCCGAAAATTAAATGTCATCCTTTTGTTTTTTCTGGCTGTGGTAACACTCATCATCGATATTTTTGCCCTTTCCGCCATTGTTTCGCGGCTTTCGGATGGATTTACCCCAAACCGGACCGTTGTGCTGATTTCCAATATTCTGGTTTTAATCAATCTGCTGTTGATTTTACCCGATCTTTTCTTAGCCGGGTTCAAAGGAAAATCAATCGACCGTGTGGAAAAAATCATTGGCCGTTATCTGCCGGAATATTTTCTGTATTGTGTTATCGTGATCTTTGTTTTACCGTTCATTTTCGGGATGAAATGAACGCGCCTTTATGATGTTTTGTTTCAAAGCAAACAGCGAAGAAGCATCCGGTGCGCCCCTTCCCATCTCATTTGCCAGGGTTTTATCAATAAGGATGAAATGCCTGGTTTAAGAAAGGTTTCTCACAAACCTTGCCGTTTATACTTTGGGTTTGTTTGATGCGGACATAATTTTATTCCCCAATCGCATATCGTAGCGTTGCCGTGTCTCGGCCTCTTTATTTTTATCATCAATAAATATTATGGTTCTGCCTCCGTCAAGAATTACCGGGAATTTATCCTTGGTGGAACCGGATAATAGTTTTGAATCGGGAACCCGTTGACGTTGGCGTTCCTGGATCATCCTATACTCCAAAGTATCCTTCTTCATGATTTGGTTGTGTGAATGTAGATTATGAAATTAAAATTATTTGACAAGGTAAGGATATTTTACGGAATATCGAAAACAAAAAATAAGATCTGCTGAACATCCGGTAATGCCATATCCAGAAAAATCCCCGGGAAAAGCCCGATCCAGAAGATCAGGATCACCAGGGGAATAAGGGTGGCCATTTCGATCCGGTTAAGATCCCGGATGTTTTCGGTCTTTGCATTGGATTTTCCCAGCATCGTCCGCTGGAACATCCAGAGCATATAGACAGCGCTGAAAATGATGGTAAGCCCGGCCACCGCCGCAAATATTGCGGAGTATTCAAATATTCCGAGAAGGAGCAGGAATTCGCCGACAAAACCGTTGGTGAGCGGAAGGGCCACACTGCCTAACAGGATGACCATAAAAAAGAGAGCTAACCGGGGAGCCTTCAGTGCGATGCCTCCCAGGTCGCTGATGGTGCGTGTTCCGGTACGCTGTTCAATAAGGTCGATCACAATAAAGAGTCCCACGATGTTGATGCCGTGCGACACCATCTGGATCACGGCGCCCTGCATGGCATAGGTAGTCATCGTCAATACTCCGGCCGCGATAAGTCCTACATGGGCAATAGAAGAATAGGCCATCAGCCGTTTCATGTCGCTTTGCCTGACGGCAATAAGCGAGGCATACACAATCCCGGTGATGGCCAGGATCAGGACAATTCCGCCCCATTGTTGCATCGCATCATGGCAGATGGGAATCATCCACCGGATCATCCCGTAGATACCCATTTTGAGCATGATCCCGGCCAGGAGCATACTCCCGGCAGCGGGAGTTCCGGTATAGGTATCGGGTTGCCAGGTATGGAATGGGAAAACCGGTATCTTGATAGCAAAAGCAATGAAAAAAGCCAGAAAAATCCATATTTGCTCTGCCGGGTTAAGACTGACTGCATACAGCCACTGAAAATCAAAGGAGTGCGGTAACGGGGTTTTGAAATAGAGATAGATCAGGGCCAACAGCATGAATAAACTGCCCGTGAAGGTGTAAATAAAGAATTTAAAGGTAATCCTGATGCGGTCGTTGCCTCCCCATACGGCACAGATGAAATAGGCCGGGATGAGGGCCAGTTCCCAGAAAATATAAAACATCAACCCGTCGGATGCCGTAAAAACCCCGATCATCGCCATCTCCATAAAAAGGATAAGGCTAAAGAAAGCCGAAGGGCGGCTATACGAATGGTTGAAGGAAGCCAGGATAATGATGGGCGCCAGAAAGGTTGTAAGCATTACCAGCAATAAGCTGATGCCCTCCATACCGAATTTCAGACTTACACCCAGTCCGGTAAGCCAGTCGGCTGAATAGAACAAATTGTATTGACCGGAGTATTTGTAACCTATAAAAGCAACTACTGAAATTCCGAATTCAACCACTGCCCCGGCTAATGCAAATTGCCGGATGGCCCTTTGTTCTTTCAGGAGCAGGATAATCAGCGAGAGCGCCAGGGGTAACAATATGAGTGTAACAGTCAGCATCGGTCAGATCAGAATATTAAAGAATAAAATCAATATGATCCCAAGGATCATGATAAACATGTAAAAACCTACATTGCCCGTTTGCACATAGCGAACGGTGTTGCCGGTCCATACTACCACCTGGCCAACGCCGTTTACGATGCGATCGATAAACCGGAGTTCAACAACCTGGTGAAGAAACCGCGAAAGCCAGAGCGCGGGTTTTACAAACAGGAAATCATAGAGTTCGTCGATGTAATACTTTTTCGATACCAGCTGAACCACGAGTGATCGTTTGGCATCATCGGGGAGCAACCCCTTTGCCTGTTTTACATACCGGCGCCAGGCCCAGAAAACCATGACCAGGCACCCCGTCAGGGTAGTGGCCATGAGCAGCCATTCGGTTGCATGTGACACCGTTGCCGGCGGTACCGAAAGGGCAACCGCATCGGCAAAAACGGGGGCCAGAAACCCCGTAAGCCAGCTTCCGCCGCCAAAAACTGCCGGAATGTTGAGCAGCCCGCCCAGGGCGGCTAAAACGGCTAAAATGATCAACGGGATGGTCATCACTGCAGGAGATTCATGGAGATGGTGTTTTTGTTGGTCCGATCCGCGGAAATTCCTGAAAAATGTCAGGTAAAGAAGCCGGAACATATAAAAAGCGGTCAATGCCGATCCCGCAAAAGCCAGGATCCACCAGGTAACATTATGTTCAAAGAGATGCAGAAGGATCTCATCCTTGGAAAAAAATCCCGACAGTGGGGGAATTCCAGCAATGGCAATGGTAGCAATGAGGAATGTCCAATATGTTTTTGGAAGCCTGCTTCGTAGTCCGCCCATTTTGCGGATATCCTGCGCCCCACCCAGCGCATGGATTACACTTCCTGCCGCCAGGAAAAGCAAGGCTTTGAAAAAAGCATGCGTAGTCAGGTGAAACATGGCCCCGGTAAAGGCGCCTGCGCTAAGCCCCAGGAACATATACCCCAACTGGCTGATGGTGGAATAGGCAAGAATTTTTTTAATATCATTCTGTAAAACGGCAATGGATGCGGCAAACAGGGCGGTAGCCAGCGCTGTGACGCCCATGATCTCCATGGTAAGGGGCGAAAGGACATACAGAATATTTGACCGGGCGATCATGTATACACCGGCAGTGACCATGGTCGCGGCATGGATGAGCGCCGAAACAGGCGTGGGACCCGCCATGGCGTCAGGAAGCCAGGTGTATAGCGGAATCTGGGCGCTTTTCCCGACAGCGCCCATAAAAAGCAAAAGGGTAATGGTGATCAGGATGGGGTTCCCTGGTTCCATCAATTTCGCCCGGGCGAAAATTTCGCGGAAATCAAGACTGTTAAAAGTAGTGAAGATCAGAAAC
The DNA here is from genome assembly GCA_020718225.1 of Draconibacterium orientale. Taxonomy (GTDB): domain Bacteria; phylum Bacteroidota; class Bacteroidia; order Bacteroidales; family FEN-979; genus CAIVAT01. The sequence continues at coordinate 3,174 of DYSO01000152.1, read as the reverse complement.
ATCCCTAACAGAAATCCCAGGTCTCCAATGCGGTTCATGATGAAGGCTTTCTTTGCTGCGTTGTTGTAATCATGGTTTTTAAACCAGAACCCGATGAGCAGGTATGAACAAAGCCCTACCCCTTCCCACCCGATAAACATAATGGGATAATTGGCCCCCATCACCAGCAACAGCATGAAAAAAACAAAGAGGTTCATGTACGAAAAAAAACGATTATATCCCGGATCGTCTTTCATGTATCCAATGGAATAGACATGAATGATGAAACTGACCCCGGTGACCATGAGCATCATCAGCAACGACAAGGGGTCGATGAGGAAGGAGAAGGGGATCTGAAGCTGGCCGATGGAGATCCATGAAAAGAGGTAGTGAGGTGGCGAGGTAGCGAAATATTGAGGTAGCGAGGTAGCGAGGTAGTGAGGTGGCGAAATAGCGGAATTGTGAAAATTCAAAAAAATAAATAATGATAAAATAAATGAGATCAGGATCGTGCCGGCGCCAATGTATGATGTTGCTTTCCTGGGAATTGAGCTAAAACCCAAGCCCAAAATAAGAAACCCAAGGAATGGAAGTAATGGAATTAATATTAGAATTATCTTCATAAACGTGTTCTCATTATCAATATTTCAATATTTCGCTACCTCGCTTCTTTTCATTACCATTTCAACTTATTAAGTATATTGATATCAATCGAATGCGTTGTCCGGTAAATGAGCACAACGATGGCCAATCCGATGGCTACCTCTGCTGCGGCAACAACCATGATAAAAAATACAAAAATCTGTCCGGCAGGGTCGTTTGTATATGTTGAAAAAGCGGCCAGCAGCAGATTGATGGAGTTGATCATCAACTCGATCGACATCAGGATCACCAGCACATTGCGTTTGATCAATACGCCAAAAACACCGATGCTGAACAATACCGAACAGAAGATGAGGTAGTAGTGGATCGGGATGGTGGTTAGGTTTGTCATTTACTATACATTTTTGAATATCGAATATTGATCAACGAATCTTGAATTCAGAATTTATTTTGTTGATTTGTTTTTCAAAGCGGTTTGAATGCTTTTTACAAATATTGAGATCAATTCATTCGCTTCATTAATGCATTGCGATAGTAATTCATCTTTTTTTGTCAATGGTTTTGCTCCAATAATTTGTAATGAAATAAATGTTTCCCTTCGTTGATCAATATTCAATATTCCATTTAAATCTGTTCCTTCTTCCCCAGCAAAACCGCTCCGACCATGGCCGTCAGGAAAAGTACCGACGACATTTCAAACGGTAAAAGATAATCGTGATACAGTATCTTACCCAGATTCTTGACGAGCCCGATCTGGGCAGTCATCGGATCCTGCGCCAACCGGATATCATATCCACGGAAAACCCCGATGAGGGTGAGCATCAGCATTCCGCCGGCGATGAGGGCCATGATCTTCACCCATATGGGTTTTGGTGAACGCTCATCCTTGTTGAGGTTTAAAAGCATCACCGTGAAAAGAAACAGCACCATGATGGCGCCGGCATACACAATCACATGAACTACTGCAAGAAACTGGGCATTGAGTAAAACATAATGGCCGGCAATGGCAAAAAAGGTCATGGTAAGGAATAGTACCGAATGAATGGGCTTTTTTGAAGCAAGTACCATCACCGCCGAAAAAAGGGCCATGATGCTGAGAAAGTGGAATATGTAAGGGGAAAACATATTCTTTATTTATTGTGTTTGTATCTCTTATCTTTTTTAAATTCAATCACTTCAGGTGTTTGTCTCCGGGAAACGTCAATTCGTTTTTTCGGATCCAATGGCTCAACGAGTTCATCTTTTCCATAAAAGAATTTGCTCCTTTCATATTCTGACCTGACAATTTCCGGGGTCAGGAAAATGGCTTCCTTGGGACAAGCCTCTTCACAATCGCCGCAAAAGATACACCGAAGCATGTTGATTTCGTAAACGGAGGCATATTTTTCTTCACGGTAAAGGCGCTCTTCTCCGGGTTTACGTTCGGCGGCGACCATGGTAATGGCTTCTGCGGGGCATGCAACGGCGCATAAACCGCAGGCGGTACATCGCTCCCGGCCTTCATCGTCCCGCTTTAAAACATGTCTTCCGCGATAAATATCAGAGAAAGGACGTTTAACTTCCGGATACTGGACTGTGGTTTTTTTCCGGAAAAGATGTTTAAAGGTAATTCCCATCCCGCCAAAAATAGCAGGTAAATAGATCCGTTCCCAAAAATTCATCTTTTTATTGGAAACCACTTTGGATCTATTGGTCAGGGTGTTCATTTTGCTATTTATTTAACAATATTATTACACCCGTTATGACGACATTTAAAATTGCAAGCGGCATCAGGTTTTTCCATCCGAGCCTCATCAACTGATCGTATCGGAAACGGGGCAAAGTCCAACGGATCCACATGAAGATGAACCCAAAAAAGGTGATCTTGGCAAACAGAACCATGAAACTGACAAGCGCAAAAATATTGGGGGATAAATTCAGCCGGTCCAGGCCTGGGAAGTGATATCCGCCTAAAAAAAGCGTTGCCATCACGGCCCCTGAGATGAACATATTGATGTATTCGGCAAAAAGATAAAATCCCAGTTTCATACTGCTGTATTCGGTATGATAACCGCCTACAAGTTCGGTTTCACATTCGGGTAAATCGAAGGGCGAACGATTGGTTTCAGCGAAGGCACAGATCAGGAAAATCAGAAAACCCAGCGGTTGATACCAGATATTCCAGTTGAAGCCCTGCTGTTGGGCAACAATTTCCTGCATGCTCAGGGATCCGGTCATCATTACAATGGCAATGATGGAAAGGCTCATGGCAAGTTCATAACTGATCATCTGCGACGAAGCGCGCACCGCTCCCAATAGTGAATATTTGTTGTTGGATGCCCATCCGCCAATCATAATTCCGTAAACGCCAATGGAAAGGATCGCAAAAACGTACAGTATTCCGATATTGATATCGGCAACCTGGAGGGCATAGGTTTGACCGCCAATCACAATATCGGGGCCCCACGGGATAACCGCACTTGTCAACAAGGCAATCAACATGGTAAGCGACGGGCCAAGAATGTACAAAAACCTGTCGGCCGTATTGGGCATAAACTCCTCCTTGAAAAAGAGTTTGATCCCGTCGGCCAGGGGCTGTAGCAAACCCCAGGG
>DYSO01000269.1 GCA_020718225.1 Draconibacterium orientale | reverse complement strand
CTATTTAAATAACCTTGGGATTATCCTCGATGTCAATAATGCCCTCTGTTCAATTACGGGAATACCGAAAGATACCTTCATCGGAAACAATGTCCTGACCGTTGTCCGCAAATTCCTGGATGAAAAAAAATTACCGGATGTTTTATCCAAAATACAGTCGCTCCTTTCCGGGACCTTGATAGAACCCTTCGACATCATATTTCAGGGCCGTTTCCTTGAAATCAATGCTTCATTGAACAGTCAAAGCGGACATATCACGGGGATCATCCGGGATGTGTCGGAAAAAAGAAAAGTTGAGGATGCATTGAAACACAATGAACAGAAACTTTCGACACTGATCAGTAACCTCCCGGGCTTTGTTTACCGGTGTGCCAACGACCGCAACTGGACCATGGAGTTTATCAGCGACGGGTGTAAAGAGATTACCGGATATGCGCCGGAGGATTTTTTGAATAACAACAAATTAACATACAACGATATCATTCATTCCGATTATCAGGCGCCATTGTATCTTAAATGGCAGTCGTTGTTAAAGGAACGCAAAACATTTGAAGACGAATATCCCATTATTACTGCCGATGGGGAAGCCCGTTGGGTTTGGGAACGCGGACGGGGTTTTTTTTCTGAAGAGGGGACGCTGCTTCACCTTGAAGGATTTATAACCGATATCACCCTGCGAAAAACTTCAGAAGAGGCCCTGAACCAAAAAATAGAGGAATTGGAACATTTCAGCGAACTCACGGTTGGCCGCGAACTTGTTATGATCGAACTGAAAAAAGAGGTCAATGCCTTGCTTAGGAAAACAGGGGAAGCGGAGAAGTACCGGATTGTTGAATGACAGGTTGGACGGGGATATTTATTAATTTTTGGATTATGAATGGAAGTGATGATTTTATTCCGGGGTCTGGTTTGGATCAAAGAAGACTTTTTGTCAATGGGGATTTTGAGACGTTGAGGTTATCGGATGTGATGGATGTCCGGGCAATCCAGTCCCTGATGGACGATTTTTATAAAATTACCCATATCGGGGTTGGCATCCTTGAGGTTTCAGGGGAGATCCTGGTTTCGACCGGCTGGCAGGATATATGTACAAAGTTTCACAGGGTCCATCCCGAAACCCAGAAGCATTGTCTGGAAAGCGATACAATCCTTACCGAAAATATCAGACAGGGTGAATTTCAACTCTATAAATGCAAAAATCATATGTGGGATATTGCCACCCCCATTATCATCGGAAAAAA
>DYSO01000151.1 GCA_020718225.1 Draconibacterium orientale | reverse complement strand
CCTGTCCTGGTTTTTCATTCTTAAGCAAATCAATAAAAAAATCAGCTAATAAATCATTGCCAAAAGGCGTCGATTTGATGGCATCCAATTTTTCAGAACGGGTCAATTTTGTAAATTGATGCGGAAAAGTTGTTTTTCCCTCCTTAAAAATATCATTCTCGCCAGGCCCTTCATCCGGCATCGAAACCCGATAGTCTTTACCTGACTCCGTTTGCCATTCAGCGTGCATCAGCTTTTCGGGAAGCTTCCGTGAATTGAATTGATCCACCCATAACGGCAATTCTTTCATGTACCAGGTTGAAGAGATAAAACTCCCGCTTTCTCCATCATACCAGTATGCAGCATTGGCCATGTGACCACCCGGCAAAATGGCTGCCCGGTCCTTGATGGAGACCGCATAAACCCGCGAAAGCCCGTTGTTCGACATGCGAAGTTGATCCGTCATGGTGGTTGCAAGCAGGTTTTCAGGCGATACACGGCCATTGTCATTCTCGGCTCCAACCGTTGTAACATCAAGATCATCAGCACAGTAGATGCTCTTTTTAAGTATTTTATCGTACCAGCTATTGGATATAATTCCGTGATAATAGGGTATTGTCCCGGTATAGATACTCGCATGGCCGGGACCGGTATAGGTTGGGATATAATTAAAATGGGCATACGTGAAGTTCATCCCTTCACTCATAAGCCTTTTAAAACCTTTTTCCGAATATTGGTCATAGAACCGGTACAAATAGTCATACCGCATCTGATCAACAACCACCCCTACAACCAAACGGGGTTGAAGTTTCCTGATATTTTCATCCCCTGCAACAACCATCTGAAATGCCGCAATGAAAAACATTAAAGTAAGATATTTTTTCATTTTAAATAACTTTTAAATGACCGTAATCCTGCTGTCTTTTGCAGGCATGTCCATCTTCAACGGCAAACATACGCATTTATATTTTTTATCAGAGCCATGTAATAATAAAAAAAGATTAATTTTGTCGAACTATGTAAGTGGTTCCCATACTGATGACCATCGGAATGGGTGAAAAGGGAATCCGGTGTAAAACCGGAGCTGTTCCCGCAGCTGTTAGCTCTTGAAATGTCTTTCGTAATCCATTGGTCACTGTCCCTGTTCCGGGACGGGAAGACTTCGAAAGATTGAGCAAGCCAGAAGACCTGCCATCGACATCAACCTTTGCTTTCGGGTCAAAAGTAATTGTGTAATAAGTATGAAAACACAACATCCAACCGATCTTTTTCGACAGCGCATGCGTGCAGGGCATTGGTTTTTTCAGGATTCATTTACAAATCATCTTCAATTGGAAAAATAGAACCAATGTTATGAAAAAGAGAAATTTACATGCTTTTTTATTCCTGTGGTCAGGGATCATGATCCCGGCCCTGCTCTTTGGACAGGCTTCATATGTTAAACAAATCATCACAGGGAACGGGGGCAAATTTGAATATGCACCCCCGTTTCAGGATTTTGTGACCATTCAGTCGTACCATCCTGCAGGTGGCGTGCCAAACATCGTTCACACCGTTTTCACACAATCGGTCCAGGATATTTATATCAAAGGGAATGTTGCCTATATAGCCGCTCAGGACTCCATTGTAAAAATTGACCTTACCACCTATCAAAGGATTGCTGCTGTTGCTGATTCAGGACTCAGTAAATTATACCTTTCCGGTGATAAACTGATTGTATCTAAACAATACCCCCTGACCACTTTTTTTGCTGAAGTACTCGATACAACCGACTTGTCGTTGGTAACTTCTATTTCAGGCATTTCGGGCGATTGTGGAAATATGGTGGTAACCGGCGACTCTCTCTATATAGCGGTCAATGGCGGATGGATGGGATCCGAAGGGAAAATTGCCGTCATTGAGACTTCTGGTTGGACGCTGGTGCGTGAGATAAATTTAGGCCCTGAAGCAATCGGGATCGTGAATATTTATAAATACAACAATAAGCTATACACCGTAAATAAATCACCTTACATGACCCCGGATGTGGGAAGTATTTCGACCTATAATCTGGCCGACCGGACTTTTGTCAACACCATTATCAATAAAAACGTAGGAACTGGGGCAGGGGTCAAAGATCATCTTCTCTTTTTCGGAATTGATTACGGGATTGGCTCTTTTAATATGGACATCCTCGCTGTGGAAGACACGGTTGTGGTGCCCGATCCCGGATCTGCCTTTTTCCGGTATATTACTTCTGCCACCATCGACACGCTGAATGACCGGCTATATGTAAATGCCGGCGATTATTTTACTCCCGGCGTCTGTCTGGTATCGACACTTACCGGAGATTCCATCACTTCCTATTCCACAGGGATCAGCTCCGAAACGGTAGCTGTTGATTATCGCAGCGTTATATCAGGCATTGAGAACCCGGAACAGGAGCTTGCGGTGGTTTCCCTTTTTCCCAATCCTTCAACCGACCGGCTGTTTGTTCTGCACAGGGGTTCAATTCCTATTGATGAAATTGTTATTTCCGACAGGATGGGACGAAAGGTTTTCCATCAAACCTACAAAGGCAGTAACGCCCTGGTCACAATCGGGATTGCCTCATTGCCTCCGGGTGTTTACATAATTCAGGTACTCACCTCAGGACCTGCCTTTTCGGGAAAATTTCTGAAACAATAATAAACAATCGGTTAGCCAGGCATTATTTCAGTCCGCGACGTTTCAGCAAGGGTTCAACAGAAGGTTCCTCTCCCCTGAATTTTTTATACTGTATCATACCCTCATCATCACCCGATTCGGCGAGACAATGCTTTCTGAATTTTGTGGCCAGTTCCCTGTTGTATATATCACCGCTTTCTTTGAAAGCATTGAATGCATCGGCATCTAAAACTGCCGCCCAGATGTAAACATAATATCCGGCTGCATATCCGCCATCGAAGATATGGGCAAAATAGGTTGACCTGTAGCGGGGTAGTATTTCAGGTATAAGCCCGATTTTATGCATGGCTTCTTTTTCAAAAATCTGCGGGTTTATTTTTATGGGTTCGGTCAGGTTATGATAATCCATATCGAGCAACGCAGCAGCAATATACTCCACGGTTTCAAAACCCTGATTAAACCGGCCGCTTTTCTGGATTTTCGCGATCAGGTTATCGGGAATGGGTTCACCGGTTTTATAATGTTTGGCATACCCTTTCAGAACTTCCGGGTCGCCTGCCCAATTCTCATTGATCTGTGAAGGCAATTCCACATAGTCCTGGGCTACATTACCGGCAGTGCGGATATATTTTCCTTCGGTAAACAATGCATGTAAGGCATGTCCAAACTCATGAAAAAGGGTTGTGGTTTCGTCCCAGCTAAGCAAGGCGGGCATATCCGAAGTTGGTTTTGTAAAGTTACATACCACAGAAACTACCGGGGCAACGCGTTTGCCATCCTCCCAACCGGCCGAACGGAAATCGGTACACCAAGCCCCTCCCCGTTTTCCATCCCGGGGAAAATAATCAAGATAAAGAATCCCCAGAAGGTCGCCATTGGGTTCTTTGGCCTCATAGGTTTCCACATCTTTATAGTATATCGGTAAATCGGTCCGCTTGGTGAAGGTAATCCCATATAATTTGTTCGCTACCATAAACATTCCATCCCTCACATTGGACAGGCTGAAAAATGGTTTTAATTCGTTTTCATCAAGATCAAATTTCTCTTTACGGACCTTTTCAGCATAATACCACCAATCCCAGGACTGGAGTTTCAAAGAGCCCCCCTCCCGATCTATAATTTTCTGCATTTCAGTTACTTCCATTTTTGAAACAGGTAAGGCTGAATTCCAGAGTTTCATAAGAAAAGCATTTACATTTTCGGGGGTTTTAGCCATGTTTTCATCAATGATATAGGCGGCATAACTTGAAAATCCTAACAATTTTGCCTTTTCAACCCTAAGTTCAACGATTTTGGCCACCGTTGTGTTGTTATCGTTTTTATTGCCATTATCGCCCCGCATGAAATAGGCCCGGTAAATTTTTTCTCGCAGCGCCCTGTTTTTGGCATATTGCAAAAAAGGGATCATACTGGGTTTCGACAAGGTGAATGCCCATTTCCCATTCATGTTTTTTTCCTTTGCCGTTTCAGCGGCCCCGTCGATGACGGGTTGAGGTAATCCATCGAGATCTTGTTTATGTTCGATTACAAGTAAGAAATTTTCATTGGTTTCAGCCAGAAGGTTCTCCCCGAAAGTAAGCGACAACATCGATAACTCGGCATTCAGTTTCCTTAATTTCTCCTTTTGATCCCCGGAAAGATTGGCCCCCTGCCTTTCAAAGTCGCGGTAATACTTTTCGACAACCCTGATCTGCTGTGTATCGAGGTTGAGGTCTTTCCGCTTTTCATAGACCGTTTTGATGCGCACAAATAATTTTTCGTTCAGGGAGATATCATCCCGGTGCTTCGACATAATGGGGCTCAGCTGCCGTGCTATGGATTGCATCTGAGGATTCGTATTGGCCTCATTCAGATTATAAAACACCTTGCTGACCCTGGTTAAAAGTTTTCCCGATTGATCGAAAGCGAGGATGGTGTTATCGAAATCGGGAGGCTGGGAATTGTTCACAATGGCATCGATTTCTGCGATATGTTGTTTAATTCCTTCCAGAAAAGCCGGCATATAGCTGGTCGTGTCAATGTCATTAAAAGGGGGTACCTGAAAAGGTGTTTGGTAGGCTTCAAAAAAAGGATTGTCTGCTTTTTTTTCGGGTTTGCAGGAATTAAAAAAGACCATGGTCAGAGCTGTTAATAAAATAATAGGTAGGCGCATTTTTTTTAAATTTAAAAGTGACAGTTTCCCAATTTTTCTGCAAAGTTATCAGGATTATATGGACCTTGGTTATCAAACAAAAAATAATCTCCGTTTTTCACCGGTTTTTCCCTCTGTTTTACCGATAAAAAAAGTCCTTTTTCCAAATTTCCTGACTGTTACCAGATAAAAAACTCTATTTGTCCCACGAGCGGGCAGTATCGTAGAATCATTTTGTATCCGACACCCGTCGACAGGTATCTTTGGCATATCGTTTAAAAAAATTAACCCCAAAAACCAAGAGCCATGAAAACAAATATGTTAACAAAAACCCTGGGAGTCGTATTCGCAATGATTTTACTCGCAGGAATCACCACTTACGCTGCAGAGCCATTAAAAGCTGCCCCGGCAAAAAACATTCAGGATGTCCTTTGTAAGAATATCCAGTATCCCGAAAAAGCGTTGAAAAACTGTTGTACAGGTTATGTGGATGTCGTTTTTAAAATTGGCGACGATGACCAGATCATTATCCGCAGCATCTCCTCTGATAATACAGATATTGCTCAGTGTGTGAAAGAACAATTGAAGAAAATCTCTTTTAGTGGCATTGAAAAACCTTATAACCAGCATTACAGCATCAGGTTTACTTTTAAGCTCATATAATTCGAACGTAGGTTGTGTTAGTATTTGGTGTAATCCCCGGTAGGAATTTACCGGGGATTTTTTTATGGCGCCAGGATTTCACATACCCACTTTTTATTTACCAACCGGTATCTTATCCGTTCATGCAAACGAAATTCTCTCCCCTGCCAGAATTCGATCCGTTTGGCTGTAAGGCAATATCCACCCCAGTTTTCGGGGCATTGCGGAGGTCTGCCCCCAAGATCCAGAATAAAACCCTCACGCAGGGCCAATAAAAACCCCCGATCAGGGATGATGTCGCTTTGCGGCGAAATGGATGCATTGATACGACTTTCAAGGGGGCGACTTTCAAAATAGGCACGGGATTCTTTCCTGCTTGTTTTTTTTACAATCCCCTCCACGCGGACCTGTCGGTTCAGGGGTTTCCAAAAAAACGTCAGTGCGGCATTGGGGTTTTCTGACAACTGTATTGCTTTCCGGCTTTCGTAATTTGTAAAAAAAACAAAACCGTTTTTATTAAGCCCTTTCAATAATACGACCCGGGCGGTAACGTTGCCATTGATACCGGCTGTAGAAAGGACCATTGCATTGGGCTCATCCAATTTGGCCACAATCGCCTCATCCATCCACTGGTTGAATTTTTCAAACGGATTACAAATTTTCATTTCTTTGGAAAATTTATTCAGGATAAAAATAATATTTTTTAACTTTACAAAAAATTAAAACTTCAGCATATGTCAAACAAGGTCACACGGGCCGAGCTGGCCAGGTTTAAAGAAAACAATGAGATCGTCAAGGAATTTTCCAACGGGGAAATTACGGTATTTTGGCAGGCTGATCAGTGTATCCATTCTGCCAATTGTGTGATTGGGTTACCACCGGTTTTTAATACAAAGAAGCGACCCTGGATCAACATCCATGCATCTGACAGCAAGGAGATCATGCGAATCATTGATACTTGTCCCTCCCGGGCATTAACCTATCTGAAAAGTACAAAGTTTGTCACCTCCAAAGCTCGTAAGACCGTTAAAAAGAGATCAAAATTCGCGCGCATTCAGATTCTGCAAAACGGTCCTGCACTGATTACCGGAAATTTCATCCTCAGGGATACGAAAAAAAAGAAAATCAAGATCAGCAACGAAGTTGTTGCCCTTTGCCGGTGTGGTGGATCCAGGAAAAAACCATTTTGCGATGGAAGCCATCATACCATCGGGTTCACTGACTAACTGACTGCCGGTATTTTGCATCCTGCCTGTTCATTATTCACCCAATTATTTCATTAAACCGTCAAATTCATTTTTATGACTATTGGTATATTAAAAGAGGAGAGCGCTGAAAACCGGGTTGCCCTCCTGCCCGAATCGGTTGCAACCCTCACCAAACTGATGGTTTCAGTTTTGGTAGAAGAACATGCTGGTGATCGTGCCTTTGTGACAGATGCAGATTATGAAGCGGCAGGGGCGAAAGTTGTTACAAAGTCAAATCTCTTCGCACAATCCGACGCCATTGTGAAAATAAACCCGCCCACCGGAGAGGAGTTGGGTTTATTCAGGGAAAACATGGTTTTATTGGCCATTTTAAACCCCTTTTTCAATCATGAACTGGTCAATCAACTGGCTTTAAAAAACATAACCAGTTTCAGTCTGGAAGTTATACCCCGGACAAGCAGGGCCCAATCCATGGACATTCTCTCCTCCATGGCGACGGTTTCCGGGTACAAAGCAGTACTTACTGCTGCGAATACACTGCCTAAATTTTTTCCGATGTTCATGACTGCAGCCGGGACCATTGCCCCTGCCAAGGTTCTTATTCTCGGCGCCGGTGTAGCCGGACTTCAGGCCATTGCCACATCCCGGAAATTAGGCGCCGTGGTTGAAGTTTTCGATGTTCGCGCTGCTGTTAAAGAGGAGGTTATGGGACTG
>DYSO01000268.1 GCA_020718225.1 Draconibacterium orientale | reverse complement strand
GCTTAACCCAAATATTTTGCCATTTTTGGCTAAGAAATTGTTTTTAAGATACTAATTCCTAATTCCTCATTCTCCTTGTTATCTTTTTTCTTTTGTTTTTTGCAGAAGCCTGATTTCCTCCATCACCATGGTTTTATCCACCGCTTTGCACATGTCGTAAATGGTTAGAAGCGCAATGGAAACGGCGGTGAGGGCTTCCATCTCTATTCCTGTCGGGCCGGTGCAGCGTGCAAGACTGGTTACGGTAATGCCCGTTTCGTCGGGAATGGCATTTACTTCAAGTTTGGTGATGGCCAGCGGATGGCAAAGGGGGATAAGCCCGCTGGTTTGTTTTCCTCCCTGGATACCGGCAATTTCTGCAATGGTAAGTACATCCCCTTTTTTTATTTTATTTTCCAGGATCAATCCGATTGTTTCAGGGTTTAAGCGGATATGCCCACAGGCCGATGCTGTGCGTAATTGATACGGTTTCCCGCTGACATCTACCATATTTGCTTTCCCTTCTTCGGTAACATGTGTTAATTTTTTCATAATCAAAACTTTCAAAAACTTCAAACAAAACCATGTTAAACCGGGTTAAACCATGTTAACCATGTTAACCATGTTAACCTGTCCAACCTGTTCAACCCCCGATATTATAAAACCCATTATTTAAACTGATTGTCCCACGCTCCGGTTTCATCTTAACAGCCAGTTCGAGGGCTTTCCTGATCCCATGTTCACGAATACCGAAACGCAGGTCATTAAAAAGACAGGGCTGGATAAAACCATTGGCCGTTAAACGAAGCCGGTTGCAATTGCGACAATCGCCGCCATGGCCATTTTCGACAATGGTAAAAGAGCCGTTGGCAAGGTTCATCTGATGGATAAAACGTACTTCCAGACCATTGCTCCGGCAAAAATCCCGGACTGCCCTGGCATCTGGTTCTTCGGATGAATGATTGACAACACAGTTAATTTTTACTGGAAACAAGCTGGCTTTTTTTGCTGCATCAATTCCTTCCAAAACCTGTCGGATATCTCCTCCCCGTGTAATTTCAGAATATTTTGCCTGATCGAGTGTGTCAAGGCTGATGTTGATCCTGTGGAGCCCAGCCCTGGCCAGAGCTTCAGCAAATCCGGCTAACAGTATCCCGTTAGTGGTAAGTCCCAGGTCCTGAATACCCGGGATGGCTGCCACTTTGCTGATAAAGGGAACAATCCCTTTTCTGACTAAGGGTTCCCCACCGGTAATTCTTACTTTGGTGA
>DYSO01000267.1 GCA_020718225.1 Draconibacterium orientale | reverse complement strand
CCAGCTCCGCGAGGGCGTCGGGGTCGATCACCTTCCGGGGCTGATCGGGGTCCGGCCGGAAATCCGTGATGGGAATCTGGTAGAGTTGTCCTTTTTCGTACGTTGATACTGGCATCGGTGTCATGGCTACCATAAAAAAACCTCCATTCAAATAAGTTTTGCCGCTGGCCGTTTTTAATCTTTATACTATCGAGCCGATTGCAAAAGTCCCTGTGCGTCATGCCGTAGAAAGACGGTATCCAGTTTTTTCAAGATATTCTGGACCCCAGCTTTCATCGGGGTGACTTAAATTAATATAGTTTTACAATTGGCTCTATCTGCTTTTTCATACCCCGCAGAGGATTTAATCACACAATTATAACGCAGAATCAAGCCGACGGGCCGGTGACTGTGTATAATGCAGAGGGCATCCACTAACGGATTTATAAACATCTGCCTCTCGAACAGCTCTCTTGGCAACTATAGCAGCCGCTGTTATCCAGCGGTTAACCTTACATGACAATTATTACATCTTTGAATGCTTAAGTTTACTGTGTTCCCAATCCCATGCCCCAGCTTTTGCCCCTTCACCGATTTTTAAACCGACGAAATCGTTCTTCCCTGAGAGATAAGCATGGAGTTTAGTTTTGTGCGACCGCTTTATTTCATTTGCATTTGATTGTAAACACTGGATGTATGCATCGACACAACCAAACGTCGAAAAATCCTTTACAATATCCAGACACCGGTCTTCAAGTGCGCCGGCTCTAAGACCGGCCTTGTCAAAACCGGGAAAAAACATAAAAGCGATTTTCGGATTATTTCTATCATGGAACATGAAGAGCGCTTCTAATAATGAAGTTTTACCGACGTTGTTGCGTCCACCTAAGAGGGCGATCCTTGATATGTTTGGGATTTCAAGTAGATCAAAGCCTTTAAAACCTTTAAGTGAAAGTTTGGAAATCATTACATAACCTCCGAATCAAGTTTGATTTGTACAAACTGCACTAGTGACTTAGTCCTCAACTCCTGCAATAAAAAACAAGAAAACGATCGGAGATATCAGAAAATGCTAACAAGATGAATGATTTGGAGAAGAGTGGCTGGACGTATCCGGCCTTCTTAAACCCCATCCCCACCCCGGCACTCCCCTTGAAGGTGAGGGAGTTTTTGATGGCGGACGGCCATTTGAGAAAATGGGTTGCGGGCGCAAGCCCGCGTTAGCATGTACGGATAAATAGAACCGTTTTCGCTCTGTCGCTTACCCCCGGTTGA
>DYSO01000025.1 GCA_020718225.1 Draconibacterium orientale | reverse complement strand
TCACCATTCACCATTCACCATTCACCATTCACCATTCACCATTCACCATTCACCACTCACCGCTCACCACTCACCCCTCACCCCTCACCCCTCACTTGTCACTTTTTCTCCTTTTCCTTCCAACGGTTCTTTCCGCTCAGATTGATGCCGGTCCTGATGTCACGATCAACCCCGGCGTCCCGGTTACCCTTACGGCCACTTATGGTAAACTGGCTACCGGGGTGCCGGTTGCAGCAAATGGTGTCGCGGGTCCATACGATATTCTTTTTAGTTTCAGATTTTTTGGTAACGTCTATGAAAAATTCTACATTGGGGCTAATGGATGGATCAGCTTCAGCCCAAACCCCCAGGCTATAGGTGTGGATTATGCTTTTTCTATTCCAAACAGTACCAATAATGACATTCCCAGAAATTGCATTCTGGGGCCCAATGAGGCCTTGTTCCCCGTCGGGGATGGAAGCCCCTTTATTTATTTCGATACCGTTGGCCAGGCGCCTGACCGTAAATTGGTTGTTATGTGGTGCCAGTGTCCGATGAAAACCTGTCCTGATTCTACCGTCACATTTCAGATCATACTTAACGAAACCACCCATATTATCGAGACCCGGATTAGCAACAAACCAAAATGTACCACCCTTTCCGACGATAGTTTTGCCACTTTGGGAATTCAGGATGAAAGTGTTACCTCCTCAAGGGGATTTGTTGTTCCGGGAAAGAACCTTTCCATCTGGGAAGCTCACAAAGAGGCATGGCGGTTTGTCCCTGATGCAACGCAGGATACCTATACACCCGAACCGATGCCTGAATATCAGATGATCTCCATCACCCCGGGTAATAAAATTGTTTACAACTGGTATGAAGGTACAAGTAACGAACCCTTTTCAATGGATCCTTCCACCGTAGTTTCTCCCATTCAGACAACAACCTATTTTGTTGTTGCCACCATCTGTAGTGGAGAGAAATTCACTGATTCTGTTACTGTTACCGTTTCAAATCCGATTCCGAATGCATTTTCTCCCAACGGTGACGGGGTAAACGATACTTTCAATATCCTGGGGTTGCCTGTCGAATCCATTACCAGATATCATATCAATATTTATAACCGGTGGGGGCAGATGGTTTTCTCTGAAACCGACATATCGAAACCATGGAATGGGAAAATGGACAATACAGGGGAAGAATGCCCCGATGGCGTTTATGGCTGGGTCATATTTTATGAGAAGGAGGGGACGACGGTCACAAACAAAGGGACGCTAACCTTGCTGCGATGACAAAATTTATCATCTTCTTTTTTCCCCTCGTTCTTATTCTCCTTTTTCAATCCTGCGATGTGGCAAAGCAAGCACAATATTCTTTCCTGTTGGCTCAGTGCGATTTTCGTATCCGGTCGGTCGAAAATGTTAATATCGCCGGGGTGATGGTTCAGAATATCAAATCGATCAGCGATCTTGGTTTTGCCGATATGGCAAAAATCATGGCTGCACTCACCAGCCC
The DNA here is from genome assembly GCA_020718225.1 of Draconibacterium orientale. Taxonomy (GTDB): domain Bacteria; phylum Bacteroidota; class Bacteroidia; order Bacteroidales; family FEN-979; genus CAIVAT01. The sequence continues at coordinate 26,741 of DYSO01000025.1, read as the reverse complement.
TATTGTCCCCCTGACGCTCCAGCTTAACATGGAAGGGCGTAACCCCAATGACAAACCCGCGGGTCTGAACCGGCTCGAATGGGTCCTTTTTATCGATGATATCCAGATGACAACGGGTATCTTAGAACGTCCATTGACCATTCCTGCAAACAATGGTATTGCCATCATTCCTGTACAGATCGGGCTGGACCTGAAACAGGTACTGACCGGAAAATCGGCCGAGGCCATTCTCAGGTTTGTCATGAACCTGGCAGGGGCTGGCGGTGAACCCACCCGTTTTAAAATCAAACTCAAACCATCAATCCTGATCGGTGGTATGCCTATCTCATATCCGGGTTATATCACCGTGAAAACAGAATACAGCAACAACCAATGATAAACGCCGGGGCCGGGCCCCTGAGTCCCATCTTTAATCAATTATTCTTTTCCTTTTCTGGTACCGGCCATCCATAATATCAGGGTCCCGGCCCCGGCGGCGCATACGGATCCTCCGATGATTGCCAGTTTTGCCAGATTCAGGGTAACACCAGAAACAAACGAAAGGGAAGCTATGAATATGGACATGGTAAATCCAACACCGGCAAGCAGTCCGACACCAAGCAGCTGAACCCGGTTGCTCCGGTCGGGTAACACAGCAACCCCTGAACGAACAGCTAAAAGTGTCATCAGGAGGATCCCAATGGGTTTTCCCAGAAAAAGTCCAAATACAATTCCCAGGGATAGCGTCGAAACCAAAGCGCTCCCCGTACTATCCAACGACAAGGGAATAGCGGTATTGGCCAGGGCAAAAAGCGGCAATACGATATAATTAACCGGCTTAACCAGTGCGTGTTCCATTTTCCCGGTCAACTCGCGGGGAATTAAAAAAGCGGTAATAACCCCTGCAATGGTCGGGTGGATTCCCGATTTCATCACAAAATACCACAGACCGGCGCCGGTTATTATGTAAAGAAACAGAAAGCGGTTCCGAAAACGATCTAAAGCCAACAGTATCAGGATAAAAAGACCGGCATAAATCAGCATTTCCATTTGTAGCCCGCGGGTATAAAAAACAGCAATGATAAGGATGGCAGCCAGGTCGTCGATGATGGCCAGGGCGGTAAGAAAAATCTTGAGGGAAACCGGAACGCGTTTTCCCAAAAGGGAAAGGATCCCCAATGAGAAAGCTATATCGGTAGCTGTCGGGATGGCCCACCCTTTCATGTTTTCGGGTGAACTTTGATTGAAAACGAAAAAAATCAATGCCGGCACAACCATCCCGCCAAGAGCGGCAAATATGGGCAACAAAGCCTGCCTGGGGTTGGCCAATTCACCAACCAGCAATTCCCGCTTAATCTCCAATCCGACCAGGAAAAAAAACAGGACCATGAGCCCGTCGTTAATCCAGTGTTCAATGGTTTTATTCAGAAACGAAAAACCGATTTTTTGTTGCCAAAGATGGATGTAATTGGCCCCGTAATCAGAATTGCTGAGCAGGATGGAAAGCAGCGTTGCCGAAATCAGCATCATTCCGGTCAGCCTTCCGCTTTCCGATAATTCCCTGATGGGATCCAGGACCATTTTTTGAATTGTAACGGGCCGCCCCTTTTGTTTCATAACGAAATATTCAGACGTTTAAACTTCCTGTTCTTTGCAAATTTCTATGATCCCAACACAACCTGTAACCTCATTGCCGGCATTGGTCTTCACCACCGACAACCGTACTGCATGGGTATGGTTTATGGGATGGTCCACCTTCAGGTCAATGTTAAATTGTGTTTCTCCGGAAGCAATAAATTTTTCGAATTCCTGTTTTCCCAAAAGGCGGGTATCCTCTGTCAGGAAATCACAAAAATGATGGCCGGTCAATTCATCGGGATTGGGGCCAAGCAATGCGGAGGCAGCAAACGAAGCAAACCTGATTTCGCCCCTCAGTGTGATGACCAGGATTACATCTTTGGTCAAATCGGCAATCCCGATAAAATAACTTTCAATTTCCCTGAGTTTATCAAATTCCCGTTTTTGATCCAACTCTGTAGCAACCCTTTCAGCAATAGCGCCGAAAGCAGGTTCAATACATGGTTGGTTGAGGATGGCTGTACGAAACAGGACCGCCAGGAATCCGATCCGCTGATTTTGTGAATTGATCAGTGGAATGGCTGCAAATCCTTCAACGGACAAATCGATGAGAAGATAATCATTTGGAAAAAATGCAACGACATCCTTCGGATATATTGTTAACCTTCCCATATTGCAGGCTGAAAAAGGTGAGCCGTTCAGTTCGAATTCGAAATTTTCGGCTTTTTCCCCATCCATCAATACGCTCACCGTCCTTGCCTGGGTTCCTTCGGCAATGATTTCAGCCACGATTGCAATATCGGCTTCTAAAAGTCCGGATAGGGCTTTTAATAAAGCATGAAAATAGGATATACCTGTAAATGGAGAGACCTGAAAAACAAGCCGGGAAAGCGCTTGTTCCGGTACAAGGTTATCCGGATGCGTCATGGTTTCAAGATTTCAGAATGCAAAATAATGGAATTATCCATTGATTTGCGAAAAATTCTTCTTCAACTAAAAAACAGGGTAGCCTGACAATCATGCTTCAGGTAACAAAACGGTTAATGGCGCTGTAAAAAATTCCAGGCTGAAAGCACTGAGTTATAATCACAGTTGTAGGTCGGGATAATGGGCGTTTCGCTCCGGATTGGGGGAAAATGGCCTCCATTGATCACTTTATTGAAAACGATATCATTTTCACCATGATAATGATAACTCAGGATCCGACAACTATCGCCCGGACAAAAATCTGCCAGGCAGGTTATTTCCGGTACCGGAAATGTGGCATTCCGGTTAACCCAGTAAGCGATATTGTCGTCGTTCGATAGGAGGATCCCTATCCGGGGCGTTGTTTCAGTTGAGGCTACGCCACCATTCCAGGGCATGACCGGATCGGCGGTGCCATTGGTTATAAACACAGGGACCGGAGCGCTATTGGTTGTTTGAAATGAAGCCTCTTCGCCCATCATGGATATAAAGGGGGCAATGGCGCTAATTTTATCCGCAACATCGCACCCCATCCGGTAAGCCATCATACCCCCGTTGGAGAATCCCATGATGTATATTTTTTCAGGGTTACAATTAAAGTCATGGATAAAAAAGTCGATCAGTGAGGTTAGGAATTTTACATCGTCGATGGTATCGGTTGCCGGAAAGAGCCCACCCATTCTGTCGTTCCAGTGTCCATAGAGCGCTGTCGGGAAAACGATGATACTGTTCGTTTTATCGGCCTCATCGCCTGTATTTATTAAAACAGTCCCTATGATGTCAAGACCTGTTTGCGTCATGCCATGCAGTACCATGGTCAATGAAGGCTGCCAATGGAAGGAGTAAGCAGGAGGGATGTAATACCTGAAAGTTCGTTTTAGGCCGTCGATGATGATAACAGAATCGTACATTCCTGAGTGGATCTCCCTGGTGGTAACAGAATCATCGACACGCTTACTGCAATTAGCCAAGAACACCACGATCAGGACAAGAAAAACCGGCAGGTACTTCATTCAATAAACCGTTTCTATAGGGTACCGTAAACCAACGGGTAGTCGGGTTACAGCTATTTCAGGATGATGATTTTTTCAAAGAAAGAGTTTTTTGAACCTTCCAGTACCAACACATAAAACCCTCCGGGAAGAGAACTCAGGTCAAGGGTTTGTCCGTGATCCGGGCTCACCGCCATTTGCTTTTTGCTATAAACTTCTTTACCTGTCGGATCGGTCACCGTGACATTTATGGTCTCAGCATCTGGTCCTTTTGAGGTGATGGAAAAACGACCCGGTCCGGGATTTGGAAATATGGAAAACCCTTCCGGATTGGAGGTGGTGTTAAGGATTGATTTATCACTGTTTCCTGTTTTTAATAATGGGATAAAAACATTTGCGTCGAAATCGCAAAATTCAATGCTGGTTGGGAAATCTGCAAAAGCAAGTTCACACGGCATGGTTGCATGAGCGATAAATTGGATGTTAAAAAGATTCTCTTCCGCGATGTTAATACCCTTTTCGTCAGCAGCCCAGATAAAGGTTAGTACCCCTGGTTTCGGGGAACCGGTAAGGATCGATTCCAGAGCCGGGGAGACATCGGTGATCTGATGAAAAGTAAGTATTTTCGGATCATAGGTAATGGTGAACTGGAAAGCCCCCAGGTCGGTCAGGTTTAAACCCCGCACCGGGATTGTACATTGACCGTCGACAGGTTCTTTATTTCCTATGATAAGGGTCCCTTTTTGCCTGATATCCTGGATGGTGCTCTTCAGGCCGGAAGGCTGGTACGATCCATTGGCATCACCAAAAGTCAATCCGTTAAAACTCCGGGTTACATTGCCTCCGTTGACGGTCACGGGATCCGGGTCGAAGAGCCAGTCTCCGACAGAAAATGAGTTGATGATTGTTGTAATGCGTTTGCGGATCAGCAAAACATCACTGGCGCTGACACTACCGCTGCCGTTGACATCGCCGGCTGCCAGAAAGATTCCCGAAAGGGGAGTTATCCCGGCGATGTGTTTTTTAAAGAGGAGCACGTCGGCGGCTGTTACCCCACCCCAGGGTTTGGCTACACTGGCTTCGATGGTATAGGACCCATCGGCAATTCCGCTGAATGAATAATTTCCGGAAGTGTTTGTGACCGTTGTGGAGACTACATTGCCCTGGTCGTTTTTCAGGTCAAGATGAACCTCGTCAAGGGGTGTGTTTCCTGCATTGGGATAGGAGACCAGTCCGCTGATAAGGTGTCCGGTCGGTGCCCCGATGGTTGTTACGGCGATATCGTCAAAATAAAAGCCATCGCCGGTTACACTGCCATCGCTGACAATGGTAAAGCGCAGTTTGATACTATGGCCCAGCCAGGGGTTTAAATCGATGGTTTCCATTACCCAGCTGGTTTGCTGACCGTCATAAACGGGTTGGCCCGGGGCCTGGTTTGAGGTTCCCGGGTGGGTATAATTCCCGGTGAGCGGCGTCCATGTAGAACCGCCGTTGGTGGAAATTTTAACCTGGGTATAATCATAACCGGATTCAATGTCCCATTTCGCCCAGAAATTAAGTACACCGTAAACCGCAGTTGTCAAATCTACCGTACTGGTCAGGGTTATGGATTTATTGATATTATCCTGATAATTTCCGCTGGGGGAATCGGTGATGCTGGCTGGCGCTGAATGGTAGCTTGAAGTAGAGATGCCCCATCCCCCGGGGGTCCAATTGTTCAGGTTATCGCAAAAATCATTGAACAGGACCACAGGCTGACCGAAAATTTTCCGGATGGTATCGTTTTTTATTGTGGAACCATCGTTCAATTTAATAATATATGAAAGTTCGGTACCGGTTTGAATGGCCGGATCCAGAGCATACGCGATGGAATCAAAGACTGTTTGTCCGGGAAAAATCCCTCCCAGGATAACCGAATCGCCGATATTGGTGAAGGCAGCGCTCAGTGGTTGAATAGAAACTGAAAATGAGGTATTTGAGTCCAGTCCAAGCTGACTGACGCTGAATTTCAGGTAGCCATTTGCCTGAGCGATGATGCCCGGGGTTTCATCGTTAACCCAGCCGTAGTTACCGGCAAATTTCGCGGCCAATAAGCTTTGCAGCATATTTTCCTGGCATAGTGGGATAATTTCGCTGATGGATGGCCAGAAACCGCTTCCACCAACTTCAGGGGTATAGGCAAAGATTTTGTTTTTTGCAGCCTGATCGCCATACATCCAGTCGTCAGAATTGCCGGATACAACATAGATGGTCGAGTAAGCAGGGCCGAAAGTATAATTATTATCGGCTGTCATCAACTGGGCCTGACTATGGAACAGGTTGTGATCCGGGGGCAGGGCGCCGGTATACCCCCAGGGATAAAGCAGAAGGGCAGCCACGCTATGATAATTCAGTGCAATCCCAAATTCGTTGTTTTCGCAGAAGGATTTCACAATCTGTGTTTCCGGTTCCGAAAAAGGGGCTGTTCCGCGGTAGGTTTCATCGCCGGGATATCCGGAAGAGCCTTCCCCCCCCCACATGTACCCGTAGTTGCGGTTCAGGTCGACACCGTATGTGCCCCCTCCGTTGTTATGCCGGTTTTTTCGCCACATGCCCCCTCCCGAGGGATAGGTGGTTTGATTGTACTTGTAACCGTCGGGATTGACAATCGGAATAAAATACATTTCGGTATGGTCCACCAGATTTTTAATTTCCGGGTCGGTATCGTAATTTTCGAGTAGATAGTACATGTAAAATAAAAGGTGCATCATTCCGATGGGCTCGCGTGCATGGTGCATCCCGGTATAGAGTATCTGTGGTTTAGGATCTTTTAGATTGACAGCCCCGGTTAATTTAACCATGTAAACCGGCCGGTTTTCGATGGTTAATCCAAGCGACACTTTTTCAGTCATCAGATCGGGGTAGGTTACAGCCATGTAATCGAGGTTTGCATAACACTCTTCCAGGGTACAAAATCCCCCCATGGAACCCAGTTCGAAATCGTCGGGGACCGGATAGTTACGCGACAGGTCAGGATCCCCGGTAAGGGGTTTGCCTTCCAATTCCCTGTTTTTTTTCAGATATGCGGCAATGACATCATCCACCAGGATTTCTGTGTGAAACCCGTTGGAGCGAATGGCAGCAAGTTCGGTGGCAGATACATCGGTGATAAAAAACTGCTTTTTCAGAAAGATGCCTTCATCCACGGCCAAGCCGAGCGTTGCCAGTCTCTGCATTCCCTGTGCATCGGTATGGATCTTGACTTTCGAATATTTTTCTGTCTGGGAAAAGACAATAAAAGTTGAAAAAACAAACAACAGGATCAGGAATATTTTTTTCATGAGGGGGAGGAATTAGAATTTGACAACAAAGGTAAGGAATTTACTTTATTCACTCAACCGAAAGATTGCTTTAGGCCAGGGCAAATAAAAAGAAGAAATTTTCTTACATTTGCACCCTAATTTGATGACATATGTTCCTTCATTCAGAAAAATTCCGGGGCGAAGGTCTGACCTACGATGATGTTCTTCTGGTTCCCGCTTATTCTGAAGTCCTTCCGCGGGATGTGGATGTAACTACCCTGTTTTCAAGGAATATCAAGATCAACATACCGATTGTATCTGCCGCCATGGATACCGTGACCGAATCGCGCATGGCCATTGCCATTGCGCAGGAAGGGGGTATCGGGGTGTTGCATAAGAACATGTCGATAGAAAACCAGGCCCTTCAGGTCCGTAAAGTGAAGCGCGCCGAAAACGGGATGATCCTTGATCCTGTGACCCTGAAGGAAAATGCACTGGTAGGCGATGCCATCGCCATGATGAAGGAATACAGTATCGGTGGGATACCGGTGACCAATCATCGCAATGAGCTGGTGGGCATTGTAACGAACCGCGATCTGCGGTTTGAACGCGACCACCTGCGGCCTGTGACGGAAGTTATGACAAAAACGGTAATAACCATCAGTGAGTTTACCAATTTTGAACAGGCTGAAGCCATCCTTCAAAAACATAAAATTGAGAAGCTTCCCGTGGTTGACAAGGGCAATAAATTAATCGGGCTGATCACTTACAAAGACATTATTAAAATCAAAGCCAGGCCGAATGCCTGTAAAGATTCACGGGGAAGGTTGCGCGTTGCAGCCGGTGTTGGCGTTACTTCCGATACCCTTGAACGGGTTGCTGCACTGGTCCGGGAAAATGTCGATGCCATTGTGATCGATACCGCACACGGGCATACTCTGGGAGTGATGGAAATGGCCAGAAAAGTCAAAACTGCTTTCCCGGAGGTTGACCTGATTGTCGGAAATATCGGAACCGCTGAAGCGGCCAGGGACCTTGCCGGGATCGGGGTGGATGCAGTGAAAGTCGGGATTGGCCCGGGTTCTATTTGTACTACCCGCATTATTGCCGGAATCGGAATACCCCAGCTTTCAGCAATCTATGATGTTGCATCAGCGCTCAGGGGGACCGGAATTCCCGCCATTGCAGATGGGGGCATCCGTTATACCGGCGATATTGTCAAGGCCATTGCCGCCGGGGCAAATACCATCATGGCCGGGTCGCTTTTTGCCGGGGTCGATGAATCGCCCGGGGATACGGTCATTTTTGAAGGCCGGAAATTTAAGACTTACCGGGGGATGGGCTCCATTGAAGCAATGCAACAGGGATCCAAAGATCGTTATTTCCAGGACGTGGAAGAAGATATCCGGAAACTGGTCCCAGAAGGGATCGTTGGACGGGTCCCCTACAAAGGGTCTCTTTCCGAAGTGATTTACCAGATGGTGGGCGGTTTACGGGCTGGTATGGGGTATACCGGCTCAGCGACCATCAATGGGTTACAACAAGCAAAATTTCTGAAAATTACCTCGGCAGGAATTATCGAAAGTCACCCTCACGATGTTTCCATTACGAGCGAAGCGCCGAATTATAGCAGGTGAACCATGACGGGCCCGGAATTGAAATTAACAAATACGTAATAATTAATAACCCATTTGATCGTTATTCTAATGTCAATTTAATATTTTAAACAATGAAGATTCTGAAAAACAACTTTTTAGCATTATTGCTTTTACTCGTTGGTATTTCTCTCAAAGCCCAGGTTGACAACAATGAAGTCCTCATGACCATTGCAGGAAAAGAAGTACTGGTGGGCGAGTTTGTAAATATCTATCAGAAAAATAATTACAAAGGGGAAGATATCGATAAAAAATCGCTGGACGAATATGTCGATCTCTTTATTAATTTCAAACTGAAAGTCAGGGAAGCCGAAGAGTTGGGTCTCGATACCGTCGCTTCCTTTAAAAAAGAGCTGAGCGGCTATCGGGAACAATTAGCCAAACCTTATTTTACCGATGAAGCTACCTTACAGCAGTTGATTGCAGAGGCTGCCGAACGGGAAAAAACAGATCTCCGTGCCAGCCACATCTTTTTCAGGTTGCAACCGGATGCTTTACCGGAAGATACCCTTGCTGCCTACAACAAGGCAAACATGGTCAGGGAGCTGCTGGTCAAAGGGGAACCTTTCGAAAAGATGGCTGTAACCTATTCCGAAGATCCTTCAGCCAAAGACCGCGAAGCCAACCAACAGCATCCATACCTGAAAGGGAATATGGGCGACCTGGGTTATTTTACCGTTTTTGACATGGTTTATCCTTTTGAAAACGGCGCATATAATACCGGAATCGGGATGGTGTCTGTGCCCATTCGAACGGAATATGGATATCACCTGATTAAAATCTATAATAAGCGCCCCTCCTTAGGCGATTTTATCGTTGCCCATATCTTTATGACCATTCCACGGAATGCTACTGCCGCCGATTCTGTTAGGGTGAAGCAACGGATGGATTCGGTTTATACCAAACTCCAGGAAGGGGTTAAATTTGAAGATCTTGCAAAAATGTATTCCGACGACAAAGGTTCTGCTGCCAAAGGCGGCGTCCTTCCACGACGCGGGGTTAACCGGCTGGTACCGGAATTTATTGATGCCATTTATCAACTCAATGAAATTGATGAATACTCAAAACCGGTGCTTACCTCTTACGGATGGCATATCATCAAACTGGTCGAAAAGAAAACCGTGAAAACCCCTGAAGAGGAAAAAGCCGATTTAAAACAACAAGTGATGAAAGATTCCCGCGGAGATGCCACAAAACAGGTCGTTATCGCCAGGATCAGAAAGGAAAATAAAGTCGTTGAGGATCCCTCGGCGCTCAGGGATTTTTACAACTTGGTAACCGATAGCATCTTTTTTGGCAGATGGAAAAGCGATGAAGCTTCCAATCTGACTAAAAACATCCTGACCATCGGGACGACCCTCTTTACCCAGAAAGATTTTGCAGATTACCTTGCCACTACCCAACGGAAAAGGGAACCGGAGAATATCACCATGTACGTTGATAAAATGTTCAAAGAATTTGAAGATGAGTGTTTAATAAAATTCGAGAACGGTCAACTCGAAAATAAGTATCCCGAATTTAAAACCCTGATCAACGAATATCGCGATGGGATCCTTCTGTTTGACCTGACCGATCAGAAAGTGTGGTCAAAAGCAGTAAAAGATACTATCGGGCTTCAGCAATTTTACAAAAAGAACAAACGGAATTACATATGGGATTCCCGTGTGAATGCAAGCATTTATACCATTACCGATCCGGCAGCCGTTCAAAAGGTGAAAGCGATGATCGGAAACGGGAGCGCCGATGCCGATATACTCAAAGCCCTGAATACCGATTCTGTGAAAATTGTGACCATTGAAAGTGGAAAATTCTCCCGGAAGGATAACAGTATTATCGATTCTATTGTCTGGCAACCCGGATTTTCTGCCAATTTTAAAGTGAATAACGCCGATGTTTTTGTATATGTCAGAAAGGTGCTGAAACCGGAACCCAAGGAACTTAATGAAGCCCGCGGATTAATTACAGCCGATTATCAGAATTTTCTGGAAAAAGCATGGATTGCCGAACTTCGCGCCAAATATCCCGTAATCGTAAATAACGAAGTACTGGTAAAAATAAAATAACCCCTGCTTTGAGACCCATCCTTTTTCTGTTGTTGCTGTCGCTGGCCTCCTGTCATTCATTCTTTAAAAAAAAGACCGAACAGGTACTTGCCAGGGTAGGCGATGATTATCTATACCTATCCGACCTCCGGGGAATTATCCCTCCCGGCAGTTTGCCAAAAGACAGCATGACCATCTCACGATCCTATGTTGAAAACTGGGTACGTCAAAAACTGATGATTGAACAGGCTTTAAATAACCTCGACAACGAACAGATGGATTTCAATAAACAGCTTGAAGAGTACAAAAATTCACTGATCATATACGCATACGAAAATGCCCTGATCAAACAAAAGCTGGATACGCTGGTTACCCGTGAGGAGATGAAGAATTATTATGATTTTAACCAGCAAAATTTTCTCCTGAAAGAGAATATAGTTCAATTGCAGTATGTCAAACTGCCCTTGGCATCAAATCTGTCGCGACAAACCAAAAAGTTACTTTTTTCCGGAGGTCACGAAGATATAAGCAAACTTACCGAAATATGTGAAAAAAATGCCCTCGATTATTTTCTGGAGGACGAAAATTGGCTCTATTTTAATGATGTGGTAAAGCAAATCCCCATCCGTACCTATAATCCGGAGGATTTCCTGAAAAACCACAGGGATGTAGAAGTTCAGGATTCCCTTTTTCTCTATCTTGTGCATTTTAAAGATTTTAAAATCAAAGATGCCATCTCCCCATATAGTTTAGAACAGGACCGGATCCGGGATATTATCCTGAATAAACGTAAAATCGAACTGATCAACCGGATGCAGGAGGATATTTATACCAAAGCGCTAAAAAATAGTGGTTTCGAAATTTATTAACAGCATCTGCCCACCAATTCAACATTATGAAATTGAATCGTTTTTTCCTTTTTTTACCTGTTTTGTCCTTGCTGTTCGCCTCCGTTTCAGCTCAATCCAAAGCGGATACCATTCTCGATGGGGTAATCGCTATTGTAGGGGGCAACATCATCCTGAAATCCGATATCGAAACCCAGTATTTTCAAATCCGGGCACAGGGCAACATCCAGGGAACCGCGACAGGCCTGAAATGCCAGATCCTGGAATCTTTGCTTTTTCAGAAACTCTTGCTTCATCAGTCACAGGTCGATAGCCTTGAGGTAACCGATATTCAGGTTGAGACGGAAATGGACCGCAGGATGCGCTATTTTCTTTCGCAGGCCGGAACCCCGGAACGGTTGGAAGAACATTTTGGGAAATCGCTGATAGAGATTAAAAACGACCTTCGTACTGTTATCAAAGAACAAATGCTTACCGAACAGGCCCAGCAGGCAATAACCAAGGAAGTCACCATAACCCCGGCAGAAGTCAAAGCTTTCTTTCGTAAACTGCCCAAGGACAGCATTCCCCTAATCAACGCAGAGATTGAGTTGGGGCTGATCGTGAAACAACCCCAGATCGGGGAAATTGAAAAACAGGAGGTTATTGCCAAACTCAAAGGGTTTAAAGAACGGGTTGCAAAAGGCGACGATTTCAGTACACTTGCTGTACTGTATTCTGAAGACCCGGGATCTTCAAAACAGGGAGGTGAACTGGGAATGTTTAAAAGAGGTGAAATGCGCACGGAGTTCGAAGCGGCAGCTTTCAAACTGAAACCCGGCGAAACCTCCGATATCGTGGAGACCGAAGATGGATTTCACCTCATTCAGATGATTGAACGCCGGGGGGAATATATCAATGTCAGGCACATTCTTTTACAACCGAAAGTTTCACCCATCAACCTGAATAACGCAAAGGTTTTTCTCGATAGTGTAGCCACCCTCATCAACCAGAAAAAAATAACCTTTGAGGATGCTGTGTCCCGTTTTTCTGATGATCCGGGGAAAATGAACGGTGGAATGATGATCAACAATGCAACAGGCAATACACGGTTTGAAACAAGCCAGTTGGATCCTAAAATTTTCTTCGTTGTCGATAAATTGAAAGTTGGCGATATCTCGGTACCTGTTTTATCGGCTGACAGGGGAAAACAGGACTATCGTATCTATTTGCTCAAAGCACGCACCAATCCGCATCGGGCAAACCTGAGCGAGGATTATGCACGGCTTCAGCAAATGGCCCTGGATGCAAAAAAAATGGATGTGGTTAACGAATGGATCTCTGAATGTATCCAGTCGACCTATGTCAAAATAATGGAAAATTACCGCAATTGTCCATTCCAGCGTAAATGGACCAAAGACTAAATCACGAAATATGCCCATGAACTCCGATGTCGAAGCAGTCGACTTGCTCGTAAAAAAATATGACCTTCTGAAATCTGAAATTGCGAAAGTAATTGTTGGCCAGGATGAAGTGATAAAAAACCTTTTAATTGCCATATTCTGTAAAGGCCATTGTTTGCTTGTCGGGGTTCCCGGATTAGCAAAAACATTGATGGTGAATACTTTATCGAAAGCGCTCGGGTTAAGTTACAGCCGGATTCAATTTACTCCCGACCTGATGCCATCCGATATCATCGGGACTGAAATCCTTGACGAACATCGCCATTTCCGGTTTATCAAAGGTCCGGTATTTGCCAATTTCATTTTAGCCGATGAAATTAACCGGACTCCCCCTAAAACGCAATCAGCGCTTCTTGAGGCAATGCAGGAAAAAGCGGTGACCGTAGCCGGGACCTCTTATCACTTGATAGAACCCTTTTTTGTCCTTGCCACCCAGAACCCCATTGAACAGGAGGGTACCTATCCTCTGCCCGAAGCGCAGCTCGACCGCTTCATGTTCAACATCTGGCTCGATTATCCATCGGTGGAGGAAGAGATACAAATCGTGAAAGCAACTACTTCTGAAAAAACCAGGGTACCCGAAGTCGTGTTATCATCGGAAGAAATTATCTATTTTCAGAACCTGGTCAGGAAAATACCTGTACCTGATAATGTTTTTCAGTTTGCCGTTAAACTGGTAACATCGACCCGACCGGGAGGGGCCAATGCTCACGACTGGGCGCGCGAATATCTCACCTGGGGCGCCGGACCGCGGGCTTCACAGTACCTGATCCTGGGCGCGAAATGCCATGCCGTTCTGAATGGGAAATATTCTCCGGATATCGAAGATGTCAGGGCTGTTGCCATTTCGGTACTGCGTCACCGGATTGTCCGGAATTACAAAGCCGAAGCTGCTGGGATCCGGGTTGAGGATATCATCAACCGCTTGTTATCCTGAAACTTTTTTCAATCATTACCTGCTGATACTGACAGGAAAGAACTAATTTTACCGTTAAAATAAACAACCGTGCAATGAAACCAACGATTTCATTCGTGGTACCATGGATGCTCTCCCTGTCTTTTCTTTTCGGGATGATCGCACTTCCTTCCTGCCACTATCAGGGTTCTGATAATAAAATGTCAAACGGCGATACCTTACATGGAAAAATAACCATCTCCGGCGCTTTTGCACTTTATCCCCTGGTGGTACGATGGGCTGAAGAGTTTCATAAACTTCATCCGGGGGTAACCATCAACGTCTCTGCCGGTGGCGCTGGTAAAGGAATGGCCGACGCCCTTTCAAAGATGGTTGACCTGGGGATGTTCTCCAAATCGGTTTCCCCCGAAGAACAGGCAAAAGGAGCCTGGTGGGTGGCAGTAGCCCGGGATGCCGTGTTGCCAACCATCAATGCAGCCAATCCCGTGTTGAAAGAATTGAAAACAAAAGGGTTAACCCGTCAGAAGTTACACGACATATTTATCACTGCCAAAATCAGGAGCTGGGGCGAAGCAGTTGGAAATTCATCCCTTACGGAACTTCAGGCTTTTACGCGTTCTGATGCATGCGGGGCGGCCGACATGTGGGCCAGGTATCTGAGGGGGGGGAATCAGGAGGACCTTCAGGGCCTTGGGGTCAATGGAGACCCGGGTGTGGCTGATGCTGTGAGGAAAAATGTGGAAGGGATCGGATATAACAACCTGGGTTTTGTGTATGATATGAAAACAAGGAAAATCTATCCGGGATTGGATGTAGTACCCATCGACCTGAACGAAAATGGGATCATTGACCCTGAAGAAAATTTTTATACATCGCTTGATGAAGTCATGAAAGCGATCAATGACGGAATTTATCCTTCACCGCCGGCCCGCGAACTTTTCCTCGTTTCCGGTGGAAAACCTACGGAAAAACTGGTAAAGATATTTTTACGCTGGGCGCTCAGCGACGGACAGCAGTTTGTTACGGAAGCCGGATATGTGAAAATACCTCCCGAAAAGGCCCTGTCAGAGGCGCTAAAGTTAGAGTGAAATGTATTTTCTTAACCGGAAACAACGGCATATTGTAAATAGTACATGGATGATCATCAGCCTTCTGGTGGTCGCCTTTTTACCGTTTCTGCTCTTTCTCGGCCTCTACCTCAAATCATTTTTATTGATCCATGATTATTCCATCATCGATCTGATCTTCTCCAAAGTGTGGAGACCCTCCAGGGGCCAGTTCGGCTTTTATCCCTTTATCGTCGGTTCGGTTTGGGTGACCATCCTGGCCATGTTGATATCTGCCCCTGTCTGTCTTCTGACAGCCATTTATGTGACACAATATACACGGAAATGGTTCCTGAGAATCATGCATCCTGCCATCGATATCCTTGCAGGTATTCCTTCGGTAGTATATGGGTTGTGGGGAATACTGGTTATTGTCCCCTTTATTTCCGAATACCTCGGTCCTTGGTTTGGGGTTAAAACCATGGGATATAGCATTATAGCTGCAGCTTTTGTACTTGCAATCATGATCATTCCTTTTATCCTGAACATCCTGATTGAAATTTTCAGGGCCATTCCGACCGAACTGAAAGAAGCTGCCCTTTCCCTTGGTGCAACTCCCTGGCAGACCATCAAACATGTTTTGGTACGAAAGGCATTACCCGGGATCATTGCCGCTCTCGGATTTGGATTGGCACGGGCTTTTGGTGAGACTATGGCGGTGTTGATGGTGGTCGGAAATGTGGTAAAACTTCCCAAAAGCGTTTTTGACCCCGGTTATACCCTCCCGGCCCTGATAGCCAATAATTACGGAGAGGTGTTGTCGATTCCCAAATACGATTCTGCGCTCATGTTTGCAGCCCTATTGCTGCTTGCAGTTTCACTTTTTTTCAATCTGATCATGCATTTTTTTATTGTTAAATATAATAAATTCTGACCGGTAATTGCCGTGCTTATGAGGTTATCCCGGAAAATAGAAGAATGTTTTTTTAAGGTCCTGATGATCCTTTCTACCTGTTTTATACTGCTTATCCTTGCAATCATCATCTACAGTATTTTTGAAAAGGGAATCCGGTCGATGTCGTGGGAAATGGTTACCCGGATTCCCGAGGGAGGCTACTATTACGGGAAAGGGGGCGGAATTCTCAACGCCATTCTGGGCTCACTGACATTGGCCTTTGGGGCAACCATCCTGGCCTTTTTTCTCGGTTTGCCGGTGGCCTTGTACATCAATGTTTTTTTAATCCGCCATAAAAAACTGGTAGGCTTGATCCGGTTTTTACTTGATCTTATCTGGGGTATTCCCTCCATTGTTTACGGAGCTTTCGGGTTCAGCCTGATGGTCTTTTTTGGATTGCAAACTTCGCTGCTTGCAGGGATATTGACAGTATCGTTGTTCATTCTTCCCATCATGATCCGTTCTATGGATGAGATCCTGCGTACAGTCCCCATCGGACTTCAGGAAGCCGCCTATGCCCTGGGTTCCAATAAATCGGAAACAGCCTTCCGGATCTTTACCCGCCAATCTGTCTCCGGTATAATTACAGCAGTTTTATTGTCGTTCGGACGTGCCATCGGCGATGCGGCCTCAGTGCTGTTCACCGCCGGTTATACCGATAACCTGCCGAATTCTCTGCTTGAACCCGTGGCCACGTTGCCCCTCTCCATTTTTTTTCAACTCTCTTCACCGGTCCCGGAAGTCCAGGCCCGCGCCTATGCCTCTGCACTCGTACTTACCCTGATCATATTACTGGTAAGCCTTTTTTCACGGGGAGTGGGCAAACGTTATCATAAAACAAAAATCAATTTTTAATACCATTGGCAGCGCATGGATGATTTAATGAAGATTCAGATCAGGGGCCTCAACGTATTTGCAGGGAAAAACCATATTCTTAAAGATGTCGCCGTCGATATCCCTAAAAACAAAATCACTGTCATCATGGGGCCATCGGGTTGTGGGAAAACCACCCTCCTCAAATGCCTCAACCGTTTAACAGACCTTTATCCCGAATTAAAAGTCAGTGGACAGATCATGATCGATGACAACAATATCCTGGATGCCCGTGAGGATATTTATAAACTGCGTCAACAGATGGGGCTTCTTTCACAGCGTCCCTATCCGCTTCCCATGACCATTTATAATAATATTGCCTATGCTTTGAAGCTTCGCGGTATAAAAAAACGCAGGGAGATCAACAAATTAACCGTCCACTATCTCCAGCAGGCCGGTTTGTGGGATGAAATCAGGACCCGGCTTCGTGAACCTGCCTCGAGGTTATCCATCGGACAGCAGCAGCGGTTGTGCCTGGCGCGGGGCCTGGCCGTAAATCCGGAGATCATCCTGGCCGACGAGCCTACCTCGGCGCTCGATCCGATTTCAAGTCAGGTCATTGAAGAAACCTTTTTGAAACTGAAGCACGATTACACCATCGTCCTGGTGACGCATATCCTGCGCCAGGCCAAGCGACTGGCCGATCATGTGGTTTTTATGTACCTGGGCGATGTCATTGAACAAGGAAATGTCTCCGCTGTTTTTGACGATCCGAAAATGGAGAAAACCAAACAATATCTGAAAGGGACCTTTAACTGATTGTTCTTTCAATCAGGCTGATATCTCCTTCCCTGCCATGTATCCCGGCGTTCCAGTTCCATTTCTATCCGACGTAGGACGGCATCGTACCGGATCAGGTCCCAACGGATGGCTTTATGATCGTACCGGTCATCGTTTTCATCCGGTTGATAAAGCAAGCGTGGAGGGACTTCGCCCGAAAACCGTTCGATGACAATGGCCGGGTTCATCTTTTCAATAACGGAAACAATAAAGTCAATATAGCCATCCAAACGGAAAAGATGAAAATTACCCGGGGATGCCACAAACTCCTTTTCGATGGCTGTCCCCTTTACAATCTGAAGCTGATGAAATTTAATGCTGTCAACGGGTAATTGCGATATGGTCTCCACCGTATGGAACATGTCGTCAGTTGTCTCTCCCGGCAATCCGAAAATGAGGTGAACACCGGTTTTTATTCCCCGGGAGCGGGTGTTTTGAATGACCGTTTCACTGAGTTTATTGTTGTGTTGCCGGTTAATCCGCATCAGGGTGGTATCATGACAGGATTCAACGCCATATTCAACCTGGATAAAAAATTTTTTTGATAATTCGCCAAGGTAATCCAGGATATTTTCATCAATACAATCGGGCCGGGTTCCAATAACCAAACCGGCAACACGGGGATAATTCAATGCTTCGGTATATCGCCTTTTCAATTGGTCAAGAGGTGCATAGGTGTTGGAATAGGGTTGAAAATATACCAGGAATTTTTCTGCCCGACGGTACCTTACTGCGTGAAATTCTATCCCTTTGGCGATTTGCAAATGGATCGGTTCCGTTGGATTACAATAAGAAGGGTTAAAGGCATTGTTATCACAATAGGTACAACCTCCCACAGCTTTGGAACCATCCCGGTTCGGACATGTAAAACCTGCGTCAACAACCACTTTCTGAATTCTCCCGCCAAAGGTTTGCCGCATGTGTTCCGTATAGGAATTAAACCGCCGGCTGTGTCCCCAGATATATTTTCTAACATTGGGCTCAGACATTCAACCCCCGACCTTGAATCAGGCAAGCGCTATTTGGTCACATTCTCAAGCCGTTTCATGATTGAGAAAATAAAAGCTGCCGCTAATAAACAACATACAACGAAGATCAGCCATGCTTGCCAGAGTTCAAGTCTGGAATAGGCGATGGTACCGACAAAAAGCAAAGAATTCCCAACGGCTGTTGCTGCCAGCCATCCACCCTGCATCAAACCCTGGAAACGCGGAGGGGCAACTTTGGAAACAAAAGAGAGACCCATCGGGCTCAGGAAGAGCTCGGCAAAAGTGAGTACCAGGTACGTACTGATGAGCCAATAGGGTGAAACCCGGTCGGGTGCAGGATCCCCCTGAAGTTCTGATGGCGATACCAACCCAAAGGAGGTAAACATGATCAGCATGAAACCGAAAGCTGCCAGGATCATCCCGATACCAATTTTGCGGGGGGTTGAGGGTTCGATATTGCGTTTGCGCAAAAATGCAAAAAGCCCGACAACCACCGGGGTCAGAAATACAATCATGATGGGGTTGAACTGTTGGAAAATTTCCGGTTCTATGGTGTTTTCCAAAGTAAAGGTGGTGTAAAAATAATAAAGAAGTCCTCCTCCGGCTAATAACAATGCCCCGCCAATAATCCGGGTCATCATCTTGACCTCCTTTTTAAACAGCATCATGATCCCGAAAATTAAACCGATCAACGATAAAAATGCGGGCAGATAGAAAAAGATATAGGTAAAGGGGCCAACCTGCTTATCGGTGTAATCCCTGGCAAACAACGTCAGGGTCAGTCCATTCTGATGGAACGACATCCAGAAGAAAATAACTACAATAAATACCAGGCCAAGGGCAATCAATCGCTTCTTTTCTTCAACCCATGGCATCTTGATGATGCTGGCATCTTTTTTAACCATGGCCTTTCGGTCGGGTAAATGCGATTTGAAAATCAGATAAATGACCAGGGATATAACCATGGCCAAAGCAGCAACACCGAATGCATAATTATAACCGGTAGAAAAAACCTGAACATAATCGTGGGCAAAAGCGGCAAGGTCGGCAACCGGGGTTCCCGAAGCAGAAGCTTTGTTTGCCAGCTCCTGAAGTTTGGAGGTGTCTGCAAGGGTTCCTTCAGTCATCCGGTGGCACAGCGCAGGAAGATCGGGATCGTAGTTATATCCATGGGAATGAAGCCACCAGCTTCTGACACCGCGGGCAGCGCTGGGCGCAAAGAAAGCCCCAATGTTGATCCCCATGTAAAATACACTGTAAGCCGAATCCCTGAGTTTTGAATACTTTTCGTTGTCGTACATCTGTCCGACCAGGGCCTGGAGATTGCCTTTGAACAACCCATTCCCGAAGGCAATGGTAAATAACCCAAGCAACGTAAAGGGAAGTCCCATCCCCGGGATCGCCATCAGCAGATACCCCAGGAACATAACAACCTGTCCAATCATGATCGTCCCTTTGTAATTCTGCGAACGGTCGGCAATAAATCCCCCGAAAAGGGCAAGTGCATAAATGGAAAAATAGAAAACACTGTAAATGTACCCTGAGTTTTCCGTTGTCAGGTTAAACTTGGCCTGCAGAAACAAGACCAGGATGGCCATCATGGTGTAGAAACCAAAACGCTCTCCCATATTGGCAAAGAAGGCAACATAAAGCCCTTTAGGATGTCCTTTGAACATAGTTATAAAGTATTGATGAATAATCGTTGGAATGGATCGGTATCCATTGCAAAAATAATCAAATTTGCATCTCCGGCAAATCCTGCTGCTTCAATTTCAGTTTTTTACAATTTTTTTTTATTCTGTGTAATAAATGTCAATCATCATCGTCTATCCTGCTGTATGGAATTAAAAGAGTTTCAAAATCAGGTTTACCCATTGAAAAACAAACTATTTCGGTTTGCAAAGCGAATTCTTGACCATACCGAGGAGGCTGAAGATGTTGTTCAGGAAGCCTTTATAAAACTGTGGAACCGTCGTGAATCACTGGATAAATACCGTAGTATAGAAGCGCTTGCAATGATTTCTGTTAAGAACCTATGCCTCGATAAAATAAAAATCAAGCGTTTCCCGGTCGAAAATTTTGATAATCACCGGGGATTTCTTGAAAATCTTTCCGGTGACGAAAAAAACAACAACGAAGACCTTGTTGAAGAGATCCGCCAGGCCATTAAAAAACTTCCGGAACAGCAGCAGATGATCATCCACTTGCGCGATATCGAAGGTTACTCTTTTGAAGAGATTGCAGAGATTGTAAAGATGAACGGGAATGCCATCCGGGTGGCCCTCTCAAGAGCCAGAAAACGGGTCAGGGAACTGATGATAAAAACAAAAGAATATGAATATCAGGGAAATTGAAACTTTACTTGAGAAGTTCTATGAAGGCCAAACCACGCTTGAAGAGGAACATATCCTTCGGCGCTTTTTCTGTAGCAACGATGTGCCAGAAAACCTTAAACAACACCAACCTTTTTTTATCTATGCAAAGCTGGCGCACACCGAAACAATCGGGGATCCCGATTTTGACCGGAAACTGGATGACCGGTTGTCCCATCCGGCAAAAACAGGCCGTGTGATACCCTGGCAAACAACAGGTAACAAATTGATGTTTATCAGCAGTATGGCGGCTGCAGTACTGCTCCTTATCGGTTTGTATTTTACCTTTCAACACGAAGTTTTCAAAAACAGTTCCCATGGCCTTCCTTTGTCTGCACAAGAACTGGCTTACAACGATGCCCGTCAGGCGCTGCTTCTTGTCTCTGCCAACTTCAACACCGGCATCAAACAAGTTGAACGTCTGCAATTTATCGATAAAGCCCTGCACAATGCAGCGCTGTTTAATAAATTTTATCAGTATCAAACCATAATTATTAACCCGGAACCTGTTAAACAACAGTCCATAAAATCAAAAAAACCATGAAAAAAGTAATCGTTTCTTTCACAATCTTTGCATTCATGACCATCTCTTTCATGATGCATGCACAAAGTCCGCTTGATAAAACTTTCGAGAAATATGCCGGACAGGATGGTTTTACAACCGTTAATATTTCCAGGGAGATGTTTCAGATGATCCAGCAAATGGGGGCCGGTGATCCCAAAGATACCAGCGCGGTGGAAATCCAAAAAATGATTGACCAACTAACCGGACTTAAAGTGCTTACCTTTAATTTTGATTCAACAAAAATCGTAAAAGCAGTTTCTGTATATAACGAATTTGCCGGGCTCTTTCCTTCAGGTACATACACAGAACTGCTGACAATCAATGAAGGCCGTCAATACATAAAATTTTTAACAAAACAGGATGGATCCGGAAAAATCAACGAAATGGTCATGTTGATGAAAGACAAGACAGAAGTTGCTGTGCTGAGCCTGACCGGCAACATCGACCTGGCCACCGTTTCCAAATTGTCAAAGGGGATGAACATTCATGGAATGGAGGGTTTAAGCAAAATGAAACATATGCACGATAAATAGGAAATCGACCTTATACTGAAGGGGGCAAACACCGGCCCCCTTTTTTTATAATTTTACCATAAACTGCGCAGTCAGTTCCATCCGGTCATTCCCGGTTGTCTGCTCTGACCCGGTCCCGATAAAATTCCGGTCGGTATAGCAGATATAGCCACCACGCAACCAAATTTTGTAATGGCGCCCAATCCCGGCAGAGAAAACCAGGCAAAATCCCATTCCTTTCCCCTGGTAAGCAGGTACAGAGTAACCATATAAAACTTCCGGTTCATAAACATAAATCCGGGTATTGTAGTCGGGAATATCAAACAAGGTGTATCTCATGGTCAGGGTTATCGGCCATTTACCTGTTTTTATCTGAACATCCTGGTACAACAAAAACCCCATGGGCAGTTCCACGTTCCTTTCGCCGGCCTTTTTAAATTCCAGACGACTGTTCAGGGAAACGTTCATGAAAGGCGCCCATCCCAGGTGAAACCGGTATACTGAAGTTAAATAATCGGTGATCCTGTGAATTTTAGAGTCGGGTTCGGCTGCCTGGTTGCGTTTAACCATTTTCTGATAATACCTGAAATTCAACATTACTTTCCGCGCAACCTGAATATTTGCCATCACTCCAAATTCTTCTCCATGCGCCGGGGTATCAACCCGGTATCGCAACCACGGAAAAGTGAATAAATCGAGGTACCCCGATAGAGATAACCAACTGAATAAAGAACCGTTCAGGGCCACATAGATTCCCCGTTCATTAGCGTTGATGCTGTTTTGTCCGAAGGCATTGGAAAACAAATTCTGATAATGGATTCCGTAATTTCTGAAGATCAGGGTGATGCCAATCCGTGGATCGGGAGTCACCTGGGCCCCTGCCAGCCAGGCCATTCCATTATTTCCACTCCGGCTGACCTCTCCGAAAACATAGCACACCGGATGCCTCAGTTGTATGTGAATCCCCACGTTGTTGTTTGTACAGCCTCTGAAACTGAATTGGTTATAGGGATGAGGAGCAGGCGTTAGGATGGCGCTGTAATGATATGATAATCCGGTAATACCCACTTTAAAGCCGAAATTGATACCGGGAGCCATGGTAAAACTGATGTCACCACCGTAAACCAGCTCTTTCACCGTATTCTTTTTTCCCACTTCCATCGCAGTCCGGTGATAACCTGAACTGATCAGGGAGGTGATCTCATGCCTTTCCTGGTCAAGGCTGTCGGGAAATGTTACTGCCGCATCGCGCGAATGATACGAGATAAAACCGCCATATTCAAAATGACCGCTTTTCAGTGCAAGCGCTGCTCCCCTGAAATAATTCCCTTCATTCATGCTCAGACTGGGCCTGATCCCGCCAACCGGATTGGAGGTCATTGGAAAGCCAGGCGTCGAACCCAGGGCAACCCCCGTCCCTAAGGTGAGACCCTGTCCATAGGATATCCTGAAGTTCCCAATGATAAGGTTTTTAACGATTCCCAGATTACTCAGTGAAACATAACCTGCATAGTAGTCCATTCCATAGGGCTGGCTGCCCCGGAAAAACTGTTCCCCGGGGTCTTTTTCTCCTGCAAACCCTGCTTTTATTTTATCGAACCATTGATAACAGTAACGGAAATAGTATCGTTGCGGGCTTCCCTGGTACAACGGCCCCGGATTTTGAAGTTCTTCGGAATCGTTGATAACATAACCCGCTGCTTGTGGGAAAAGCTCTCCATAACGCACCAGAAGGTCGTGGTGGCCATACCTGATAAGGTTCCGTGGCGAAGGAGAAGGTGTTTTATATACCTGGACAATAAGGATATAGGGTTCGATTTTTCCGATCAGGGTGGAGTCAAAACCGGGAATGGTGGCCAATTCATAAACCGATACCACTTCGCCGTATGACTGGATATAGGCAGCCAGGCTTTTTCTTTGTTGTGCCGAAAGAAACGGGATCCCTTCTAAATCTTCTTCCGAAGCTTTATTCAGGTTTACCGGTTTTCCGGTCAGATCAATAAGATCTTCCATCATCGGCGCCAGGTTTTCAGATTCAAGATTTTCTACGTTTTTTTCAATGGCTTCACCCAGTTCCTCAAATTGGCAAAACCCGGGAATAGGGAGTGAATTCCAAAAGAATACGAAAAGAAAACAGCGAAAAAGCCTTTTCATGGGTCATCGCGTTACCTGGAGTTAAAACAATAAATAACGGAACCTGAAGGGCTGAATCCCAATACCTGGTGATATTCAGAAGCCACGTCGATGGTAAACCGGCCAAATTGCAATCCGAACCCAAACGTTAAATTTACCGGGTTTGTCGAAATGCCAATCCGTGCAAACACCGGGGCTGCAAAATGGTATTCGGCCCCGGCCCGAAAAACGGGGAGATGGAGTAAATCCTTCTCTGCTTCAAGGGTGGCCATGAAGGAACTGGAAAAGCGGTAACTGGCCCCAAGACAAATGGCAGTGGGTAAAAGTTCTACCGGATTGGTCGTGATTTTAATTGGTACCGGGTTAACGATATGGGCCCCTAATACCAGTTGCTTATTTGGCAGGTACATCAATCCGATTTCACATGAAATCATATTTTTTCCGCCGTATTCATCGGGGAAGTCTAACCGGAAATAGTCTACCGTGACCCCGGCCGAAAAATGGTTGCCAAATTTTCTGCTATAGCTGAGCCCGGCTTTAATTTCATGACAATCCATGCTCCCGCGATGGGCCAGAACAAGGCCGAAAGCACCGGATTTCAGGGGCAGGGCAAACCCGAATTTTTCGTACAGCAAGGCTTTTAGCAGAAACCGGTTTTCAAACCAGATTCCGGTGGATACATTTTTCAACCATGCCGATCCGGCGGGGTTGTTGGCGATTGACCAGAAATCGATCAGGGCCACCGAACTTCCACCCAGGGCGGCAGGCTTACCACCAGCCACGGTCCGTTCTCCCAAGGGATAACCATCAGCCATGAACAACAGTAAAAAGATACCGGTTATGAGCAGGTTTTTCATCTTTTTTCCTGCTTAATCCGGTAAACCGGAAAAAAGTAATAGCCAATCCGGTTATTTTTTTTAACAAGATGCTCTTTTATTAACTTTGTAGAAAAGTATTGATATGAAAAGTGATGTTCTCGGCTTTTTGGAACAATTGAAGGAACACAATGACCGTCAATGGTTCCAACAGAATAAAACCCGATACGATGAGGCCAGGCAGGAGGTTGAGCAAATGGTCCATTCCGTCATTCCGGGGATTGCCAAATACGATCCGGCCATCCGGTATATTGAAGCAAAAGATTGTATGTTCCGGATTTTTCGGGATGTCCGTTTTTCAAAAGATAAATCACCCTATAAAACCAATATGGGTGCATGGATAACGCCTGCAGGAAGAAAAAGTTTCGGTCCTGGCTATTATATCCACATTCAACCCGGAGAATCGTTTCTTGCAGCCGGTGTCTATATGCCTGCCCCCGACGCACTGAAAAAACTACGAAGTGAGGTCTATTACAATATTGTTGAATTTAAAGGGATCCTGGAGGATAAAAAGGTAAAAAAATATTTTCAGGGATTGTCTGAAATGGATAAGGCAAAGCTGGCCCCAAAAGATTTTCCTAAAGATTTCCAGGATATGGATTGGTTGAAACACAGGCATTATATTCTTTCTTGCCCGTTAACGGATGAGCTCATCGAAACGGATGATCTTGCGGGATGGATACTGAAGGTTTTTGAAGTTGTGCAACCCTTTCAGCAGTTCTTACGCAGGGCCCTTGAAGGGTAAATCAGGCTAATCGTCCAATGATGGTCTCTTTTCCTTTGACCCGTTGGTTCAATGAAATTTCCAGTTTGGTGTTTATCGGGAGCAACAGATCGACCCGTGATCCGAATTTGATAAACCCAAGTTCTTCACCCTGGGTAACAGGTTCTCCAACAACGGGATAGCATTTAATTCTTCGTGCAACAGCACCGGCAATCTGCCGGACAAGGATCCTCTTTTTATCGCTGGTTTCAATAACGGTTGTGGCCCGTTCATTTTGCAAGGAGGATTTGGGACTAAAAGCTACCATGTGCTTTCCGGGGTGATAATGATAATAAATGATCTCCCCGCAAACTGGAAACCAGTTAACATGAACATTTGCAGCCGACATAAATATGGAAACCTGGATACGCTCATCTTTAAAAAATTCTGGTTCGATGGTACGCTCAATGACGACAACTTTCCCGTCGGCCGGACAAACAATGATATTCTCTCCCCCGTTGTTTTTCCTTAAAGGAGAACGGAAAAACCGGATGATCATGATTAAAAACACAATCCCTAATAAATACAACAGCCAGTGGAACCAGGTCTGAACGGGAAAAACATGGTTAAAAGCCAGGATGACCGCTGCAACAAACAAAAAGACAATAAGGATGGTTTTATATCCTTCTTTATGTATAGTCATTGGTTAAAAGGTATTTCGAATAAAAAAATACAAAAATACAAAAGGAATGGATAATAATATCGTATCGAAACGATCTAAAATTCCTCCATGGCCAGGAAGTATATTTCCTGAATCTTTAACATTGAGGTTGCGCTTAATAAGAGATTCGGCCAAATCTCCATGGGTTCCGAAGAAAATGATAAGGGTTGCCATGATAAACCAATCGATGGCCGGGATTTCTTTCACCAGCAGGGAAATACCAAACGTTGCCAGATAGGCAATGAGACCGCCTGCGATGGTGCCTTCCCATGTTTTTTTGGGTGAAATGCGTTCGAAAAATTTATGTTTGCCGAATTGCTTCCCGTATAGGTAAGCGCCGGTATCATAAATCCATGTAAGTGCAAAATAACCAGTCAGCAGGGCCGGCAGTCCATGATAGCGGACCACATCCGTTCCGCTGAAAGCGTTGAGCAGTGAAAATGGCAGCGCGATATAGAGGAACCCCATTGTGGTGGTGGCAATGTTTAGGAGTGGGTTGGTTTTTTTGCGATATATTT
>DYSO01000024.1 GCA_020718225.1 Draconibacterium orientale | reverse complement strand
CCGCGTTGCTGGGCCATAAGGCACAAGAACGAAAAAATGAAAGGGAGACAAATAACAAGCCGTTTCATAGAATTTGAAATTAATGGAACACAAATATCGTTAATTTTTATGAAGACAATCCGCCCCCATTTGCATGTATACTGCAACTTAATGAAAAAGCAAGATTTTTTCGTTAATACAAAAGTATTAACGTTTGCAAAAACCTTCAGTCCCCGGCAGGGAAAAGGGTAAAAAACGGGACAGCTATGGGTTCCTGATCAGGTTGTAGGTATAGACCGGTTTTCCCAAATCCAGGATTACAGTATAATTGCCGGGGACAAAAATCGGAATGTCCGCCCCAAGCGGTTCGAGGGAGCCATTTCCTCCGTTATCGCCATAATTAATGTCCCAGTTGCCATTGGCCCTGAATTTAATATCACCAGCCGATAGGTCCATGGTCACCGTCCAAACTTTGTTATCGGGATCCCAGGCCATTTCGGTATCCTCATTCCATCCTCCTGGCGTGGCGGTGCCGACAACTCCCCAGGAAGTTTTGGTAACCGAATGGGTTAATGCCATCAGATCGGCATTGAGCTTATAATATCCTTCATCTGTAACATGAATATTGAGCCCCCACGGTTCAAGCGTACCATTGCCATCGTTGTCGCCCCAATTCTGTTCCCATGACCCTTTTGCATACTTATAATATGTATCGGCCGGGAACCACATATAGCCTTCATATTTTTCATCGAATGTAACCGATGGGATAGCGGTGGTGGAATCTGACGGGGCCCACCCCTGATAACTACCCGGGACATTTAATAACGGGTAAACCGTTGAACTGTTTTTCATACACCGGACCGAGAAACCATAAGACTTGCTGTATGTATCCCTTTGTACGATTTCACTATTATAAACAACATACCGGCGCCATGAAACAGTTGAGCTGTTCGCCAGGGATGACCAAAAATGGGCATAAAAAGAATCATCCTGGAAGGTGCCAACATCATACCGGCAGCCGCCGGGAAGGGCTGTAAAACCACTGCTGTTGGTAGCGCCTGTATTGGGCGAAGCCCAATGTTTGGTACCGGCTTGTTTCAATGCCCCACCGGCAATTGCTTCTCCCCCAAGGTAATTGGTGAGGGTTGTCCAGTCTTCGTCAGAAGGGAGATGCCATCCGGTTGGGCAAATTCCCTGTGTTCCGGGAACTACCGACCATTGCATGGCATTATCCCACTGGTACAATCCTCCATATTCATTACAATTGGCTTCATCATCGTCATAACAATATTTTTCAATCACGGAATGGTTGTCCTGTTCTGTATTACCGGGTACAAGAGTACCGATATTCAGGTTTTCACGGAACCAGCATTGGTTCCCAATGAGAACTGTTTGATACGATTTTCCATCCCTGTTGTCGATGGTCGGTTGCCCACAGCACCAGAGGGTGGTGTCGGATAATTCGGCAGGCAAGGAAATTCCGCAGTTGCTGTATGCCCATACATACCTTATACAGATACTGTCGCAATCAAGCCCGGTTTCTGTTTTCAGGGTATCTGTACCCATGTCGGTTGCTGTTTCCGGGTCGTTGGTGATATTCCATTTATACCCGGTGGCGCCGGAAACCGGATTCCATTTCCAGACAATCTGGTTAAGGCCGGTGAGGTGGAAACCGGCAACAGGGGCAGGGGGAGGATTAAGCAAAGTAGTCTCGGTAAGGGGTGAAGAAGGAGAAACACCGCAATTGCTGTAAGCCCATACATATCTTGTGTAAGGGGTGTTACAGGCAAGTCCGGTTTCCGTATAGGTTGTTACCGCTCCCATGTCGGTTGCTGTTTCCGGGTCGTTGGTGATACTCCATTTATACCCGGTGGCGGCGGGCGACTCTTCCCAATTCCAGATGATCTGAGTGGAATCCGGAATATGAATCCCTGCAACAGGTGCGGCCGGAGGGTTGAGCAGGGTTGTCCCGGTCAATGATACCGGAAAGGATACCCCGCAGACGTTGTAAGCCCAAACATATCGTATATATGGAGTGTTACAAATAAGTCCGGTTTCGGTGTAGTTGGTCACATCCCCCATATCCATTGCTGAAGCGTAGTCATCATCGGTACTCCATTTATATCCTGTTGCTATCGTCACCGGATACCAGTTCCAGACAATCTGTTCGGGACCGGGAACATGAATTCCGGTAACCGGCGACGGTGGATCCTCAGTCAGAGTGGTTGCAATCAAGGGGGTAGCAGCTGAGGTACCGCATGCATTATAAGCCCACACGTACCTGGTATACATTGTATTGCATATAAGGCCGGTTTCGGTATGGGTTGTGTTTTCACCCATTTCTATGGCCGTAGAAAAATTTTGGGTCGAATTCCATTTATATCCGATGGCTGCTTCCACCGGGTTCCAGTTCCAAATAACCTGGGTAAGTTCCAGATAATGAAATCCTTCGAGTGGGGAATCGGGGGCGGGGCAAGATTCAAAGCGACTCCAAACCCCGTTGGAATAAATGGTTAGGGCTCCCGAACCGTCAGCGGCGCAATCGGTACAGAAAACGATCATGCCGGTTGCGGGATTTGTTAGGGAATTCCTCTGTTCCCTGGTCATGCGGGGGGGCAGGAAACCTTTTTCTGTTGATTTCATATCCAAAACAGCCGAAGAATGAGGTAAGGCGCCATCGGTATTGACCCCGACCTGGGCAACAACGCTGAAAGTGCTGCACAGAACAGCCAGTAAAGTGATCACTATCTGATTAATAGAAGTCTTATGCATAACGTTTTCAGTTCATTATGATTATAAATTCACCCACAACAAAAATCCTTTCCCAAAAATACAAAATAATTGAGTTAAAGGTGATTTTATTCTTTACAATTTCTCAAATTTGTACTTTAAACCACGGAAATTTCTATTAACGGATGATGATGAAATAACTACCTATGGAAGAGACCGTTTTTAACCAGATTTTTGAAACAATCCCAATGGGTATTGTTTTCACCGACAATGAAGGGATCATTGTCAGGGCCAATCCTGCTGCCAGCAGGTTATTGGGGGTAGAACAGGAGCAGATGACAGGGATCCCGGTTAACGATATCCGATGGCAACTGGTTTATGAAGATGGCAGTAAACTCACCGGGGAGATGCATCCCGTCATGGCTTTGCTTAAAACGGGAAAATCTCAACAAGATACCATCATCGGATTGTATAACCAGAATGAAGAGAATTATTGCTGGTTCCGGATGGCCACCTTCCCGTTACCGGACGAAGGAGGGCTTACCGGCTATCGGATCATGTGTACCTTTGAAGAGATCACAATCTTTAAACAAGTTTCAGATAAGCTGGCCCAAAGCGAAGAACGGTTTCAACAGATTTTTAAGGAAAGCCCTTTCGGCATGGCCATTCTTGGATCGGATTTTCGATTTTTGCGCGCCAACCTGCCTTTCTGTACCATGATCGGATATACAGAAAAAGAGCTTGAATCGGTTACTTTTAAAGAACTTACCCATCCCGAACACCTGGAGCAGGATTTTGAAGCAGTAAAAAAATTACTCTTCGGGGTTATTCCAAACTATAAAACAGTGAAGCGATATGTCCGTAAAGACCATAAGATTGTCTGGGCTTCCTTAACTTTACTGGCCATTCATGACCAGTCCGGCCATTTTCTGCATTTTCTTGCCCTGGTTTGCCCACACCCAGAGCCCGGAACATCCTGAACTATTGAGTTAATTTTCATTTTCCAATGGACTTAAAATAAAGATTTTGAAAGTGATACAGAAATCAAATGAAACTTCGTTATGAAAAAATTGATTTTCTTTTTTTGTGCTCTGCTTTTTGCAACGCCTCTGTTTTCCCAGGAAATCCATAAAGTGGCAAAAGCCAAAGAGGTAGCGGCCCTTAATGAACCTGCCGATACCGCGCCAAAACGCTGGTTTGTTCAAGGTTCAGGATCGCTCTCCTTTTCCCAGGCATCGTTTTCAAACTGGGCTGCCGGGGGCCAGAATTCAATCGGGCTCAATGCATTTATCAATCTTAAAGCCAATTACAGGAAAGGGAAACACATTTGGGGAAACACGGTTGATCTGGGTTATGGTTTCCAGATCGAAGGAAAGTTAAATAATGCCAAATTCAATAAAGTCAATGATAAAATTGAGTTGACTTCAGCATATGGCTATGAACTGCATTCAAACAAGAAATGGTATCTGACCCTCCTGGTCAATTTTCGCACCCAGTTTACCAATGGGTTTAACTATCCAAACGACAGTGTACCCATCTCCAGGTTTATGTCGCCGGGTTATCTCGTGGCAGGTTTGGGTATCACCTATGCCCCTGCCAAATGGGTTTACTTCTATCTCTCCCCGGCATCCGGAAGGTTTACCTTTGTGCTGGACGATACGTTGTCAAAAATAGGTTCCTTCGGCGTTGATGCCGGTGAGAAACTCAGGATTGAAGTGGGACCCTATTTCAGGGCAGATATGAATAAAAACCTTGCAAAAAGCATCAACCTTTCAACCACACTCGAATTGTTTACGGACTATTTCAAAGGTTTCGGAAATATTGATGTAAACTGGAACCTTCTCCTTACCATGAATGTCAACAAATGGCTCGCGGCTTCCATTACCACACAACTTATCTATGACAACGACGTGATGATCCAGTCTGATCCCACCGAACCGGCAGGTCCCAGAACACAATTTAAAGAGATACTGGGTATTGGCCTGACCTATAAATTCAATTGACACAATAGCTCTCTTATATTATTAACCATGATAAAAAAAACCATGTCACACCACCCGGAGAAACCCCTGAATCTCACGCATGATCAGTTAAAATACAGAGAACATACCGAACGTGCCGCCCATTTTGTTAAAATTGACCTGTTCAGGTCAGCCAGGGAAGAGTATAAGGCAGCCCTTCAATATCAGCCGGGAGATGCGCATTGCCTTGAAAAGATTGATACCATGAATTTCAATATTGCCCGCGACAGGAAAACAGTCCTGATCATTGTACCTTTTATCGTGGCTTTGATTGTTGCCGTTGTATTTCTCAGTTAGACAGGTTGAACCAGGTTGACCAGGTTGACCAGATTGAACCAGGTTGACCATGAAGACCAGGTTAACTTGGTTTAACCTGTTTTAACCTGTTTTAACCTGTTTAACCTGTTTAAATGGATTATTCTTTCGGAAATAATCCGGTCATTACCATTGAAATTGTTTCACGGTCGAAAGGTTTGGGGATATAACCGGAAAAACCAATCTGGATAAGGCGTTCGCGATCACCTATGGAAGCATAGCCTGTAACAGCAATAATGGGAATATCGTGATAGCCCGGTAATCTTCTGATTTCAAGCATCGCCTGAATACCGTCCATGCCCGGGCCCAGGTTGATATCCATCAGAACAGCATCGAATTGTTGTTGTTGTGCAAGTTGGATGGCCGATCTGGCATCAACAGTTGTAAAAATGTTGCAGTATTTTCTGATGTATATCATCAGCAGTTGAATGTTCACCATATTATCCTCGACAATCAGCACATCCGGCAGCTTTTTATTGCGGGAAGGTTGTCTCAGTATCCTGTTGTTGTCAGCAACAGGGGCGTTTGCAGGAGCCTGGGATGAAATCCCGGCCGGTAGTTCAATGGTAAATTCAGAGCCAACGCCAATGGCGCTCTTTAGCTTGATGTTCCCTTTCATTAAATCGACAATTTTCCTGGCAATGGCCAATCCCAGACCGCTCCCCTCGAATTGGCGACCGTAGCCTTCGCTGACCTGACGGAAAGGATCAAAGATCATCCGGTGGTTTTCATTGGAAATGCCAATCCCTGTATCCTTAACAGAAATAGAAATCATCTCTTCTTCCCCGGCCTGAACCCTATCTGCCGAAATCTGGATGGAGCCTTTATCGGTATATTTCACTGCATTGTCCAATACAATACGGATCAGGTGGTGAAACAGCTGTTCATCCCCAAAAACGGTAAGGTTTGACGGGACCGATTGTTTATAGGTAAGTTTTTTCTGGTCCATGGCCCGGAAATAGTTCCTGGCAACAGCGTTTATTACAGCCTCAACCGGGACCGGCCTGAACTTATGGGAGAGGTTTTCTGATTCCAGGTAGGAAAGATCCATGATCGCATCCAGTGTATCCATCAGACGGCGACCGGAAATAAGAATGTTTTCAGCTTTACCCTTTAATTCCGGATTGGATAGTTCGTTCATTAAAATTTCTGCAAACCCCAGAATACCATTCATCGGGGTACGTAACTCATGGTTCATATTGGCAAGCAGTGCAGTTGTCAGTTTGCTCGATACCTCCGCTTTTTGTCTGGCTTCGACCAGCTCCACCTGAATTTTTCTCCGTTGAATAGAAAGAGCAATTTGTTCCGAAACAAATGTCAGTATGTCTTTTTCATGCTCCCCATAACGGATCTGGGGCGAATAACTTTGAATAACGAGAACGCCAAATGTTTCTTTCTCGTTTTTCAGGGGTATCCCAAGCCAGTCGATGGCAGGTGTTCCGACTACATCAATAATGTCCCTGTCAATAAAATACTGCGTGTCATCAGGACGGGCAAGGAGTGGCTTACCTGTTTTCAAAACATACTCCGTAAGTCCGTTACCAAGCTTGCAGGGGGCAGGCGGAGTGTCTTTTTCATCGACAAAATAGGGAAATGAAAGCATTTTACCATCGGGTTCCAGAAGCGCAATATATATGTTCCGGGCATCCATCAGCTCCCCAATCACGACATGGATAGACATATACATTTCATGAAGGTCGTGTGCCGAATGTGCCAATTCGGATATCCGGTAAACCGCATTTTTTACCTTGCCCGATTGGACTACCTCGGTCACATCTTTATTTATAGCGATGATTCCCAGTAAGTTTCCGTTACTATCACGGAGTTGTGATGTAGATGATAATAGATATACAGTGGACCCATCCTTTCGTTTGTGCACCACCTCCCCTTTCCAGGCGCCGGTCTGTTCAAGTTCCCGGGTTGCTTCAGCCTTCTGTGGCCCCGACAAATCAACCCGCAACGATCCACCTCCGAATTTTCCAACAACCTCTTCTGCTTTCCATCCATAAATTTTTTCAGCGCCTTTATTCCATTCCAGGATCATCATATCCTTATCAAAGGTAATGATGGCATCGTTCACCTGTTCCAGCAGGGCATTCATGAAAGTAATCTTCTCTTCCGCTTTACTGGTTTGCATTTGCATTTCCAGTTGTGACCTGAAAATGTGAAGTTTCTGATTTTTCCAGATCAGGATCATGGCAAAGACAACCACTGCCAGAAACATCATCAGGAATAGGATTAATTTAACGGCACGCTCCCGGATGGGTATGGATATTTCATCCAGATCAATCCTTGAAATCATGGTCCACCGGGTACCGGGAATTACACGAATATCGGCAATGACATTCCTCCCATGGCAATCCCTGGCTTCAACCATGGCAAGCGTACCAGCCGGGGAAACAGATTTGATTAATGTTTCGTTGTCGGCAGATAAAGTCACAGTCCTGACCGAAGAACGGCCACCCCCTCCACCCTGAAAAAAGAGGATGGAATCGCCCTGAGGCTGAGACAGGATATTCATTGCCGATTGCCGATATATGGGATAGTTGCGTATTAACGGAAAAAGAAAATATTCAGGATCGATGGTAAACACCAAAACCCCGACGGGTCCATTCCCATCCTGATCAGAAACCGGAACCGCCATAAACAGAAGGAAATAGTTTTCCGGTAAAGATTTCTTCAAATCCGAAAAAACAATGTCCGTTCCTGAAATGGTATCAATCCAACCGATTTCAACATCTCCGGGCCCTGACTGAAGGTTTTCGGGCATGGTTAACAACAACCTTCCGGAAGGGGTAAAAACCCGGACCGCTTTGTACTCATTATTGTGTATGGCAGGATTGAGCCACTTTTTGATTTCCCGGATAGCCCGGCCATTATCCGGATCTTCACTCAGTTGCTTTATTTGATTGATAAACCCGGGATCGCGTGCAAAAAAAACGCCTTCCGCCTTCTTTTCCGAAAACCATGTTTCTATTTCATTCAATTTATAAGTGGCAACCGAAGAAAGCAACTTGTACTGGTCGCCCTTGATCTCCTTTTCGAAGTGCCGGAGATAAGCAAATCCTCCGAAAAAAAAGAAAAGAATCAGAAAAAAAAGAATCCCTATATGGCTCTTACGCATCGGAAAAAGTAAATTAAACTTCAGTCAAAGATAGTAAAACAAATTCTTCATCCCATTGCATCCGGGAATAATTATTAAATTTGTCAAAATCGCTTGTCTAAACCATACGCACCCATGAAAATAAAGAAAACCCCGACGCTGCAACTGATTAAAAATGACCCGTGGCTTGAGCCTGCCGCACAGGAGATTGAAGACCGTCTCAACCGCTTCAAGGAGACGCTGAATGAAATAGAACACCAATGGGAAAGCCTGAGTGCATTTGCCAATGCTTACAAGTATTATGGTTTTAATTACGACAGCAAACAAAAAGGGTGGTTTTATCGTGAATGGGCGCCCCATGCTCAGGACCTTTACCTTTTTGGCGATTTTAATAACTGGCAACGCTATTCACACCGTCTTACACCCAATGCGTATGGACAATGGGAAATTTTTCTGCCGGATGACATGTATAAAGACCGGTTTTGTCATCTGAGCAAAGTTAAAGTCATGGTACATTCTGAGGCGGGGTGGCATGAAAAAATTCCGGCTTATATTAACCGCGTGGTACAGGACACCAACGGACTGAATTTTTCCGGACAACTTTGGGCCCCTCCAAGACCATTCGATTGGGAAGGGGACCATTTCGATATCCGGGACCTGGATACGATGCTGATTTATGAATGTCATATCGGTATGGCCATGGAGCAAAACAGGGTCAGTACATTCACTGAATTTGCCGAATATATTATCCCTTACATAAAAAATTCGGGATATAATACCATTCAGCTGATGGCTATTGCCGAACATCCCTATTATGGTTCTTTTGGTTATCATGTAACCAACTTCTATGCTGTTTCGTCCCGGTTCGGGACCCCCGATGAATTGAAATATCTGATTAAAAAAGCCCACGAGCAGGGGATTGCCGTGATTATGGATATCGTTCATTCACATTCGGCAAAGAACACCCTCGAAGGATTAAACCAGTTTGACGGATCGGATGACCAGTACTTTCACCCGGGACACCGGGGAAACCATCCGCATTGGGATTCAAAATGCTTTAATTACGGAAAACGGGAGGTATTGCGGTTTTTACTTTCAAACCTGAAATTCTGGCTGAAGGAATTTCACTTCGACGGATTTCGTTTCGACGGGGTTACCTCCATGATCTATTTTGACCACGGATATCGCGAGACCTGGGATCTGGAAGGATATTTCAAACAGGGCGTGGAATGGGATGCGCTGACCTACCTGCAATTGGCCAATACCCTGGTTCATAAGATCAAACGCCATGCAGTTACCATTGCCGAAGATGTAACGGGGATGCCCGGGCTTTGCCGTCCTATCCGGGATGGGGGCATCGGCTTCGATTACCGCCTTGGCATGGCCATTCCTGATTTCTGGATAAAAGTCCTGAAAGAAAAAAAAGATGAGGATTGGGATATTCATGAAATGTGGAATGTGCTGACAAACCGGTTGCCCGATGTCAAAACCGTTGCCTATTGCGAATCGCACGACCAGGCCCTGGTTGGCGATCAAACCATAGCTTTCAGACTGATGCAGAGTGATATCTATTTTAAAATGAGCACCGATGACGAAAGCTTTGTCATTGACCGTGGGATTGCCCTGCATAAAATGATCCGGCTGATTACCATTGGTCTCGGAGGACAAGCATACCTGAACTTTATGGGCAACGAATTCGGTCATCCCGATTGGATCGATTTCCCCAGGGAAGGCAATAACTGGAGTTTCCATTATGCACGCAGACAATGGTCGCTTCTGGAAAACCCCGGCCTGAAATACAGGTTCCTTGCCGCATTCGACCGTGCCATGTTAAAAATGGTACACGAACATCGCCTGTTCGAAGAGGTGTACGGGAAGCTCATAAATCTGGACCCGACCAATCAAACCATCGTGTTTGAACGGAAAAAACTGATTTTTATCTTCAACTTTCATGTTTCGAACGCCTTGTTCAATTATGGCTTCATGGTTAAGGAACCCGGCGACTACCGCATCATCCTGAATACCGATGACCCTTTGTTCGGAGGCCATGGCCGGATCGATGATCAGATCATCCATACCACCCTGTACAATGCAGAAGATCAAACACACCAGTTGATGGTTTACAACCCCAACCGCATGGCCATGGTCTTTGAACGGATTGAATAGACAGCAAAATTTTTCATACCTTTGTTGCGTTGTTATAGTGTATAAATCCTCTTCCATGCGTTTCCCTTTCTCCATCTTACGATATGTAAGCAAAATAGCGGTTACTTTTTTTCTGTTGGCACTGGCAGCCTTTCTTTCGCCATGCCATGTTTCAGCGGCAAAAACGGATACTTCGTATGTTGTCGCATTCCAGTTAAACATGACAAAAGCAGTCAGGGACCATCTCTTTAAACCCGATTCCGATTATGTTTATGTGGTTATGGACCAGGGAATTTCACCCTTGCGAATGGTACCGGGCCCCAATTATAACTATTCCTTTATCCTGGACAACGGGCTCGACTCCGGGGTTACTTATCATTTTAAATTCCGGATCAATGAAGCTACATGGGAAATCGTAAACCGGACTGTGACAGCCCGTCCCGGTACAGTGAATATAAATGCATGGTGGAACAATGAAGCCCTGAATTATACCCGGTTTGTGGTGAATATGTTTTATGCCGGACAAAGCGGATGGTTTCATCCTGAAACCGATTCGGTATGTATCGTTGGGACAATGAACAACATGCAGGGTTCACCGGCCATGCAGCGCATCGACACCTCCCTGTCCTATTCCATCATTTATACCCTCGATCCCGGGTCGGTCCAGGAATATAAATTCCGCATCAATGCCGATTCTAATGGCCTCGAACTGATGAACAAACCCCAACGGATTATTCGAATACCGGATACCCTGATGGAAGTTCCTGCTGATTTCAATAATTACAATCCCGCAAAACGCCTGATGACCTTCCGCTGCGATATGGGTTATTATGTAAGGGCCCATCATTTCGATCCCGAAAATGATTACATGGATGTGGCTGGCAATTTCAATATGTGGGGCGCCAACGATGCGATGTTCGACCATACCGGCGACACCGTTTATTCACTTGAAAAATATATGGATACAACCTGGTTCCATACCGGCCCGCTGCTATTTAAATTCAGGATTAACGGTAGTTGGGAAACAGCAGAACTGGAAGGAAAACCGGACCGCAGTTATGTTTTCCACGACACCATCAATGGAAACCTGAACATCTTTTCGTGCTATTATAACAATCTCGATCCCCGTATTCCTACACCTCCCTGGGCTTACGACCTTTCCATCCAGGGAGATTTGATCAACCACCAGGTAATCAGCGGTAGCTATACCTATGAAAATGTCAACGGAATCCCAGAAGCCAGTTCCCTCTATCAATGGTATCGCAGCGATGATGCCCAGGGTGCCAGCCGGATCCCGATTGACTCAGCCTGGCATATTACCTACACCATCGATACCCTGGATATCGGGAAATGGCTGGTATTCGAAATAACCCCAAAAGCTGCTTCAGGCGATTCAGCTACCGGTAAACCGGTCCAGGTGGTTTCGGTCACACCCATCGGAGGCGTCGGAATCAATGAATTATCGCTGATCTCAAGGGTCTATCCAAATCCTGCCTCCGCCTTCATCATCGTCGAAACCGGTCAACCCCTTGAGTGGGTCGAAATTATCCATCCATCCGGCAAAATCGTCATGATGATTGACCAATCCGGAGAACAATCCGTCCGGATCCCGGTTGGCACACTCCCCCGCGGAATCTATTTCCTCAGAGCTTTATCAAAAGAGGGTAAAACGGGTTCTGTTAAATTTATCCGGCAGTAACCTTCAAAAGAAAATCCAGGTTTTCATCACAGGTATATTCGCGGGGTCCCAACCCGAATTGGAAAATCCGTAAAGACCTTTTACCCCTGAGTTTCAGGGAATCGTTGTCAACATGAAACAGACAACCTTCCCGTAACCCGGCTACAGTTGTGCCCCGGTTTACTGTGAGAAATTCCTGAATCCGCTGCTCCCTGGTCTCCCCTGCATGCCCGGCCGGACCCGCATCCAGATAATGGGGGTTAATCTGAAATGGAACCAACCCCAGGCACTGAAACGATGAAGGCTCACAAATTGGCATATCGTTGGTGGTTTTCATGGTCGGACAAGCTACATTGGCGCCAGCGCTCCATCCGATAAACGGGGACCCACCCAGGATTTTGTCATGGATGGCATCCATAACCCCATATTGATGCATCATTGCCACCAGGTGAAAGGTGTTTCCGCCTCCGACAACAACCGATTCTGCTTCGTTTACCGCCTTCAACCGGTCCGGCTCCCGGTGTATGGAATTAAGCCTGAACCCAAGCTCAGTAAAAATTTTCTTTACCCGTTCTTCATAGATATCAAATGATTTTTCAACACTCTCCGAAACCAGGTTAACCCCTGCCCAGGGAATGAAAAGGATTGATTTTACTGAAAAACTGTTCAGGAAATCCTGAATGTAACCCCGGGGCCAGGCAAGATATTCTTCCCCGGCATTGGTAGAGTTACTGATCAATAATAGTTTTCGGGCCATGGTTGATATTTTAGTGTATAAAAGTAATAGAAAGTTCTTACTTTTGAAGCAGAAAGAATAAAAAAGAATTTTGTTTGTTATGAAGGAAAAACCTGCCCTGAATTTCTGGCAAATATGGAATATGAGTTTCGGGTTCCTGGGAATCCAATTTGGTTTTGCCTTACAAAACGGGAATGCATCGCGTATTTTATTGACGTTTGGCGCCGATGTCCATCAATTGAGCTGGTTCTGGCTTGTTGCCCCCATTACAGGAATGGTCATTCAACCAATCATTGGATATTTAAGTGATAAAACCTGGTGCCGATTAGGCCGGCGACGCCCCTATTTTCTCCTTGGCGCCCTGCTGACCAGTACCGCCCTGGTACTGATGCCCAATGCCCCGCACCTGGCAACCTTTATTGCACCCATGCTGATCGGCGGAGGCCTTTTGATGATCATGGATGCCTCCATCAATATTTCAATGGAACCTTTCAGGGCCCTGGTGGCCGATAAACTTCCTGAAAAACAACATGCCCTTGGCTTTTCGGTACAAACACTGCTCATCGGCATCGGAGCTGTTGTTGGATCCTGGCTCCCCTATATACTTGGAAACTGGATGGGTATTTCAAAAACCGCCGGAGCTGAAGGCCTTGTCCCTGATAATGTGGTCTATTCCTTCTATCTCGGCGCCTTCGTCTTACTTGCAGCCATTTTATGGACCATCTTTACGACCTCAGA
The DNA here is from genome assembly GCA_020718225.1 of Draconibacterium orientale. Taxonomy (GTDB): domain Bacteria; phylum Bacteroidota; class Bacteroidia; order Bacteroidales; family FEN-979; genus CAIVAT01. The sequence continues at coordinate 14,864 of DYSO01000024.1, read as the reverse complement.
ATACCCGCCGGAACCATTAACCCGGGAAGAAGAAAAAGAAAAACAAAAATCCTTCACCATTCCAAAAATCATGGTGAAATTACTGCTCGTTCAGTTTTTTTCGTGGTTCGCTCTGTTCTCCATGTGGGTTTATACCACACCGGCGGTCGCCCTTCGGTTTTATGGCACCACCGACCCCAATGCAGCCTCTTTCCAGGAAGCTGGTGACTGGGTCGGGATCCTGTTCGGGATTTACAATGGCGTTTCTGCCATCATCGCACTTACCCTTCCACTGGTGGCAAAACGACTCTCCAAAAAAGTCACCCATGCCCTGGCGCTGGCAATCGGAGGTTTGTCATTGCTGTCGTTTCTTTTCTTTACCGATCCTCATCTGCTGATCATTCCAATGATTGGTATCGGTATCGCATGGGGAAGTATCCTGGCTATGCCCTATGCCATGCTGGCCAGCTCCATCCCACCCAAAAAAATGGGGGTCTATATGGGGCTGTTCAACATGTCGATCACCATTCCCCAGATTATCAGTGGTATTTTCAGCGGACTGATCCTCAAATACTTCTTCGCCAATAATCCCATCCTGTGTATCATTATGGCAGGAATCAGTATGTTCCTTGGCGCAATCAGTTCCCTGTTTATTAAGGAAATACGAAAATAAAGCCCTTACATATGACACCTTATCATACCCCGGCTTTCAGGAGATTGTCCCTCTTTCTTTGCCTCGGAATTATTACCCTGACATCCTGCCGGCATGCCATGCCTGATCCGCCGGTTGCAGAACAAATTCAATATACCGATACCATTTCCGGTAAAGCCATCCCGGATCCATATCACTGGCTCGAAAATCAAAAAGATATTCATGTTTTAAACTATGCCCGGGCAGAAATGAATTATGCTACGGCCTATTTTGAACATATTTCAGATCTGAGGGAGATGGTCCGGAAGGAACTGGATCAACGCGGGGGTTATTCAGCCAATACAGAAAACAGTCCGGCTGAAAGTGATACCTGCTGGGGCCCAGGCAAAAAATACCTTGCACTGACCGAAAACAATACTACCGTGCGGATCCATCAGACAGGAACGGATCCTTCGACCGATCGCATCATTTTTACAGAAACAAGACCGGGATTTTCAATAGACATCGCTTTTTCAGCATCCCAGAACTTTCTTTTCATCCGCAGCTTCTCCGGGAATATGACAGAAACACGTTATTTACCAGCCGATTTCCGCGGTCAGAAACCCATCCTGGTTCAACCCTGTGAGAAAGGACATTATTATACAGTTGAACATTTTGGTTCCGATGTTTTCTGGATACTATCCAACGACAAAGCGCCCACCGGGAAATTGGTCCAGGCAAAAATTTTAAACCCAGGGAAGAAATTCTGGATCCCAAGCGTAATCTATCCCGACAGCACCATCCTAAAGGACTTTGAAGTGATCAACATGCAATACCTGATCCTGTCGGAACAAAAATCAACCCGGGCAAGCGTCCGGATTGCAGACCTTACAGCCATTCATAACCCCGATAAAGGGAACAGGATTGGTTTTAAAGACCCTGATGGAGAAGTTATCCTGAGTGGCTATGAACAAAAATCAGGGAAAGCCTTGTTCCGTTTTTCAAGTGTTGTTACTCCGTTGACAATGTATTCCTACGATCTGAACAAAGACAAACTGGGTGTCCGTTGGCAAACAAAGGTCAACGGTTATATCAGGGATAACTATGGTACCCGCATTTTGCCATTGACAACAAAAGCGGGCAAAAACGTACCGGTAACCCTTATTTTCCACAAAGATTTTGAGAACCGCGACGGAAACAGCCCACTGCTGCTGACAACAGAAGATTGCCTGGGAGTATATGGGAATTCCCGGTTCAATCCCGCCTGGGTCAGTTTGTTAGACCGGGGTTTCTATATTGCCATCGTTCACCTCCGGGATGATCCTGCAACCGGAAATGATTTGCAGTATGAGCAAGGATTGGCTGATTGTGCAAACTTCCTGATCAGCGAAAAATATACCTCGAAAGGGATGATCACGGCTTCAGGGACAAACAACGGGGCCATGGCTGTTCTGGATGTCCTGAACAACCAACCCGGTTTGTTTAAAGCAGTGATATTGGAACATCCGTTCATTGATCCGAAGATGATTGTTGCCAATCCATTGAAAAATCAACCCTACCCCCCCCTGTTGATCCTTTCCGCAGGACCGGATGATAAAAAAAATGGGGTGGGGACCCTTAAAACCATGGCCATGCTGAGAAATGACAAAACCGATAAAAACCTGCTGTTGATGAGCAGCGGTACCCCGGTAACTACAGATGAGAAAGGCCAATGGACCAAACCCGATTTTACAGATCAAATAACCTTTATCCTTTCCTGTTATGGGATTGAGTAACCAACGGGGTTCAGAATGGATCCCCGGATTATATGATTAGTAACTATTAAAACAACTTAAAAATGCTGACCGAACGCGCAAGTGGAATATTACTTCATCCGACTTCATTGCCCGGGAAATACGGAATCGGTACCCTGGGAAAAGCTGCTTTTGATTTTATCGATTTTCTGGTAAAGGCAAAACAGCATTACTGGCAAATTTTACCTTTGGGACCGACAGGTTATGCCGACTCTCCATACCAATGTTTTTCAGCACATGCCGGAAATCCGAATTTGATTGATCTTGATCTGCTTGTAAAAGCCAAACTACTTTATCAGGAAGACCTGGATGATTTTCCCCGTTTCCCGGAAACTACGGTTTTTTTTGATGCACTCCAGAATGCCCGGTTACCATTGTTAAAAAAGGCATTTCATGAATTTATAACCTATGCTGACAACACAGAAAAACTGGCATACCGTAATTTTCTCAAGGATAATACCCGCTGGATCAACGATTATGCCCTTTTTCGTGCCATCAAAGCCAACCGGCACCAAAAACCCTGGTACCAGTGGGAACCTGCCTTAAAAATGCGTGAACCGGAAGCCATTAAAACAATCCAGGCCCTTCTTCATGAAGAGATCGACTTTCATAAATTTCAACAATTTTTATTCTTCCGTCAATGGTTGTCGGTAAAAGACTATGCCCATAAAAACAAAGTGAAAATCATCGGGGATATCCCACTGTATGTTGCCCTGGATAGTGCAGATTCATGGGCCAACGCTGAATTATTTGAATTCGATAACCAACGCGACCCAACCCGGGTTGGCGGCGTACCCCCTGATTATTTCAGTGAAACCGGCCAGCTATGGGGAAACCCGCTATTCCGTTGGGATGTCCTGAAAGAAACCGGATACAGTTGGTGGATCGACCGGATTAATACCAATCTGCTTCTGTACGATATAATCCGGATTGACCACTTTCGCGGATTTGCTGCCTACTGGGCAATCCCTTATGGGGAAAAAACCGCGATCGAGGGAGCATGGATCCCGTGCCCTGGAAAAGATTTTTTTGAAACCCTGCGCGAACAGTTCGGAAACCTGCCCATCATTGCCGAAGACCTTGGGGTCATCACCCCGGATGTTGAAGCCTTACGCGATGGGTTTGACCTTCCCGGAATGAAAATCCTTCAGTTTGCTTTTGATTCATCCGAAACAAACGACTACCTGCCACATAATTATATTAAAAATTGTATCGCATATACTGGCACCCACGACAACGATACCGTTGTTGGTTGGTTTGCCGCAGCTACCTTAGAGGACCGGAAATATATGCTGGATTACCTGAATGCAACGGAGACCGATATCAACTGGACACTCATCCGGCTGGCATGGTCATCGGTAGCCAATACAGCAATAGTCCCCATGCAGGATTTGCTTGGATTGGGATCAGAAGCGCGTATGAACCTCCCAGGAACCACCATAAAAAACTGGCAATGGCGGGCAAAGAGCAATGATTTCACCCCTGCCCTGGCGGAAAAACTTGCCCATCTTACTTGCCTCTATGGCAGGGCAAGGAAAGGAAAAATAAAAACCAATTAATGCTATGATGAAACACCTGGTATTGTTATTGTTGGCCACCCTTTCATTGGGCTTATGGGCCCAGGAAGTCCGGCTTGATAGGATTGAACCTCCCAACTGGTGGACCGGGTTTTCAAACCCCGGATTACAACTTCTGGTATATGGTAAAAACATAGCGGAGACCGAAGTTTCCCTGAATTATCCCGGGTTTACCATAAAAAAAATCGATACCACGGACAACCCAAATTACCTGTTTCTGGATATGACCATCGCCCCCGAAACAAAATCAGGAATGGCTGAAATCCAGTTTAGAATCAAAAATAAAATAGTCGCCAGATACGCTTATCAACTGAAGGATAGAGATGAAGGATCTGCCCTGCGACAAAGTTTCACTCCGGCTGATGTTATCTACCTTTTGATGCCCGACCGGTTTTCAAATGGCGATACTACCAATGACAATATCGCCGGAATGGTACAAAATACCAACCGGGCCGACCCCGATGGCAGGCATGGAGGGGACATCAAAGGAATTGCCGACCATCTCGATTACCTGAAAGAGTTGGGGGTTACAGCCTTATGGATCAACCCACTACTGGAGAATAACCAAACCAAATATTCCTATCATGGATATTCCATCACCGATTTTTACACCATCGACCCCCGGTTTGGGAACAATGATGACTATGGTAAACTCAGCGGGGCTATCCACCAACGGGGGATGAAACTAATTATGGATATGGTTTTTAACCATTGTGGCAGCGGTCACTGGTGGATGAATGACTTGCCTTCGCCCGACTGGATTAATACCTGGCCCGAATTTACCCGTTCCAATTACCGGGCCGGATCCGTGAGCGATCCCTATGTTTCAACCATCGACAGCAACCTGTTCGTTCGCGGATGGTTTGATTACACCATGCCGGACCTGAACCAGCACAACCCTTTTCTTAAAAACTACCTGATCCAGAACAGCATCTGGTGGATTGAATTTGCCCATCTTGATGGTATCCGGCAGGATACCCATCCCTATCCTTTCAAAGATATGATGAGCGAATGGGGAAAGAGGATATCGGAAGAATATCCCAATTTTAATATTGTCGGTGAATGCTGGATGAACTATCCCGCATCTGTTGCCTACTGGCAGAAAAACGCATTGAACCGGGACGGATATAATTCCAATCTCCCCTCTGTTTTTGACTTTCCATTGTACGACGCCATGACCAGGGCATTTAATGAACCGGAAGGCTGGAATACCGGTATTCTGAGACTCTATGAAATTTTAGCCCAGGACAACAGCTACCCCAACCCGGATAATATCGTAACCTTTGCTGACAACCATGATGTGAACCGTTGTCTCGACTCACAAAACAACGATATCAAAAAACTGAAAATGGCCCTGGCATTCATTCTGACAACCCGCGGTATCCCACAAATTTTCTATGGGACGGAAATTCTGTTAACCACTGGCGCCGATAAAGGACATGGCACCATTCGGCAAGATTTTCCCGGCGGATGGCCAGGCGATTCACTCAATGCTTTTGCAATGAAGGGGCGAAATGAGATGGAAAAAGAGATGTACCAATATCTTAACACACTTCTCCAATGGCGAAAAACCAATAAAGCCATTCATACAGGCCAACTGAAACATTTTATCCCTTCGGATGGCATCTATACCTATTTCCGCTTTCATTCGGAAGAAGTTGTGATGGTAATCATGAATAACAACGATGAGACTAAAACCATAGAAACCAAACGTTACAGCGAGTTTCTGAAAAACTTTAAAACAGGAAAAGACATCCTTGGTGGAAGCGAAATCGGAGACCTTTCCCTGCTCACCCTCCCATCGAAAACTACAATGATTATTGAGCTAAAGAGGTGAATGGAGAGTGGTGAGTGGTCAATCGTAAATCGTAAATCGTAAATCGTAAATCGTAAATCATAAATCGTAAATCGTAAATTGAGCTTATATGTTGATTATTCAGAAAAAACTCTCTAACCTGTTTTATGTGATCCTGGGGTTGCCTTCAACGGCCATGGGATTTGCATTATCCATCCAGATTGCAGTGCTGAGCTGGATACTACACACAAAATACAACCTTGAAATCGACCAGATAGGGATTGTGTGGGCAGCCGGCCCCATTGCCGGTATTCTTGGGCAGCCGATCATCGGGTTAATCAGCGATAAAGTATGGTTTTGGGGCGGCCGGCGCAGGCCTTTCATCATTATTGGGGGTATTCTGGCTGCACTGATGATCTTTGCCCTGCCCAACATCGACAAGATCAGCAATTTCTTTGGAATTGCCAGTCTCATGGCCGTTGCCATAACCGTTGCACTGACCCTTGATCTTTCTATTAACATCAGCTTTAACCCAACCAGATCCATCATTGCCGATGTTACACCAGAGGGTCAGCCCCGCACCAAAGGTTATACCTGGATGCAATCGATTTCCAATCTTTTTGGAAGTGGCGCTTACCTGATGGGCGCCCTGATCGGGAACTATTTTCTGATATATGCCGGCGTTGCCATCGTTCTTCTGTTTTCACTTCTTCCGTTACTCTTTATTGAAGAACCCCGTCAACTTGAAAAATCCCCGGAAGAGTCTGATCCCATTCCATCGTCAAAGGGAAAAACAGCTGAAAACATGGCCAGGACGAACACAACCCAATGGGGAGAGCTCTTTAAACTCTATTTTGCACATGGCTTCTCCTGGCTGGGTATCCAAACCATGTTCGTTTATATGTTTGCATTTCTGGAGGAAAAACTTCCTGCCCTGCCCGATGCCTCAATAGCCGACCGCAATGCCCGATTGGGTCAGATGATCGGCTGGTCGTTTTTTATCCTCAATGCATTGGGGGCAGTCTGGCCCGCCTTTTTGCTGGAACCCATGAGTAAAAAACTGGGCAGGGTGAAAACGCATGCCTTGATGGTTGCGATTATGGCCCTCGGCTATTTTGGAATCGTCTTTTGGGCAAAAAATGCACTCCTGCTCTATACGATGATGTGTGTCCTTACCTTTGGATGGGCTGCTGTTGTAAGCCTGCCTTTCGCAATCATGTCCGAAAAAGTGGACAAAAGCCGCATGGGGTTTTTTATGGGTATTTTCAACTTGTCGGTTGTACTGCCCCAGCTCATTGCCAGTTCTGTTGTGGGTACCATCGTTAAAAATGCTTCCGATAAAGGGATCATATTCATTATCAGCGGGTTTTCATTAGCCATTTCTGCTGCATTGTGGCTTTTTGTGAGCGATCACCCTAAAAAACAATCCGTTCGTCCTGTTGCATGAAATGCCGGGTAAATAGTGTAGTTATTGGGTTAAGTAAAAATCTATAGATATGAAAATCAAACATTTACAAATTATTGCCGCGGGCCTCATGATGATGCTTTGGGGTTGTGGCTCAAACAACGATGTGCCGGTAGCTGCTGAACCGCAAATGGTCAAACTTACAGCGCCCATTATCCTCAATACCGATTCAACCATTCTGCTTCTGGCCGATTACCTGCGGTTTCCCAACCAGATCGATTCATTGCAGACGGATCCTTCCCTGATTGCAACCATCTCAACCGATTCAACAATTATGGTAATCCGCCCGATCCAACGGAATTTCCCGCGATTATCGGTTCTAACAATCTGGTCGAAGGGATTTCCCTATTCCCTTTTGATGGAAAAAACAACCAAACAACATGTCTGGTTTGCTTTTAATCCGAAGAATAAAAAATACAAACGGGTTCAGATAAAAGGACAGATGAACGACTGGAACCCTGCAGCTGGTAACTTGTTTGAAAAAGAGGGGAAATGGTATATCGACCTTCATGTGTTTCCCGGAAAATATCAATATAAAATGGTTGTTGACGGGAAAGAGATTTCCGATCCCGATAACCACGATTCGGTAACAAACAACATGGGTGGATATAACTCATTGATGATTGTTGGCAACCCCAATCCGGTAAAATCGCCCATCCTTTTCACACAGGAAGCAAACGGGAGAAAGATTACCGTCGGTTTGAAAAACAACGCCGATTCTATTTATGTATTCTGGGAAAACAACCTGCTCGGCAACGCATTCTGGAAAAAAGACACTGCCGGTATTTCAATTGAGGTTCCTAAAAAAGCAAGGGAATTCAACCGGAGTTTCCTCCGCGTCTGGGCTTATAACAATGCTGGTATATCCAATGAAATCCTCATCCCTTTAAATGATGGAAAAGTTCTGACCGATGCTTCCAAACTTAAACGTTCCGACCGCGAAGCCATGATCATGTACTTTCTGATGGTTGACCGTTTTAAAAACGGGAATAAAGAAAACGACCATCCGGTTATAGATTCCGATATCGATCCGAGAGTGAATTATATGGGCGGCGACCTGGCCGGAATAACCAAAGAAATCGCAACAGGTTATTTCTCCAGCCTTGGAATCAACACACTTTGGATTTCACCCATCACCCAAAACCCGCTGGAAGGTTAAGTGGAATATCCTGCCCCCTATCGGAAGTTTTCAGGCTATCATGGTTACTGGCCCATCACCCTGACTACGGTCGATTCCCGCTTTGGAACCTCCGACGAATTCCACCAACTTGTGAAAGAAGCCCACCGTAAAGGGATCAATGTCATCCTCGATTTTGTTTCGCACCATGTTCACCAGGCTTATCCCGTGCTTCAGGTCCATCCCGAATGGATTACCTCCGTTGACCTGCCCGGAAATAGAAAAAACATCCGGTTATGGGATGAACAGCGGCTCACCACATGGTTTGATGTTTTTCTTCCCACCTTCGATCTCACCAATCCCGAAGTTGCCCAAATGGTTTCCGATTCAGCCACTTTCTGGATCAGAGAATACAATCTTGACGGGTTCCGTCATGACGCTGCCAAACATGTTCCTGAAAACTACTGGCGCATGCTAAACCAAAAACTGAATACACAAGTGGTAATCCCCGAAGGGAGACCCATCTTTCAGATCGGGGAGACCTTCGGAAGCCGGGAACTCATCGGGAGTTATATCAACCCGGGAATGCTCGACGCCCAGTTTGAATTCAACCTTTATTGGGATGCCAAAAACGCGTTCGCGATGGACCATGTTTCTTTCCGCGACCTGAACTATTCGTTACAACAATCCTTCAGCTATTTCGGCGAACATAACCTGATGGGGAACATCACAGGAAACCAGGATATGTCGAGGTTTATCTCCTTTGCCAGTGGTGATCTGAGTTTCAGTGAAGATGATCACAAAGCAGGATGGGAAAGAAATATTGAGGTAACAGATACTGTCGGTTACCGGAAACTGGCATCCCTTATCGCCTTTAACATGACCATTCCCGGAATTCCCGTCATCTATTATGGCGATGAATTCGGTATGCCCGGGGCTAACGACCCCGATAACCGCCGGATGATGATATTCGACAGCCTCAATAAAAACCAGCAATACCTGAAATCGACCACCGCAAAACTAGCCACCCTCAGAAACCAAAACCTTGCCTTAACCTATGGCGATTTCGCCACACTGAAAGTTTCTGAAAAAATTTACATATACCTGCGCTCCTATTTTGACAAAGCCGTTATTGTGGTTTTCAACAAAGACAAATCTGCCCGAACCATTGAATTTACACTTCCCGAACGATTTCAGAAAACCCCATTCAACCCTGCCTTTGGTACTGCAATAAATATTGAAAACGGTAAAATTAACCTGGCATTGGAAGCCAATTCTTTTGAAATAATAACAAACTGACAAATGAAAAACCTTGGATTCATAATCCTTGCAATCGCCCTTACCTGGGGTGGTTGTAAACCAAAAACGAATGACCTGAACCCGGGACCGGTTATACATACCGATTGGAGCCGTAATTCAACCATTTATGAGGTTAACCTCAGGCAATACACACCTGAAGGGACCTTCAAAGCCTTCGAAAAGGAGTTGCCCCGCCTTCAGAAAATGGGCGTGGATATCCTCTGGCTCATGCCCATCAACCCACTTGGAGAAAAAAACAGGAAAGGGTCCCTGGGAAGTTATTACTCCGTGCGCAATTATCTTGAAGTGAACCCGGAATATGGAACACTTTCCGATTTTAAAAATCTGGTAAATAAAGCACATGAACTGGGTATGAAGGTGATTATCGACTGGGTGGCAAATCACACCTCCTGGGATAATGACCTCATAACCAAACATCCCGGCTGGTACAAAAAAGACACCTTAGGCAATATCATTGCCCCCGTTGCCGATTGGTCCGATGTGGCAGCCCTCGACTATTCAAATAGAGAACTGCGGGAATACATGACGGAAGCACTGGGTTATTGGATAAAAGAAACAGATATCGACGGTTATCGCTGTGATGTTGCAGGAATGCTCCCAGTCGATTTCTGGAACCAGGCCATTCCCGAAATCCGGAAAATAAAACCACTCTTTATGCTTGCCGAAGAGGAGACCCCGAAAATCCATGATACCGGCCTTTTTGATGCATCCTACTCCTGGAAACTCTTCCACCTGATGAATAACATTGCAGGGGGTACCCAAACTGCCGATAAAATCGATTTACTCTATGCAACTGAAAAACAACAATATTCGCCCGACTCCTACCGGATGAGGTTTACTTCCAACCATGATGAGAATTCATGGAATGGTACCGAGTATGAACGACTGGGTGCCGGCGCTCAGCCATTTGCCGTACTGACTTTTACTTTCCCGGGAATTCCCCTCATCTATAGCGGACAGGAATCGGCTATGAACAAAAGGCTGCGTTTCTTCGACAAAGATACCATCCCATGGAATAATTATCCACTGGAAACATTTTATTCGAAACTGACAAAGCTGAAAAAAAGCACAAATCTGCTTGCTGCCGGAACAGCTGGTGGCGAATTCATCAAAGTTCCAACCACCAACAACCAGTCCGTATATGCCTTCATCAGAAGCAACGCCCAACAGAAAATCTTTGTCCTCCTGAATTTATCACCCGTTGAACAGACAGTACAACTTTCAGGAAATGATTTTCCCGGAAAATATACCGAAATCTTTTCTGAAGAGACCAAAGAATGGAAAAGCGGCGATGAAGTAAAACTCGCTCCCTGGCAATATTTTGTCTATCAAACCCATTGACAGGTTACTGGTCTTGTTTCAGGATCATTGCCGATAAAGGGCCCAGGGAGATGGTGTTTCCTGCTGTCTGGGTTTGATCCATAAGATTTGTGTAATTGTCCACTCCCGGAAGTGTGACCTGGATCGGTCCGGAATCGGTATTGAAAACGACAAATATCTGATGATCCCCATCACTTCGTTTATATACCAGTGTTTTTCCATCGGCTTTAATGAAGGTAATGGCCCCATGCGATAAAACAGGATTTTCGTTCCGGATGCGGATCAGTTTTTTATAAAAATCGTAATGTTCCCGGTTAAATCCAACCGGATCAGATAATGGTCCCCCTTTCCGGAATGGGGTGGTTCTTTCCGGCTGAAAAACATATTCGCTCCACCATAACGGTTTCCGGCAATCGGGATCATCGGCCCCCCACATGCCCATTTCATCACCATTCCAGATATGAGGGGCCCCCACACTGGTGAATTGATGGATCAGGTATAACCTTACCCGGTCATAGGTTTCCTGATCCGGTTTTCCGGCTTTATAAAAAGGGTCGTCCGATGGCTTTGCATTGTATTTATATTTCCCGGGATTGTTAAAACAGGTTAGCAACCTGGGGCTGTCGTGCGTTGCCGAAACATTCATCATTCCCTCCCTGAATGGCGCCGGAATCCGGTTCCATTGATACAACAAACTGTCTTTAAACTGCCTGGCATTAATCTGGAAATTGCTTTCTGAAAAGAAATATTTGGCAGGCCGGTAAACCTGATAAAACATCACAGCATCAAATACCTGATCATTCACATAAGGAACCGGGTTCATCAAAGTATCCGGAAAATTTGCCCACCAGATCTCACCAACCAGATATGCGCCGGGTTTGATTGTTTTAACTTCTTTGTTGAAATCACGCCAGAAACCCATTGGCACCTGGTCGGCAACATCGAGCCGGAACCCGTCAATCCCTTTGGCGGTATCCCCATCGGGCGCCAGCCATCGCTTTACCACATCGAAAATGTGCTTTTTTGCGGGCTCCGTGATATTCCCTTCATACGGATGGCCGCTTCTCCGAGGGGTAGTAACATTCACTTTTTTTATCTCCGGGAGGCTCTTCACGTTTGCCCAACCCCTGTAATTAAACTCGTTACCCGGGGTTGCCGGATCGTTGAAAGAGATTATTTCATACCAATCCCTATATTTTGATTTTTCCTGATTTTTAACCAAATCCTTCCATGCCCAGAATTCTGTGCCGGTGTGGTTCCAGGAATAATCCACAATAATATGCATCTTACGATTGTGAACCTCCTCTACAAGTTTTAAAAACAAATGATCAGCCGAAGTCCATTTCCATGTGGAAGGATCATCCGGAATTTCGGAGGCAATGAGGAGATTGTCGCCTACCGGATCGGGACCAAAATTTACATCTACATGATGATACGACCGGGCATCGTATTTATGAAGAGATGGCGCATCGTTGACAGGGTTCAAATAAATTGCAGTAATCCCAAGATCGGAAAGGTAGTCGAGTTTGTCAATGATACCCTGAAGGTCACCGCCATAACGCCGCAGCTGTAAGAGATCCCCAAAATTTTTTTTGTTCTTTTTCAACCATCCAGATTCCTGCTTCGTGGTCGAATGCCAATCGGATCCCCACTCCGACATTTTCCAGTCAACGGGTACAATATATGAGGTATCTGAACGGATATTTTCCGGTTTTGGATCATTCGAAGGATCGCCGTTATAAAACCGTTCAACAAAAATCTGATACCAAATGGCATTTGCCGGCCATGCGGGTGACGCTTCATCAGATACCGGCTTTACAGGACTGGTACAACTCATCTGAAAAAAGATTAGGACAAGGGTAGACAGAAAAACGGTATTCTTCATAATCTCTGGTTTTTTTAATTTATTACGGTCAGATGGACAGAACCTGAAATCAGCCCCTCTGAACCGGCAACAATTTCAACGGGACCCGGATTTTCTTCTGACCGAAGGATCAATTGGCATTTTCCGTTGAATAGCTTCCGTTGCCATTGGCCTTTGGGGCATTGATCCGGTTCATGGCTGCTGGGGTCACCATTACCAACGCCAATAATTTTTGCATGCCCTTCAACTTTAAACCAGACCAGGTTACCGGCATCGGGAACTTCGCGCCCTGATCGGTCCGTAACATGGACATTGATTGCTGTGGCATCTGTACCTCCGGCAAAAAGCGTTGTTTTATCGGGTATTATCTCCACCCGGAATGGTTCCTCCGTTGTTTCAACCCGTGAAATAATTTTTTTTCCTTTTTTTAATGCAATGGCTTTAAGCTCACCGGGCTGATAGGGGACCTGCCATTTAAGATGACTGTTGCGGGGCATCTCTTTTTCGCCTAAACTCTTCCCATTAAGGAACAGTTCGACCCGGTCGGCATTGGTATTCACCCAAACCGGGATGATCTCCCCCTCTTTTCCTTTCCAGTTCCAGTGCGGTGAAATATGAAGGACATCGTTGTCGGTCCACCAGGATTGATAGTAGTAGTAAAGGTTTTTCGGAAAGCCACACATATCCATGATCCCAAAGTGTGAATTGATATTCGGCCATTGGAAAGGGGTAGGTTCCCCCCGGTAATCAAATCCGGTCCAGATAAAACCACCCATAAACAAAGGCTGGTTGGCGCATAATGTCCACCACTCTTCTGCTTTGCTGGCCCACCATGGGGCTGTAATGTCCTGGTCGGGGAGATAGCACCGGATGGTATCTTTTTCGTAGATACCCCGGGTGGTGACTGTACTGCCCATTTCAGTCCCGATGACCGGTTGATCCGGATGGCTTTTGTGATAATCATCAACAGCATACTGACGGTAATTGAATCCACGGATTGGGATAACCTCATTAACGCCGGTAAAAACATTGGGCAGATCGGCTGCATAAGTACTGGTACGTGAAGGATCCAGTTTTTTTTGACTGGCTAAAAGTGAAAGTGCGATCCGTTTACCGATCCCCGTAGTCTGGATATATCCTTCTTCATTGCCGATCGACCATAAAAAAACCGAAGGATGGTTGCGATCGCGCCGGATCAGCTTTTCAAACTGGTTCATATACTCCGGGCTGCTGTTAAGCAACCGTGGTTCATCCATGACCAGCATGCCAAGACTGTCGCAGACATCGAGCAATTCGGGTGCCGGAGGGTTATGGCTTGACCGGTATGCATTAACACCCATTTCTTTAAGCAACCGGATGCGATAATAATGCAGGTCATCGGGAAATGCCAGTCCGACGCCGGCATGGTCCTGGTGGCAACAGACCCCCTGAATCTTGATATTGTTCCCGTTCAGAAAAAATCCCTGAGCGGCATCAAATTGAACCGTTCGGACCCCAAACCGGTGAATTGAACTATCTGTAACCCTATTATCTGTTCTGACAACCACCATTGCCCTGTACAAATAGGGATTCTCCAGACACCATATAACCGGTTCATTAAGGGTTATCCGTTGTTGCAGGGTTTTCCCGCCCCTGGCATCAATTGTGACAGTTTGAGAGGTTGAACGGCCAGCCATTTTTCCATTTCTTTCGGTAACATAAGAAATCACCGTACACTCCACCGGGATAAAGAGATCGTTGCTTATGGTCGTTTCGAGGTTTACATCAGCAGTATGGTCCTGGTTTTTTGTACTGATATAAACCCCATTCTCTGCGATATGGACAGGATTATAACGGTTTAACCATACATGGCGGTAAATCCCGGCGCCCTCATAAAACCAGCCTTCATATTGGGATGCATCAACACGGACTACAACCACATTTTCCTTGTCATAATGGATATAATCGGTTATATCGCAGGTGATGCCAATATAGCCGCTTTCATTGGCCCCAAGATAAAATCC
>DYSO01000150.1 GCA_020718225.1 Draconibacterium orientale | reverse complement strand
TACACAATGTTTTGACGGCTTTTGTTCATAACTTCGTCGCGGATTTAAGGTATTAGTTGGGCTTAATGTTGACCGTGGCGTATTTTTAGCCGACGTGGTTGGTTTGGGTAAAACTCAAATCCGCCAACAAAGAAATTCTCAAGCATCTTGGCGAATTAAAGCCCATCACCGATAGCATGAGCGATGAAGAAAAACTGGCTGTAATACAAAGCGAGTTTGAACGTTTGTACGACCCAAACCACCCTGTACGCAATAATTTGGAAACACTTGATAGTATTGAGGAAGTGAGGATAATTAAGGAGGCGTTGAAATGAGTTATGAGACCAACATTATTAAAAAATAACGCAAACGAGAACTAACTTAAATTCAACAAGTTATCATTTAGTTAGATGAAAGTTATGAATTATGAGTTATAAGATATGAGTGAAAAAAAATCGGTTTTGAAGGATAAGTCGTTTGAGTTTGCACTGGCAGTGGTTCGGCTTTATAAGTCTTTGATTGAAACCAAACGGGAGTACGTTCTGAGTAAACAGTTGCTACGGGCGGGAACTTCAGTCGGTGCAAATATCCGCGAAGCCCAAAATGCAGAAAGTACAGCCGATTTTGTTCATAAATTGGGCATAGCGCAAAAAGAATGTGATGAATCACTATACTGGCTCGAACTTTTATACAAGTCGGATTTTCTAAATGAAACTGAATTCAAAGATTTTCACTCAAAAGCTAATGAATTACTTAAAATGCTCCGTTCAGCCATTATAACAAGCAAACAAAAATCGCATAACTCATAACCCATAACCCATAACTAAAAAAAGTGGAACGTCAAAATACAGAATTCAAATCAAGCTGGCATAACGACTATCTGAAATGGATATGCGGTTTTGCAAATGCCAATGGCGGTACCATTTACATTGATAAAAATGATGAAGGCATAGTAGTTGGTTTAGCCGATGCCCGGGAACTGTTGGAAACATTACCCAATAAAATAAGGGATACGCTCGGCATCGTTTGCGATGTAAACCTGCAAACTGAGCATGGTTTAAATTTCATTGAAATCATCACCAAACCCTATTCTGTGCCTGTTTCATTGCGTGGAAGGTATTATTATCGCTCAGGAAGCGTTAAGATGGAATTAACAGGAAACGAACTGAACGAGTTCCTGCTTAAAAAAACTGGTAAAACCTGGGATGATATAATTGAGGAAGGTGTTTCACTTGCAGATATTGATGAGCAAAGTGTTCATCAGTTTTTAAAAGATGGCGACTTAAGTGGCCGAATGCCTGATGTAAAGGGTTTATCCGTACTGGAAATTTTAGATAAATTAAGGGTCGTAAAAGATGGTAAGTTCAAAAGAGCGGCCATCATTCTGTTTGGGAAAGACCCTAACCGGTTTTATCCAAATGTACAAGTCAAAATCGGCAGGTTTACAGGCAAAGATGAGGATTTAAAATTTCAGGAGATTGAAGAAGGCAATTTGGTACAATTGTTAGAAAATGTTCCGAAACAACTCAACCGTACCTTTTTGACCAGGTTGATAGATTTTAAAGGACTGCAAAGAATTGAAAAAGGAGAATATCCGGTGGCAGCCATCCGGGAGATGCTCCTGAATGCACTGGTACATAAAAATTACATGGGCAGTACAATTCAGCTTCGGGTATATGATAATAAAATAACCATTTGGAATGAAGGGAATCTGCCGGAAGGATTGAGCTACGAGGCATTGAAAAGAACGCACAGTTCCCTGCCACGAAACCCAATTGTTGCCGATGTTTGTTTTAAAGCTGGATACATTGATACCTGGGGAAGAGGCACATTAAAGATATTCAATTCATGCAGGGAAGCAGAATTGCCCGAACCTGAAATTCAACCATTTGATGGAGGTGTTTTGGTAACGATTTACAAAGATTTTCTGAATGTTGAGCAGTTAAAGAAGATGGGATTAAATGACAGGCAAATTAAAGCTGTACAATTCGTTAAGGAGAATGGTCCTATTTCAAATTCCGACTATCAGAAGTTAAATGAAATAGGCAAAACAACAGCAACAGAAGAATTAACTCAAATGGTAGATTTAAAAATATTTTTACCACCCGCAGCAAAAGGCAGAGGTGCAAAATATAGACTTCTTTAATTGGCCATTAATTGGCCGGATTGGCCGATAATTGGTTGCTAATTGGCCGAATAAAAAAAAAGCGTGAAAAAACCAACATATTGTTTAATTTTAAAGGTGCTTCGAAATCGACAACTAACCATACCGCCAACCGTTAATTTTACTTTATCGAATATCAACGCCATGAAATTTTTTAAAACAACCTTATTCTTCCTTGTGCCCTTTTTTCTGGCGCACGCTTCCTTCTCACAACATTATTTTTTTTCAACCTGGTCGATTGAGCAAGGATTATCCCAAAGTGTAGTCAATTGTATTTTTCAGGACTCCAAAGGGTATATCTGGGCAGGGACGCAGCATGGTTTGAACAAATTCAACGGGAGCAATTTCGAAATCTTTACTTTCAGCCCCAAAGATTCCAATTCTATCTCCAACAACTGGGTTTACTCCATAGATGAAGATAAGAACGGGAACTTATGGATTGTTACAAAAAACGGATTGAATCAATTTATCCGGAACGGGAAGAGGTTTCAAAGAATGCAGTTAAATTCTGGATTTCAAAACAATGTTAATGATTATGCTTACGATGCCATCGCCTCCAGGAAAGGAAAGATTATCATTAATATGACACCAATCCTTGCTTTATACGACCCGGAGACAAAAAAAATTACCTATTATAACAGCAACATTGAGTATGACGGTTCTGTAAAAGATAATAAAATTCCCCTGCTGGAAGATGCTTCCGGCCTGATCTGGATGGGTTCAACAAAAGGCCTTGCCTCCTTTGACCCGGAAACCGGAAAATTCACCCAATATCTGTATCACCCTTTAAACCCGAATACCCTCAGTAATAACAACATCACCGCCCTGTTTGAAGATAAAAATAAAAATATCTGGATCGGTACTTCACTGGGGCTCAACTTATTGAATAAATCGAATGGGACAATAAAAAGATTTTACAACCACCCCGGGAATCCTTTTTCGCTGAGCAATAATTTTATCAGGGCAATTACAGAAGACAGGTCGGGGAATTTATGGATCGGAACAGAGGGGGGAGGATTAAACAAATTGACCGGCCCGATGACCGGTTCTCCTGTTTTTGAGACCTTCACAAGCGAAATAAACGGATTGTCGCACAATATTGTCAATGCTTTGTTTATCGATAGATCCGAAAATCTTTGGATCGGGACCTTGCAGGGGATCAGCAAAACGGATTTAAAAAAGCCGAAGTTCTGCTTGTACCGGAACAACAGTTCTCCTTACTCTGTTAACTTGCTTGGCAACGTTATCGCTGCTATCTACAAGGATGATGACGGAAAAATATGGATTGGAAATTGGGGACAGGGCTTAAATATCCTTGACCGGAAAACGGGACAAGTGGAACATTTTTCCACTCGTCTGACAAAAAACCATCATATTATCAACGACTTTGTTCATGTGATTTTTCAGGATTCTGACAAAAGAATATGGATTGGCACCCGGGATGGGATTTTAATTTATAACAAAGAAAAAAAATCGTTTATCCCCTTTAACGATTTTTTTCGCAATCCCTCATTACCAGATCTAAGGGGTTACAGAATCAATAACATCATCCGGGATAAAAGAGAAAACTACTATGTTGCTACCCAGAACGGGCTGATCCGGTTCAACCTGAAGGATGGATCTGCACAACGGTTTACAACCCATTCGGAGGATCACCAAAAACTGAGCGGAAACTTAGTGTACAGTATTCTTGAAGACCATCTGGGGCTGATCTGGATTTCCACCTCAAACGGACTCGATGTTTATAATCCGGCCACTTCCGGAATGACCCATTTTAAAAAAGTGGAGGGTTCTGTAAATTCCATATCCGATAACTTTGTCATCTCATTATGTGAAGACCACAGTGGAAATATCTGGATTGGGACGGGTTCCGGTGTCAACAAATTCGACAGAAAAGATTCTTCATTTATCTGTTATTCCCATGAAAACGGATTCCCCAACGACCAGATATTCGATATCCTTGAGGATGACAATTATACACTCTGGTTTACCACGGGAAGTGGTTTATTCCGGTTGGATGTGGCAAAAGGTTTTAATTCATTTTACCCCGATTCTTTAAACGATAACAGATATCTTCCCGAAATTGTCATCACTGCATTTACCAAAACAAACCGCGATGGTAAAATGGATTGACATTGGATCCCGGAAATTTGTTCCTTTTACAAGTTTACCCCCGGGGAATATATCTTTAAAGTGAAAGGGACCAACAACGACGGAGCCTGGAGCGAATCAAGCAAAGATCTTAAAATTATCATAAGTCCTCCCTGGTGGAAAAGTTACCCTGCCTATATCGCTTATGCCCTCATCCTCATCCTGTCTGTTGTTTTTTATATCCAATGGCGGATTAGCAAACTCCTTAAAGAACGAAACCGGCTCGAAGAAAATGTCCGCATCAGGACCCTGTAGATTGAAAACCAAAAAGATGAACTGGTTAAATCGAGGGAAAAACTTGATTTAATGAACAAAGAACTTGAACAGCGGGTCCAGGAACGGACCGCAGAATATCTGCTTGCCAAAGAAAAAGCAGAATCGGGCGACCGACTGAAGACAGCTTTCATGCACAATATTTCACATGAAATCCGTACCCCCCTGAACGGAATCCTTGGTTTCGGCCAATTGATGCTTCAGGAAGATGTTACTCCCGCAGAAAGGGAGCAATACTTCGATGTCCTTCAACAAAGTTCCGGAAGGCTCATGAATACCATTACCGATTATATGGATATTTCACTGATTGCTTCCGGAAACATGGAAGTTTATAAAAAGCCATTCCACCCGGCAGATATTTTAAATGATATCTACAACGAATATTTGAAAGCCTGTCAATTGAAAAACCTTACCCTGAAGGTTCATCACCCCCCCGACCCGGACACTATACAGATACTTACCGATTACGAACTGGTCAGCAAAGTTTTAGACCATCTGGTTGACAATGCGATTAAATTTACCCCTCAGGGAACAATTGCAATTGGTTATGAAATGAAAGACGACTTTATTGAATTTTATGTCAGGGACACGGGCATAGGCATTGCCCCGGAAAACCAGGAATTTATTTTTCAGAATTTCGCACAGGCAGATACATCCAAGTTCCGGGCACATGAAGGGAGTGGACTGGGTTTGTCTATTGCCAAAGAGATCCTTGATTTGTTAAGGGGTACCATCCGGGTTCAATCAGCTAAAAATGAAGGGGCCGGTTTCTATTTTACCTTACCGGTTGGGATGCCTGCAAAAGCCCCCCGTCAGGAACCCGCTACCCAGATTGTCCAGACTGACCGTCCCCTGATCCTGATAGCAGAAGATGAAGAATCCAACAGTTTGCTTTTAACCCAGATCCTCCAGAATAAAAACCTGGATTTTATTGTTGTCACCGACGGACAGCAGGCTGTGGAAACGTGCCGTGAAAATCCAAAGGTTTCTTTGGTATTGATGGATTTGAAAATGCCCCGTATGAATGGCTTTGAAGCCACCGAAATGATAAAATCATTTGCCCCCCTGTTGCCTGTTATTGCCATTACTGCCTATGCCCTGAGTGGCGATAAAAAGAAGGCTCTTGACGCTGGCTGTGATGATTACCTTTCCAAACCGCTGGAAATCGACAGTTTAATGGATAAACTTAAAAAATTTGGCATCAATCCTTAATTTTTGACAATACTGTGTCCGGAAAACGGTAAAGCGCCTCATATTATTGATCGTCACTCCTTTATCCCTGAAAACCAGACATTGTGATTCCTCCTTTTCCAAAGGTTCAGAATTTCTGTTACTTTTGCAGTGAAATTGAAAGATCCGGATGTCGAAAAGGGTTTATATCACAGGAACCGGGATTGTTTGTGCGATCGGGAATAATCTACCCGAAACGTTGCAATCGTTGCTCTCGGAAAATTCAGGAATCGGAGAAATTACATTGTTCCCGACAATACATAAAGGGGTAATTCCGGTTGCAGAGGTAAAAATGTCGAACCAGGAATTGCTGGATGATCTCGGTTTCCCGGGCTCAAAACATTTTACCAGAACCGCCTTGTTGGGGATGAAGGCAGCCAGGGAAGCCATTAAATCGGCCCAAATCAGAGATATTCTTGCCTACCCAACCGGATTGGTATCAGCCAGTTCCGTTGGTGGTATGGACCGCAGCGAAAACTTTTTTGCCACTTTCCTGAACAATCCCAAAAAAGGCCGGTTGGCCGATGTAATCAACCACGATTGTGCCGACAGCACTGAACGGATCGCTTCCTTTCTTCATATCCGGGATTTTGTAACCACCATCAGCACGGCCTGCTCCTCGTCTGTCAATGCACTGATGCTGGGCGCCAACCTGATCAAAACAGGGCAACTCGACCGGGTTGTGGTTGGAGGCAATGATTCCATGACGCGATTCACCATCAACGGTTTTAATACCCTGATGATTCTCGATAAAACAGGTTGCCATCCCTTCGACGATAACCGCGCAGGGCTTACCCTGGGAGAAGCAGCAGCCTATCTGGTCCTTGAATCCGAAGAAATCGTGTCGAAAGAGAATAAAAGGGTACTGGCTGAAGTTTCCGGATATGGTAATGCCAATGATGCCTACCACCAAACTGCCTCATCCCCGGATGGAAAAGGAGCTTATCTTGCAATGGCCAAAGCGCTTGCATCCAGTGGATTGGAACCTTCAGACATCGATTACATCAACGTTCACGGAACAGGGACAATCAACAACGACCTCTCAGAGGGAGTAGCCATCGAACGTTTATTCGGTTCACACGTTCCCCCCTTCAGTTCAACCAAAGCTTATACCGGACACACGCTTGGAGCCGCCGGGGCTGTGGAAGCAGTCATTTCCGTCCTGACCATTGAAAACCAAACCATTTTTCCTAACCTTGGTTTTGTTACCCCGATGAAAGAACTGAAAATGAAACCGGTCACCACCCTCCTGACCCGACAGGATATCCGTCATGTTCTGTCAAACTCCTTCGGATTTGGTGGAAACAACTCAGCCGTCGTCCTGTCCAAACCGATTTCATCTCACTGATCAGCGACAATTCGATTAAAATGCACACGAAACCAATATACATCAATGGCCTTGGCAACGTTTCCCCACAGAAAACGACCAGCCCGGAAGATTTCCTGGAGGAACCGGTCTCCTATGAAACCAACCGGTTGAAATGCATCGACCCAGGTTATAAAGATTTTATCCCATCCGACATGATCCGCAGGATGGGCCGGATCATTAAAATGGGCGTCGCAGCATCCAAAATATGCCTCAGAAATGCCGGGCAAACCCTTCCCGACGGAACATTCACCGCACCGGATGCAATCATCACCGGAACCGGAATGGGCTGTTT
>DYSO01000149.1 GCA_020718225.1 Draconibacterium orientale | reverse complement strand
TGGCAGTGCCGACCAGTTTTCCATCTTTTCTGGCTGGGTAGCAGGTGAGCGAATCAGCGCCATCGGCCGTTGCAATCCGGTAAGCCTCAGTGTTGGGTTCGTTGTCGAAGGGGGGCACCACTTTCTTAATGGCTAAGTTTTTCTTGACATTTCCGGCTATGGCCTTTGGCCCTTTGGTGAGCTCATACACGACACCCAACGCCAGTGATGCCAGGAAAGTGACCAGGAAAAGAGTCAGGGTCATCGAAAGAAAGGTTGATTCTTTTTTAGCCATGCTTTACCTCCTCTCCGAATTTTGCAGGTTTAAATCCTTTGTTGATTAGAGGAACAAATGCATTCATGATCAGGATAGCGAATGATACCCCTTCGGGATAAGCTCCCCAAACGCGGATCAGCATCGTAAGGATCCCGCATCCGAAGCCGAACACAACCATTCCGGTTTTACTCATGGGTGAGGTTACCATGTCGGTGGCCATGAATATTGCACCGAGCATCAAGCCACCGGCGAGGAGATGAAATACCGGGTCGATGAATTTGGAGGGATCGATCAGGTATAAGATGCCTGCAAAAATGAATACCGTCAGGATATACGAAACCGGGATATGCCAAGTGATGATGCGGCGGATGATCATATACAGTCCACCCAACAGGATGGCCAGCGCCGACACCTCGCCGAGCGAACCGCCCATGTTGCCGATGAGCATCTCGGCGTACGAAGGTATCCTGGTCATCAGGTTATCCAGGCTGTCGCCTTTACCGAGACCCTCCTTGATTACACCCAGTGCGGTAGGACCGGTAATGGCATCGGTAAATACCCAGCGGTTCTGAAAGGGCAACGGCCAGGAAGTCATGGCCACAGGGAAGGAGATCAGCAGGAATACACGGCCGATCAGCGCGGGATTGAACGGGTTTTTACCAAGACCACCAAAGCTCATCTTGGCCACGCCAATGGATATGATTGAACCGATCACCACCATCCACCAGGGCAGGTTGCCAGGTACATTCATGGCCAGCAGCAGACCGGTGATCACAGCGGATCCGTCGGAAATGGTGGGTTCTTCCTTCAGGATGAATTTCTGTACAATGAATTCGGTGACTACACACGACAGCACCGCCATCATGGTGACAATGAAGGCGCCGATCCCGAAATACCAGAACGACACCAGCAGCGCCGGTATCAGTGCAATCACCACCCCCCACATGATCTTTCGGATGGACTGGTCACCGTGTATATGCGGTGATCCTGAGATAGTTAAAAGGTTTGCCATAGATTTCTATTTAGCTCTTGATCTGATGATTTGTCCAACTTTAGATTTAGCCACGCGGATGTTGTCGAGCAGCGGACGGCCCGACGGGCAGGTAAAAGAACAGGAACCGCATTCGATACAATCCATAATCCGTTCTGCTTCAGCACGTTCCTCAAGGCGGGCTTCAGCCATTTGAGCAATCAGGTAGGGAGATAGACCCATTGGACAGACAAAAGTACACCGGGCACAACGGATGCAGTTTGATATCTTTGGTCTCCGGGCCTCTTTTTCAGGCATCACCACGACCCCCGACATCCCTTTGATGACTGGCACATCCAGTGAATTCAATGCTTTTCCCATCATAGGTCCACCGTTGATGACCTTGCGGGTGTCTGTCGGAATTCCACCAGCTTCTTCGAGTAAAACAGATATCGGTGTTCCGATGCGCACAAGAAGGTTGCAGGGATTCCTGACCGATTTCCCGGTAACCGTAACGACCCGTTCAAAGAGGGGTTTATTCTTCTGGACCGCTTCGTAAACTGCGATGGCAGTTCCCACGTTCTGTACAATGCAGCCGGTCTCAATGGGAAGTTTTCCAGAGGGGACTTCCCGGTTGATGATGGCCTTGATGAGTTGTTTTTCGCCTCCCTGTGGATATTTGACTTTCAGTGGATGGATGGTGATTCCGGGAAATCGTTTGCTCAGGTTGGTAAGATGGTCAATGGCATCGGGCTTGTTGTTCTCAATACCGATGTATGCCTTTTCGACTCCCAGCGCTGTCATCAGGATCCGGGCGCCAATCATCAGTTCCTCCCCGCGCTCAACCATCAGCCGGTGGTCGGAAGTAAGATAAGGCTCGCATTCCACGCCATTGATGATGAGGCAATCGGCTTTTTTACCCTGGGGTACCATCATTTTAATATGGGTGGGAAAGGTGGCGCCTCCCATGCCGACAATACCCGACTCCTTGATGAGTTGGATGATCTCTTCCCGCGACCGTTTGATTGTTGCATCGATCTTTTCGTCGCGGTCAATGGTGCCAATCCATTCATCGCCTTCCGTCTCGATCTGGATGGCCCGTTTACGGTAACCGCTTGAATCCATGAACTCATCTATTTTGGTGACGGTGCCTGATACCGGTGCATGCACGTTGGCCGAGATGAAGGACTGCCCACGCGCAATGAGTTGACCGGTTTTAACCTTGTCGCCTTTTGCAATGATAATTTCGGCAGGAGCGCCAATGTGCTGGGCGATGGGGACCACAGCAGTTTTAGGAATGGGCGCCTTCCGGATAGGCTGGCCCGATGAGATTTTATTTTCTTCAGGATGGACACCGCCCAGGGTGAATGTTTTCAACAACATAGCTTTGCAGAATTTGACAGATATCGTAATTGACTATCAGGCCTCCTTCAGGCCTCTTTGTTTTCAGTTTCCACTACCTGTTTTTTCCGTTCGGGAAAGTTCAGTTCATGGATGGCGTCGGTGGGGCAAACCGCCACACATTTGCGGCAGAGGGTGCATTTTTCGGCATGGATGTAAGCGAGGTTGTTTACCATTGAAATGGCCTCGAATTTACACTCTTTAACGCATTTTCCGCAGCCAATACAGGCCACTTCACAGTTCTTTTTCGCAACTGCTCCCTTTTCCCTGTTAACGCAGCCAACAAAAATACGGCGATCTTTTTTGCCTTTGGGTCTAAGTTCGAGGATGTTTCGCGGACAGGCTTTCACACAGGCACCGCAGGCTACGCATTTGTCCTGGATGATTACCGGTAGCCCCGTCTCTTTGTCCATATACATGGCGTCGAAGGTGCAGGCAATCACACAATCGCCACCGCCCAGGCATCCGTAAGGACAGCCGTTATCGCCCGCATGGAGTGCATTCATGAAGAAACAGGAATCAATACCTTCATACGTTGTTTTGAGCGGGGCATGTGCAAAGGAGCCATTGCACCGGAGAACTGCGATCATGGGATCTTTTTCCACTGCCTCCTGTCCGATGATGGGGGCTATCAGCTTTAGAAGTTCATTCCCGCCAACCGGGCAGAACATATTGTCGAGCGATTCATTTTTCACGATCGATTCGGCGAAATTCCTGCAACCGGCAAATCCGCAACCGCCGCAGTTGGCGGCCGGAAGAATTTCGGCAATCTGGTCAATCCGGGGATCTTCGATAACTTTGAATTTACGTGCGATAAAGTAAAGGATCACGGCCGACACCAAGCCCAGGATACTGAGGGTGGCAACAACAAAAATGATGGCGCTGTTCACGGTTTTGATGATTAATGAGTGATTGATTTATTCAGTTCCCGACAGGTGTTTCATATATTGTGCCCGGTGATAAAATACAGGATTTTCGGCATTTTTCACTGAAAATTTTCCCCGGAAATCGGTAACTGATTTGAATTTTTGCTGTTCCATCCACAGGGTGATCCCATCGAGGATTTCCGTTATGCGGTCCGGGCCGTGCAGGTATAGCGCCGAACAGATTTGGGTTGTTTTTGCCCCCACCAGCAGTTGTTTGATAACGGCATCTGCGTCGTGTAGTCCGGTAGCTGCCGAAATGTCGCAGGTCACTTTATCGGACAGCATGGCAATCCATCGTAGTGGGATCACCTGTTCGGCCGGGTTACTGTAAAGATGCGAAACCTGCAATTTCATGGTTTTTAAGTTGATGTCGGGAGTGTAAAAACGGTTGAACATAACCAGCGCACCGATCCCTGTCCAGGAGAATTTCCGGAGTGTCTGCACCAGACTGGTGAAGTGGTAGCCAATTTTAAGGGCTACCGGGATGGTAACATGCTGCTTCACATTTTCGATGATGTCGAAATACATCTTTTCACGCTCGGCCCCGTCAATTTCGAGGATTCCCGGCATAATGAATATGTTCAGCTCCAGTCCGTCGGCTCCTGCCTTTTCTATGTCTTTTGCCGCTTTTACCCATTCGTTCATCGATATACAATTGATGCTCCCGAAAACCGGGATACCGACTGTTTTTTTTGCCTCCCTGATCAGGTTCATATATTCTGAAACCGAATTTTCCTGGGTAAATGCCGTAATGTAGTCGAGCGCCTCCGGATAGCTGTTATCGGCGTGATGGTGGTCTAATATTTTTCCGGTCTCAAACATTATCTGCTCCTCGAATAACGATTTCATAACCACGGCAGCTGCCCCTCTTTTTTCATATTCCCGGAGGTTCATTATCGAGCGGGTAAGTCCTGAACTTCCAATGATGATGGGATTTTTCAGGTCCAATCCCATATATTTGGTGTGAAGATCCATCATGTTGTTTTTTTCAGTTTCTTTGCAATATTACAAAGTTTATCCCGGATCATCATAAACTTAGATTAAAAAATCATATATGGCAAATGTCATATATTTTTATAATTAACTATATATCAGATAAATGAATGGTCAGGTGTGTCGTTCCGGAATTGTGAAACGTTTAACAGAGGATGGTGTTGAAGTAATGGTGCTTCAGGAGTCGGCTTGCATGGGTTGTCATTCCAAAAGCCATTGTTCAGTTTCTGACATGAAGGAAAGGATCGTCCAGGCCACCTTGCCAGATGAACCGGTTGCCGTTGGCGACCATGTGGAGGTTATCATGAAGTCATCCCGGGGCCATCTTGCCGTTGTTATTGCCTATATCCTTCCGGCTATTTTCCTGGTATCCGGACTGTTTGTTTTTACCGGATTGGGCTTGGGAGATGGTTTATCGGCTCTGTTTTCGCTGGTAGTGACAGCCGGATATTTTATGGTGATATGGTTTGTCCGGGGGAAACTGAACCGGAAATTCATCTTTTCAATCCGCAGGGCGCCGGGTGTTTATCCTGGTTATCCGGGCAATCCATCGAATTTCTGATTTGATCTTGACATATCCCATTGGCTGAATTGAAAAACATATGACTTGTCAGCGACCGATTTGTACCAAATAAATAGTAACAAATGAAATCTGGTTCGGTTTTACAATATGCCAGCCTTCTCTTCGCGGGTTGGATCGTCATCCTGGCTTCATGCAGGAAAGACGCTGAACCGGTTACCCTTACCGGGTTTACACAGGGTACTACCTTTGTGGTGCGGTACTTTGGCGTAGCCGACTCTGTGATCATAGCACAGGGTATCGACTCCATTTTTAGAATCGTCATTGAAACGGCATCACTTTACGACTCAAATTCGATTATCAGCAAGGTGAACAGGGATGAGCAAGTTGATCTGAACGATTTGTTTATCCATCTTTTCAATCGGTCAATGGAGATTTCGGAAGAGACGGATGGCGCCTTTGATATAACGGTTGGGCAACTGGTCAGGGCCTGGGGTTTTTACCGGAAGAACAAGCTGGATGTCGATACATCGAAGATTGACAGTCTCAGGAATTTAACCGGCTATCGGTTGGTACATATCGACAAGGGCCGCCTGGTCAGGCCGGGACCAGGTTTGATGATTGATTTTAATGCCATCGCACAGGGTTATACCGTTGACCTGGTTGCCCGTCTTTTAGAAAAGAATGGCATTCACGATTACCTTGCAGAGATTGGGGGAGAGGTAAGGACTGCAGGGATGAAGCCCGGCAACGAGCCCTGGGTAGTTGGTATCGAACGGCCGGCGCCCAACGATTCCGCGGAGCAGGAGGTGGGACAGAAGATCGGATTATCGGGACAATCGGCTGCTACTTCCGGAAATACACGTAAGTTCTTTATCCGCGATGGGGTGAAATACGCACATACCATTGATCCCCAAACCGGATACCCGGTACATCACAGCCTGCTCAGTGTTACTGTAATCGCCGGTGACTGTATGACGGCCGATGCCTATGCCACGGCATGCATGGTCATGGGTATGGAACGGGCGGTTGAATTTATTCTTCAGCATCCTGGTACCGAAGCCTATTTTATTTACAGCGCCCCTTCCGGCGAAAATGCAGTTTATTATACCCTGGGGTTTAAGAAATACCTGCTGGAGAAATAGGTTAAATCGTTATTTGATGTGCTGGCTTGATTTTTTTTACAATCTCTGAAGGTTCATGATGAAAAATTTTCATCGCAAAATTGGATTAATAACCCCACCCTTAATTATTTCTGTGTCTTGGTGTCATTTTTCAAATTTGTAATGGGTGTGGTTGCAAAATAAACTATCTTTACATATTAAATGTGAAAATAAAACACTGTACCTATGGAACATAAAATCTGGTTTGATGAAGAGCAGCAGCTTCTTCATCTGAAGATAAAAGGGGAATTTACCACTGAGGAGGCCCTTTATTTTGGTAAAAAATACATCGAGTTGCTCGAAGGAAAACAGCATCGACAGATTATCGTGGATTTGCGTGAAGGGGGAAGTATGGAAAGCCGCGAAACGCGGTCGATAACCAACGACATGCTGAACAAAGCAGGCATTACTGATGTTGCTTATGTCGGAGCCAATGCGGCCAGCCGTATGATCGCAAAGGTGCTGATGAAACTAGGCTCATTGAAGGCCGAATCAGATTTTTTTAAAGAGTTCAATGATGCATTTGCATGGATTGAAAAAAGGAGGAAAAAACAATGAAAGAAGCCGGAAATGTTAAAAATATGAAAGAACGGATAGAGCGGATCGAGGATGTCCTTGCCTCGGTAGCTGCCGGTGACATGGATGCACGCATCCAGTCTGACATTGAAGACGATCTCAGTGGCATTGAAGCCGCCATTGATCTGCTGATCAACGACCTGACCGATGAATTGCGCCAGCGCGAAAAAATGCAGAAAGAGCTGGAAATCAAATTGTCGAAAATTCAGGAACAGCAAAAGACCATTGTTCAGCAACAGGAAGACTTGCTTGAACTGTCGAGCCCCGTGAGCAAAGTTTGGGACAATATCCTGATTTTACCAGTGATAGGCACCCTTGATAGTCAGCGTACCCAGATCATGATGGAAAACCTGTTACAGAAAATTGTCGATACCGGTTGTACCATTTCCATCCTTGATATCACCGGGGTTCCAACGGTGGATACCCAGGTTGCCAACCATTTGTTAAAGACAGTTACCTCTGCACGCCTGCTTGGCGCTGAATGTATTATTTCAGGCATCAGTCCGGCCATTGCACAAACCATCGTCCATCTTGGCATCGACTTGTCAGCCATCCGCACCAAGGTAACGTTACAGGATGCGATGATCTATGCCATGAAGCAAAATAAGCGTGCCGATGAGGTCAGGGCACTGAGTAATATTGTCATACCCAATGAACAAGCAGAATAACGGCCCATGGACTTACACGAAAAAAGGATTCCGATCATAAAAATCCACGATTACCTGATCGTGCCCATCCAG
>DYSO01000148.1 GCA_020718225.1 Draconibacterium orientale | reverse complement strand
ACCTGTTTAACCTGTTTAACCTGTTTAACCTGTTTAACCTGTTTAACCTGTTTTATCCTGTCAAAGAAATGTGTAAATTTGGAAATCTTTTGAGGGAATTTTCCGGTATTCAAACCAAGCCCTATGCCACGCAGGACAATATATCTATTTCTGATGGTTTTGTTATCGTTGCAATTGTCAGGCAATCAAACTGATTCTGTCAGAATACACAATCAGTTAGACCAGGGGGGTGCGCTTTTTAAAAACAATCCCGCCTTAGCGGTCGAAATTTATCAAAAGGCTTTTGTAATGGCCGATTCTGCCGGGTTCATGGACGACAGTATCGCTGCCGCCTTATCGCGTTGTGCTTCCCATGCCTATTACAGGGGCAATACCGCCGATGCCATTGAATTTGCGCTGAAAGCCATGAACCATTACAACGGGACGTGAAACCATAAGCAGGCAGTACAGATGATGATCCTCGTCGGGGATATCCTGAGAGGAAACAACCTCTATGACCAAAGCTTTCAATATCTGATAAAATCGAAAACCTTAGCCCGGGCTATCAACGACAGCGCCATCCTGGCAAAATCCTACAACCGGCTGGCAGCCTTGTATTTTGAAGATACCCGGGCCCCTTTTGATTCATGCGAAAAATACGCCTTTCTTTCGCTCAGCATGGCCAGGAGCACAGGCAATGAACAGCTCCTATACAACAACATGAACATCCTTGGCGCCCTGGAAAGCAAACGGGGAAACTATACCCGGGCATTGGCCTATTTCCGACAAGCTTATCCGCTGGCAGTGAAAGTTTTTCCCCAGGATGAACCCCTTGTCCTGATCAACATGGCCCGTACATACAACTGGTTAAACATGGCTGCGATATCGGAAAAGATGAGCATAAAGGCGCTTACCCTGTCCCAGGAGATGAACATTCCGCAATATATCAAACTATCTGCCCTGAACCTCAACGACATTTACCTAAAGCGGGGCGACTATAAAAGCGCATATAAATACATGACCATTTATTACCAGTCGAAAGAAACGGTTTTCAGCCAGAAAGTGGAAGTTCAGCTTCATGATTTTAACAACCAGTTGGCCATAGAAAAACAACATACCGAAAACCAAAGGTTGCTTTATGCGCAGCAATTGGCCCAGGGGCGACTACAAATTTTCATGGTTGTAGGCGCCTTTTTAATCCTTCTTCTGGTCCTGTTGATCTTTTTTTTGGTTTTTCAACACCGCCAGCGGCAAAAAACCCACCGGATTGCCGATCAACTCGACCAGTCGAATAAAGTGCTCAAACGGTTTATCTCCATTCTGGGCCACGATCTGCGATCGCCCTTTAATGCCATTCTGGGATTTACCGACCTGTTGAAAAATGATCCGGACCTGACCCATGATGAACGGGAACTTGCCATTGATAAGCTCTATTCGTCGAGCCGTACCACTTTTAAATTGCTTGAAAGCATTCTTGAGTGGTCGCTTCTTGAGTCCGGATCAATAAAACCGGTTTTCAAGAGCTGCGATCTGGCTGAACTCATCCGTGAAACCATCCTGGTGCAGGAACCTGCCGCCACCATGAAAAAGATCGGGATCCGGTATCCAGGCCCGGGTCCTATACCCATTCAGGCCGATCACGACATGGTCCGGGCAGCTATACGGAACATTCTCTCAAACGCGGTTAAATTTACCAATCCCGGCGGATGGGGGAAAATTGAGGTGACCTCCAATGATCTTGATGTACAGATTGAAATCAGCGATAACGGCATCGGTATTCCGCCTGATCAGCTGGCCAGGCTTTTCCGGCCCGACGAGAACTATAAATCGAAAGGAACCGCCGGGGAAGAGGGTTCCGGTCTCGGTTTGACCCTGTGCCGGGAATATATCGGCCTGCACAAAGGGAGCCTGACAGTAACCAGTAAAACAGACTCAGGAAGTGTATTTACAATTTCACTTCCCCTGAAACAGGTTGGATAAATAACGGCATCGGTTGTTCGCATATCCCTGTTTCCTTACCCATTTTTAATAATCCCCGGTGATTGTTTAAAACTTAATGATCTTTGCCATTTCCGATTTTCCGTTCACGACAACTTTCAGGAAATAAATACCTGCCGGTTGTTCCGAAAGATCAAACATCGGCGGATACCGGCTATCAAATTCCTTTTTCATGATCGGTTCCCCGGTAATCCGGTAAATCGCTGCAAATCCATGTTCATCCATTTTCTCTGTCTTTATATCCAATGAAAATACCCCCTTTGTCGGATTGGGAAAGGGGTATGGGCCCTCTTCATCCTTTCCTTCGTTGATTGTATGGTACAGTCCTTCCTGCCGCGTAACAGCCCCGGGAAGCAGCTTATTTCCGGAACAGTAATTCCCTTCGGTGGTGATCGATGCAGAAAGTTGTCCCCCAAACCGGAGATTGATCCCGGGATGAAAAAAAATACGTTGTCCGGAAATCATTGTTACCGTACCTCCGGGAACCAGGATAAATGCAGAAGAAGCGCCGCCAACATCGATGGTTTGCCTTGCATTGTAACAGATCGACTGTCCTTCGGCCACCGTTCCGGTAACAATAAGCTGATCGGGTACGGCCGAAAACAGGTCACTCCACGATAACCCGGTGCGGAGGCCATCCAATTGCAACATGGGGCCGCTCGATGCACCTCCCTGGCGAAGCGCCACAGATCCAATCTCTCCGGGATCGGCAGGGGTATCACAACTGGTAAGTCGTTCTGCAGGTTCCGGCAATCCGGGATCGGGGTTTATAAAAAGAGAGGCCATATCGTTGCCGCTCCCGGGAACCATGGAGTACTTTAAAACCAACAGGTAAACGGTATTCAGCGAATAGATAAAAGGGCTCCAGGCAATCAATGCCGTCACATGGGTTGACTGGGAAATACCGAATGAAAGGCGTTTTTGTCCGTCGCGGCGAACGAAAACCTTCCCCTTGAAGGAAGAACCCATCGGGTTACCTCCCAGGTGCAGGAAATAATCACCCGTAAGGGTAGCGCTGGCGACGTTGATAAGAAAGGATATATAAATATCGCCTCCGGTCAGGGTGGTAAAGGTGTGGTTGACATCCTGTCCGGTTTTGTTCAGCGTGGTTTCATTCCCGGTCCCGGAGGCAGGATAACCAGGATATTGGATGGTCGGAGGGGTAACAATAACGGCATTGATGCTCCCCGAATGGATATTCCAGCCGTGTTCGGAAAGCGGTTCCCCGTCCGGATAATTAAAATTCTCTTCAAGCAACAATTGTCCGTTAACCGGACCAGCCAATCCGCTGATCAGCAACAGGGGTAAAAATGACTTTTTCATATCTCCCGGATTTAAACGTTTGTTTTTTCTGCTTAATCGGAGATGGTGTGGAAAAGTAATAGGGTGATGAAAAAAAAGCCGTCCTTGTGGGACGGCCTCTTTTTAAAATGACCTTACTGCGCTGATATTCTATTGTTTGATGATCTTTACCGTTCCGGTCATCTCGCTGTTCAGGAGTCGTAAAATATAGATTCCCGTGGGTTGGTTTTCAATGGAGAACCGATGTTGCTGATCTCCGGTCAAAGATTCGGTAACGATGCGTTCGCCCGTCATCCTGTAAATTTCGACATGAACCGAAGCGTTGTCAGATCCGGTTATTTCGAGGGTAAACGATCCGGGTGTCGGATTGGGATAAACCCTGAAGGCAGAGCGGCCCGACTGAAGCGTGGTAACAGGGATCTCTTTGGTTGGTGTTTCCGCAACAGCAGGGGATATCGCGCCGCAATAGGAGGAAGTAGTTGTGATGTATGCCCACATATGCCCGCCAGGCTGGACCGTTGTCCCCGGGAGGAAAATGATGTTTTGTCCGGCAATCAGGGTAGCATCCCCTCCGTTTTCGACCAGAAATGTAGTTTCATTTCCAGCAACGGTAATGGTTTGCGTTGCATTGTAACAATTCGACTGGCCATCGCTTACGGTTTCGTTTGTAATATCAAGCAACTCGGGGACAGCCACGGTACCGGTAAAGGTGCTTAACGAAGTCAGGCCGGTACCGGTAAGCTGATGTTCGGCAACGTTGGCCGGATCATAGGCAACATAAGGCATCGGGTCGACCCTCACGCAATAAATTCCGTTTTCGTCGCCATGTACATCTGTGGGAAGATATTGGAAGGTAGCATCGCAGGTAAAATCGGAAATCCCGGTCTGGGTGACGTTCCAATAACGGTTCAGGTAGTTCCCGGTATTGGGGTCGGTGGGATATTTTTCATTGGATAAATTCACCCCTGCATAAGCCTCTGCGGCAAATGCGCCCGACGTGAAATTCAGGGTAACGGGGGAATATTCTGCCGTTGGAACGCTGTTCCCCACCGGATAGGTAAAGCTGCCTGGCACTGTAAACTCTTTCCTGAGTTCGCCGGTACCGGTGGCCACGACCATGGAGGCAGCCGACGGGGTACCCGTGATGGAAGCGGCCGGGCCTAGGACCAGAACGCCGGATCCAAGAACAACCTGTCCATCGTTGAGTTGCAAGGCACCATCGATCCGGATGTTATTGAGGAGAACAACCCCGTTGGCGTTCGATATGCCAAGGGTGGAATTTGTGTTGGTTGACAAAGTCCCTTCATTGCTGATGGTTTGGAGGGAGGATCCGTTTAAAAGGACCGTTCCTGCCGAAGTCGGGTTAAAGTTCAGGGTGCCGGTCGAAGCAACATGGATATTGCCTTTGATGGAATGGCCAGGGGTCCCTGTCATATTAACTTTAAGGGTGCCATTGGTGACGGTCAGGTTGTCCATGGTAACGGCGCTGGTGCCTGAAGTTGTGATGGTTGCCTCGGGGGAATCCAATTCAAAATTGGCGTATGTTTTACCTGAAAACGAAGGGCCTGAAGTTCCGGTAACTTTATACAAACTGCCGGTCTGGAAAACAACAATGCTGTTGGGCGGGTTGTTGACAAAGGGGTTGCTTCCTGCTTTATGGATGTAAGCAGAACCACTGGCAAAGAGAACGGAATTGGGCGTGGTATTTCCAAAGGCATTGCTTGTAAAAAACAATCCCGCGGTGAAGGTAGCGCCGTTATTAAAGATGAGCGCCGCTGCATCGGCAGCTGTGATCTTATGAGCCGTATTGACCGTTGAAGAAAAGGCCATGCTGCCGTTTACCGATCCGGTGGCGCCGGTAGCGATGGCAATGACGATGGCATTGGGGGCATTGCAGTTCAGGGCACTTCCTTCGTCAACCACAAAATCATCTCCCGTTGCATCGCCGGCAATGGTCAAAACCGCCGCCGCACCGGCCTGAAGATTGATTGTTGTGTTGTTGGACACGCTCAACCGGGCAATGGTTTCTGCGGCAGGCAGCCCGGTGATAGTCCTGGTCGTCCCGTCGTTGAACTGAAGGGCGTCGTTGGCCAACGGGGTGGTCCGTTCCGGCGACCAGTTGGCGGGCTCGGTCCATAAACCTTCGTCAGCGCCCTGCCAGGTATAAACCGCCGGTGGCTGGTCCACGCTCCCGTCACAGGAAAGGAGGCGTTCGGCAGCGCCGCCTCCGGTAATTTTCACCGAATCGGGATAATTGCCGGCAGCCAGTCCGGCCATCATCCTGACGTAGGCCGTAACTTCGGCCAGGGCCCCTCCGGTGTAAGGATAGGTTGCTGTGGCCCCAAAGGTTATGTTGTCGGACGAAACTTCAAAGAAATTAAAAGCGGTAACGGTGATGTCCCCTGCAGCCGGATCTAAGTATGACCCGGAGATGGTAAACGTTTGGGGGTCGGATGGCCCTTCGCCAACCATATAGTTAAAACCGGAAAGTTCCGTCGGGTCAATGATGATTGCCGGGGCCGGCATAGGCGTCATGTCGGCCAGGCTGCGCGGGGTGAGCTGTATGGTGGTAGTATACTGGCCAACCAGTGCAACCATTGTTTGCAGGGCAGCAGGCACAACGGTCCCGATATAATCGGCTTCGGAAAAAGTAGTCCTTAAAACACCGGCCGATTTGCTCGGGTCGCTGATCGTATAACTGGTATTTGCAGTAAAATTTCCACCGGGGGCGGCAAAGGCAACATCCGCCACCGAGATCAGCTTCGACTGGTCGGCGCTGGTGATATTTCCCAGGGTCTTTACCTCCGGAACTACCGGGTTTCCGGTTGAAGAGGGGGCGCCTGGGTCGGAAGTGGGGATCAACTCTAACAAGGCGTTATAAAGGGTCAGGGTGCCCGTTAATCCGGTCATCCCGTCGCCGATAACATAGGGTGTTGCAATGGTCCCTGCCACATCGTGGATCAGGATGGCACCGGTTGCATCCTGAACAAACTTCTGGTTACTGCCTGCCGCAGGTCTTGTATAAGTAACTATGGCTTCGCCTGTGAGTTTATAAACGGTACCATCGGTGGCCCCGGCGCGCAAGGCTGCAACGTTATCAACCAATTCGGGGAACCTGTAAATCGAAGTGGCAATAAAACTGGGGTTCATCCCCGATTTATAGGCAATCGCTTTCACGGTCGTATTTGTACTTACGGAAATTCCTTCCACCGGATAGGGATCGGATCCATCGTCGGGATCGGTGCCATCGATGGTATAAAAAATAGAAGCCCCTTCGGTAGCACAGGTCATGGTTACCGTCTGGGGGGTTTCATAAATTCCGGCAGGAGGTTCAATGACAGGGGTTTCAACCGTGGGCGCTGGCGGGTCGAAAATACCGTCCCAGGTCGTTCCGATCCTGATACCATCGAGTTTCAGGGAAGGTCCCTTTGCGGCATCGCCCTGGCGCAAGGCAACCGATCCGATATCCGCAGGGTCCGAAGCAGGAACATCAATATTGGTCAGCGTGGGGAGCGGTTCTGCCAACAACGGGTCAGGATTGATAAAAAGATTGACAATGTCATTTTGTGTCCCTGCAACAAATGTGTACTTCAACACCAGTAAATAGGTCGTATTCATTGCATAGGTAAACTCAGTCCAACTGATTGTTGTTGAAGACATTGACAGTCCAAAGGACAGGTTGTTGCTGGCATCTTTTTTTACGAATACCCGGCCCCTGAATACCGTTCCGATGGCATTGGGCCCAAGGTGAATGAAATAGTCGCCGGTAAGGGCCGCTGTGACATTCACAAGAAAGGATGCATAAACGCTTCCCGATGTCTGGGCTGTAAAAGATTTATTGTCATCTTCGGCGCTTGCAACCATAGAAATTTCATTCCCGATTCCGGATGAAATATAATCAGTATACGTGATCGATGCAGCTCTAACGGTTATCGGGTTTGTGGTGCCCGAATGATTTGTCCACCCGTGGGCTGTGATAAGATCCCCGACCGGATAATCAAAATCCTCTACCATTAACAATTGCCCCCATCCCGTCAGGTGGAAGCTGAATAAAAAGACCGCCATCACTAAGATGGCCCTGAACGTAAACTTTTTCATACTTCGATGTTTGGTTAATAAAAAAAAGGTTAAAATACTATATCTGTGATAAATCGTTGATGGGAACCAGTTTATAAAACAACAAACAGGATCGCAAAAATAGACAGAAACGGCCAGAGAAAAATATTTTCTATCGGTAATTAATGTAAAATTAATCATAACTGTCCGAACAAATTAAAAAAGTAGAAAAGTTCAAAAGGCTACATTTG
>DYSO01000147.1 GCA_020718225.1 Draconibacterium orientale | reverse complement strand
TGTGGAAGCCGCCGATAAAATCAGGGATACAGCTACCTCGCACGACCGTTTGTTTTTTATTGAGGTGATGGGGCGCGATGCCGGGTTTATTGCCCTCCGAAGTGGAATTGCCTGTGGGGCAGAATTCATTCTTGTCCCGGAAACAACGACCTACATCGATAACCTGGCGCGGCTTCTCAGGCACGACTGGCGCAAAAATAAAACTTCAGGTATTGTCGTTGTGGCCGAAGGGGATGATATGGGAGGCGCCATCGAAGTGGCGAGAAAAATGAAAGAAAAGTTGCCGGAACTTGATACCCGCGTCACCATTCTCGGACATGTGCAACGGGGTGGTTCGCCCTCTGCTTTCGACCGGGTATTAGCCAGTTCACTTGGTTTTTTGGCCGTAAAAGGTTTATTGGAGGGTGAACGGGGGTGCATGGCCGGAATTATCGATAAAAAAGTGACCTATACCCCCTTCGATAAAGCCATTAAGCACAATAAGGATATCAATAAAGAAATGCTGGAAATGTCGCGCATCCTGGCGCTGTAACAGCGTCAATACCTTCCCTGATGGAGCGGACTACCCTGTTTGCTGATGTTTTATTGCCATTACCGGTAAACGGAACTTTTACTTACCGGGTACCTTTCGAATTGAATGACCACGTTAATGCCGGAATCCGTGTTGTGGTGCAGTTTGGCGTCAGGAAATTGTATACGGCCCTGGTTGTCAGGGTTCATGAAACTCCGCCTACGGGGCGCGTACCCAAATACATCCTTTCGGCCCTGGATGAAAACCCGATTGTAAACCCGCTTCAAAACGATTTGTGGGAATGGATTGCAGGTTATTACCTGTGTTTTCCCGGTGAAGTTATGAATGCGGCCCTGCCATCCGCCTTAAAACTTGCCAGTGAATCCAGAATTGCCATGAACCCGGATTTCAGGCAGGAGGGATGGTCATTGAACGAAAAAGAACACCTGCTTATGGAGGCCCTTCATAACCGAAAATCATTGGCAGTTTCGGATGTTGTCAGGATCCTTGATCAGCAAAAAGTAATCCCGGTCATTAATACCATGATTGAAAAAGGGATCATCATAACAGAAGAAGCGTTACACAATCCTTATAAACCAGTTAAAGAGACCATCGTCAGGTTGACCGGAGCATACTCCGGGGACGGGGAGGCGCTGGAAACATTATTTGATCAGTTGGAACGAAAAGCTAAAAAGCAACTGGCAATACTCATGGCCTATATCCAACTCTCGCAATTTGGAACGGGCGACCTGAAGCCTGTGCGGCGGGTTGATCTCCTGAAACGATCGGAGGCCACTTCCGGCCAGTTGGATATATTGGTCCGAAAGAAAGTATTTGAACTGGAAGAGCGGTTGGTCAACCGTTTCAGCGACGAAACAAAAGTCGTTTCTGCCGGTCAGATTGAGCTCTCCGGGGCACAACAGGTTGCTTTGCAGCAGATCAGGGACGCTTTTCAGTCGAAACCAGTTGTTTTGTTGCACGGTGTAACTTCCAGCGGTAAAACAGAGTTGTACATCAAACTTATCCAGGAAACCCTTGACCTGGGAAAGCAGGTTTTATATCTTTTGCCTGAGATTGCACTTACATCTCAAATAATCAACAGGTTACGTAAATATTTTGGCGATCGCATCGGGGTTTATCATTCCCGGTTTACCGACAATGAACGGGTCGATATCTGGAACCAGGTTTTATCGGGGAATCATCCATGCAGGTCGGGGGGAAACCGGTATGATGTTGTTCTTGGTGCGCGTTCAGCGATATTCCTTCCGTTTTCCAACCTCGGGCTCGTGATCATTGATGAAGAACACGATCCCTCTTTTAAACAAATGGATCCCGCTCCCCGGTATAACGGACGCGATTCTGCCCTTATCCTTGCGCGGTTGCACGGGGCCGTAACGCTTTTGGGCTCTGCTACTCCATCCATTGAGACCTACTACAACGCACAGCAGGGTAAATATGGAAAAGTGGAATTATCCGAGCGGTTCGGTAATATGGAGATGCCTCAAATCACCGTCGTGAACATTCGGGAAGAGATACGCCACCGGAAGATGAAAGGTCATTTTTCATCGGTATTGCTTAGCCAGTTGGAACAGGTTCTTGCCAACCATGAACAGGCCATTCTTTTCCAAAACCGAAGGGGTTTTTCGTTGCGGCTTGAATGCGATACATGCCACTGGATGCCGACCTGTATAAATTGTGATGTGACCCTGGTCTCTCATAAAAAAAACAACCAGTTGCGTTGCCATTATTGTGGTTATACCACTTCGGTCCCCACAACGTGTCCCGAGTGCCGGGGAACCTCTATCAGGATGCGGGGTTTTGGCACCGAGAAAGTAGAGGAGGAGCTTGGATTGATTTTTCCACAGGCCCGCATTGCCAGGATGGACTTGGATACGGCACGGAGCAAACATGCCCATCAGCAGATCATTGCTGATTTTGAAAATCGGAAAATTGATATTCTCGTTGGCACTCAAATGGTTACAAAGGGTTTGGATTTTGATAACGTCAGTACGGTATGTATTCTCAATGCCGACAACATGCTCAATTATCCCGATTTTCGCGCCCCGGAACGCGGGTTTCAACTGATGGCCCAGGTCAGCGGACGATCGGGCAGGAAATATAAGCAGGGGAGGGTCCTCATCCAGACTGCCAATCCGGGCCACCCGATCATCGGCGATGTAGTGGGCCACAACTATTTAGCGATGTTTAACCAGCAATTGGCAGAGCGGAACAGGTTTCGTTATCCCCCCTATTTTAGGCTGATTTTAATAAAATTGAAACACAAGGATCCGGAATTACTCAATAAAGCTGCTGAAGCGTTGGCTGTGATGTTACGGAAAGCGTTCGGCAAACGGGTACTGGGCCCTGAATACCCAATGGTTTCGCGCATCATGAATTATTATATCAAACATATCCTGCTTAAGATCGAAAGGGAAGCGCCGGTAAATAAAATGAAAGACAAGCTGACCGAACTGACGGAGGATTTTCGGAAAGGGCAGGCTTATAAACCGGTTAAAATTTTCATGGATGTTGATCCTCAGTAGTATCGATGACGAGAAACAACGCTTCATGATCTTTCTTCATCAGGTATTTTTCACGGGCGTATTGTTCCAGCGCTGAACTATCGTTGATTAAATTATAGATGAGGGTTGAATCCTTTCTGATCTCTTCAAGGTAAAATTGTTTTTCCTGGTTTAAGCCATCCAGTTTTTCCTGTAACCGGTTTTTCACCAACAGGTTATTGCTGTCAAAAAAGACCAGCCACACCATAAATGCCACCGTGGTAAGGAGGTATTTATTGAGCAGGACAGTCAGTATTTTTTTTATAACAGACAATGGAACTGAATTTATTCATTGAATTTTCGGTGATCAGCAATGAATCCGGCGTTTGTTAACCTTCACCTGCCACCTCTTCTTTCAGAAAGTTATAAATCGCTTCCTGTGAACGGATTGCCGGTCCTTCGGTATATTTATACTGGTTGGCTTTTCCAGGGCCGATGATCCTGGCCTTGACATTATCGGCCATTTGAATTTCAAGGCAGGATTTCAACTGTTTTTTGATTCCCGGATCAAGGACCGGTGTGGCAATTTCGATCCGGTTATCAAAATTCCTGACCATCCAGTCGCCGGATGTAATAAAGTACTTATTGTCGCCCCCGTTTGCAAAAACGATAACCCGTGCATGTTCCAGAAACCGGTCAACAATGCTGACTGCTTCAATATTTTCGCTGATACCCGGGATTCCTGGAACAAGGGTGCAAATGCCCCGGATGATCATTTTTATTTTAACTCCTGCCTGGCTTGCCTTATAAAGTTTTTTAACCATTATTTCATCAACAAGGCTGTTGAGTTTGATTATTGCCCAGGCTTGTTTTCCTTTTTTTGCATTTCGGATTTCATTGTTTAGCATCTTAATGAAAAAATTCCGCATACTGAAAGGGGCTACAATCAGAGATTTGAATTTATAGGGGCGATAATTTTCCTCCATCAGGTGAAAGGCGCTGTCAACATCGGCGCAAATTTTCTGGTTGGCCGTGAGCAGGCTCATATCGGAATATACTTTGGCCGTATCTTCATTGAAGTTTCCGGTTCCAAGAAAGGAGTAGAAGAAATTTGTATTGTTTTCTTTCCGGCGGATCAGCATCAGTTTACAGTGGACCTTAAAACCGGGGATACTGTGGATTACTTTTACGCCCTCTTCGCGAAGCCGTCCCGACCAGTAGATGTTGGCTTCTTCATCGAACCGGGCCTGTAATTCCATGAAAACCGTTACAAATTTTCCATTTCTTGCTGCATTGATCAGGGAATTGATCACATTCGACACCCTGGCTGCCCTGTAAATGGTCATCTTGATGGAGCGTACTTTCGGATCGATGGAAGCTTCGCGCAGGAGATCGATGATGTATTGGAATGACTGGTAGGGGTAATGAAGCATGATATCTTTGTGGCGGATGGAGGATAAAATGCTCCTGTTAATTGGTAAATCTTTGTGTTTTAAAGGGATATGAGGTTTGTATTCCAATTCCCTGTGGCCTAAATTGGGGAAACCCATGAAATCTTTAAAGTTGTGGTACCGTCCGCCTCCGCGGATGGGGTCATCTTTTGTGATTTCAAGCCGTTTGGTAATGATCTTTAATAAATCTTCGGGGATTGATTTATCATAAACAAAGCGGACGGGGATGCCTCTTTTCCGTTGTTTCAGGCTCTCTCTCATTACTTCTAAGAAACTCTTGGAAACATCGGTATCGATGTCAATTTCGGCGTCACGGGTTATCTTTATGGTATAGGCTGAAAAAGAATTGTATCCGAAAACAGAAAAAATCTCCGACAGGCAATAGCGGATCACATCATCCAGCAGGATTATATATCGTTTGTTGCCTTCGGATGGAAGGATAAAAAAACGGGAAATGGTTTTGGTGGGAAGTTCGATGAGTGCAAAGTCCTCCTTCCGCGATTTTTCTATATGTCCCAGTTTTACGGCAAGATAAATGGATTTATCACGGAGGGTTGAAATATCCCTCAAACTGCTGATCATGATGGGAAAAAGGTTAGCGCGGACCTGTTCATGAAAATACTTCAGTACCGAATGACCTTGCAGTTCGGTGAGATGGTCTTCGTTGATTATAAAGATATCATGGGTTCCGAGTTCCCTGACGATGTTGCTGTAAATCTCCATGAATTCCCGTTCCTGTGATTGGACCAGTTCGCCGATCTCTTTCAGCGCTTTTTTTGGATTGACGGGGGTGTCGTAATGGATACGTTCCATTTTTAACATCCTCGTGAGGGTTGCAACGCGGACACGGAAAAATTCGTCGCGGTTGTTGGAAAAAATTCCAAGAAATTTCAACCGTTCAAGTAAAGGGTTACGGTCGTCGGCAGCTTCCTGTAGTACCCTGCCGTTAAAATAGAGCCAGTTCAGGTCGCGGTTTAAAATCGGGAGTTTTGCTCTGGTCACAAAAGGGGTCGGGTTGATGGGTTAATGGAGGATTATTTCAGCAGTTTTGGATAAACGATGAATTCCTGTACGGGTTCCGTTGACGGTATATTTTCCCACCGGTCTGTGTTAAAGGAGATACAAACCACGCAGGAAGTGGGCATGATTTCGATCCCCGGGTTTAAAAACAGGTTGGCCAGGCGCGTTATGGTGGGATTGTGGCCAAAAATCATCAGGGATTCAATCTGGTTGTTGGTCCCGAAAATGATATCGAGGATCCGGTCGTGGTATCCATCATAAATTTTACGGTCGATCCCGATTTTTTCTTCCGGATAGTCCAGCCCGGCAGCTACGATTCGTGCTGTTTCATACGCCCTGACTGCCGGGCTGGATAAAATCAGATCGATGGTAGTCCCTCTTTTATTAAGGAACTCCACAATCCGTTTTGTTTTCCGAATCCCTTTGGGAAGGAGTTGCCGTTGTGCGTCAGAAACCGTTGCATCCTCCCAGGAAGCTTTTGCATGACGCGCAAGATAGAGCGTTTTCATATATATATCAATTAGTATGCAAACAGAGGAAATTCCGCCATCATTTCATTGACTTTTTTACGGACTTTAAGAATCCGGTCTTCATTTTCGATATCGCTGATCACTTCATCGATCAGGCTGACGATCTTAGGCATCTGTTTTTCTTTAAGTCCCCGTGTGGTGATTGCCGGGGTACCGACGCGCAGCCCGGAGGTCTGAAACGGGGAGCGGCTATCGAAAGGGACCATATTTTTATTTACTGTGATATCGGCCCTGACCAATGTATTTTCAACTAATTTTCCGGTGATATTGGGAAATTTGCTTCTCAGGTCAATCAGCATCAGGTGGTTATCAGTACCCCCGGAGATCACATGGTATCCTTTGGCAATGAATGCTTTCGACATGGCTGCGGCATTTTTCTGAACCTGGATCACATATTCCATATATTCATCGGACAGCGCTTCGAAAAAGGAGACCGCTTTGGATGCAATGACATGTTCCAGCGGTCCGCCCTGGATACCGGGGAAAACGGCAGAATCAAGCAATTGTGACATCATTTTAACTTCACCTTTCGGGGTGGTTAAACCCCATGGGTTTGGAAAATCTTTGCCCATCATGATCATACCGCCACGGGGGCCGCGGAGGGTCTTGTGTGTAGTGGTGGTCACAATGTGGCAATAGGGAAGGGGATCATTCAATAATCCCCGGGCAATCAAACCGGCAGGGTGGGCAATATCGGCCATTAAAAGAGCCCCTGTCTGGTCGGCAATTTTGCGCATCCGGCGGTAGTCCCAGTCGCGCGAATAGGCTGATGCGCCGGCAATGATCAGTTTTGGTTTAATGGACAATGCTTTTTCTTCCATCTTGTCGTAATCAACCATCCCGGTTTCCTGTTCCACCTGATAGCCAACAGCTTTGTAAAGAATACCGGAA
Organism: Draconibacterium orientale; assembly: GCA_020718225.1. Taxonomy (GTDB): domain Bacteria; phylum Bacteroidota; class Bacteroidia; order Bacteroidales; family FEN-979; genus CAIVAT01. Next base: position 735 of record DYSO01000147.1, on the reverse strand, counting down.
GAGTTTACCGGAGAACCATGCGAGAGATGCCCCCCGTGTGAAAGATCAAGTCCCATAAAGGTGTCGCCGGGTTTGAGGCAGGTCATCAGGACGGCCATATTGGCCTGTGCGCCAGAATGGGGTTGAACATTGACCCATTCCGCATTGAACAGGGTTTTTGCCCGGTCGATGGCTAATTGTTCCGATTCGTCAACGAATTGGCAACCCCCGTAATACCTTTTTCCGGGATACCCTTCTGCGTATTTGTTGGTGAGGCACGAGCCCATGGCTTTTAATACCTGGGGGCTGACAAAATTTTCGGATGCAATCAGCTCCAACCCACTGGTTTGCCGATGTAATTCATTTTTAATAACCCTGAACAACGCATTGTCTTTTTTCATATCAGTATAAAATTTTGGAGTTTTGTTGTCGTTGAAAACAGAAAGATACTTTCTGTGGAACAAAAGTAAAATTATTTCAGATAAAATCAGGATATTTGCATGGAAATTTCAAATTGCAAAGGTCAAAGTTTATATTTTCGATCAAAATTAAAACGGAAAGACCAAAACCCGGCGCAATGGTTCAAAATTCAACACCGATTAACCAGGCAGGCTCATAGCCTTAATCCATTTTTTTAATGCGAAAAATTCAACATAGCCACTTCCTTCATAGACTCATCCGACAATTTATCATGTCACCATTCACCATTCACCATTCACCATTCACCATTCACCATTCACCATTCACCATTCACCA
>DYSO01000023.1 GCA_020718225.1 Draconibacterium orientale | reverse complement strand
TTTACGAACAGGGCATTGTTAATTGCATTGTTAAATTTTTACCGGAGTATTGATAAATATATTAGATTATTTTTCAAACAGTGAGGTAAACGCAAACTGGTTCCCATCAAATAATCCTTTATCGCTAAGTTTTAATGAAGGGATAACCAGAAGGGCCATGAATGAAAGGGTCATATAAGGTGCGCCCAATTTACTACCCATCTCCTTGACTTTTCTATCCATCAAGTCATAATTCCTGGCAACAGAGTAACCGTCTTCACCCGACATGATCCCTGCAAAAGGCAGTGATAACACCTGTTGGGTTGTTTCATCAACCAGTGAAATCCCACCTTTCGATTCAACAATGAGGTTAATGGCACGGGCAATGGAGTCATCGTCGGTCCCCACGGCAACAATATTATGGCTGTCATGAGCAACACAGGAAGCCAAAGCGCCTTTCTTCAAACCGAAACCGTTAATAAACCCAACTGCGGCAGGAGCTTGAAAATATCTGTTTTTCACCACCAGTTTTAAGATATCGCGCGACGGATCGCAGATCACTTTGCCATCCTTGATTTTCGGTACTGCAACCATGACTTCAGTGATCAACTGACCATCGAGCGCTTTCTGGATCCGTATTGGAGCGCCTTCATCAATAACCTGTAAATCTGATGGTTGAACCAATGATGTATTAAAATTATTATATGGTTTTTCAACCATCCGTCCGATGAGTGACTTTCCGTTTTCTGCTACTATTTCCCCATTCACACAGGTTTTAAGAATATTAAAATCAGAAAGATTATCCACCAGGATAAAATCAGCCGGATCGCCGGATTGAAGCAACCCGACAGCGAGCTGATAGTGATTCACGGGATTGAAAGTACAGCTCCGGATAACGTTCATGATGTTGCAACCTTTGGCAAGCGCCCGTTTAACTTCCCTGTTGATATGTCCTGCTTCCAGATCATTCGGATGCTTATCGTCGGAGCAAAGCATAACCTGTCCGGGAAATTCATCGATCAGGGGCCACAGCGCTTCAAAGTTTTTTGCAGCGCTTCCCTCCCGGATTAAAATTTTCATTCCAAAAGCAATTTTTTCTCTTGCCTCTTCCAGCGAAAAGCACTCATGGTCTGTTGTAATCCCAGAATTGATATATTTTTCTGCATCAGCTCCAATGAGGCCTGGAGCATGGCCATCCACTGGTTTTCCCGCATTCCGTGCCAATTCCAGTTTTTTCATCACCTCCGGGTCTCCAAACAACACACCCGGGAAATTCATCATTTCCGATAAATACTTGATCTCCGGCATTTTTAAAAGTTCTTCCACTTCGGCAGGGCCTAATGATGCCCCTGATGTTTCGAAGGAAGTTGCAGGGACACAGGAAGGGGCCCCGAAATTGAATTTAAAAGGGACCTTTTTCCCATTCTCTATCATGAACCGGACCCCGGGAATGCCAAGTACATTTGCAATTTCATGAGGATCAGAAACTGTTCCGACAGTTCCATGTACCACAGCCAATCTGGCAAACTCTGAAGGGAGCATCATGGAACTTTCAATATGGATGTGGGCATCGATCAATCCCGGAAGCAGATATACTTCCGAAGCTACCGTCTCTTCGCGAATGGCTGAGATAATGCCGTTATTAACCACTACTGTGCCTTGAAAAATACGTTTTCCAACAACATCTACAATATTGCCTGAAACTTCATAATGCGTTTTCATTTCTTTGGGTTTTATTACGTTACACTTTCTTCGGCTATAAAAGAATGAACGGCAGAGAGCTGGCCACAAGCTGCATCGATATCCTTCCCCCGGCTTTTTCTTACATTCACAACCAGGTTGCACTTTTCAAGGGATTGAGCAAAAGACTGAATTTTTAAAGTACCCGATCCTGTAAAGCCTGTTTCTTTCACCGGGTTATACTCAATCAGGTTGATTTTTACCGGAAAATTCCGGCAAAAATGAGCCAAATCCCTGGCGTCGTGTGTAGAATCATTAAACCCTGCAAATAGGATATACTCAATGGTAACCCGCTTTTGAGTTTTTAAATGGTAATACTTCAGGGCTTCGGTTATTTCGGATAAAGGATGGCGCTGGTTAAAAGGGATAACCTGGTTCCGTTTGTTGTCGGTGGCAGCATGAAGAGAGAGGGCAAAATGATATTTTGCGCCATCATCTGCCATTTTGCGAATCATCTTTGGGATTCCAATACTGGAAACGGTGATTCGTTGAGGCGACATACCAAGAGCATCTGTAGCCGTAATTTTTTCAATGGATTCGTTCACCTGTTTGTAATTGAGAAAGGGTTCTCCCATTCCCATATAGACAATATTTGATAAAAAATTACGAACACCCGGAGATGGGTGTTGATGCTCTTCGGACTTGGAATGGATGGCAGTTAAAACAAGAGGTTCCGCACCGGCAAGTCTTGAAAGATGGATTACCTGATCAAAGATCTCGCCCCGCGACAGGTTCCTTGTGAATCCCAGTTTACCGGTAGCACAAAACCTGCATCCCAGATTGCAACCTACTTGAGAAGAGATACAAGCGGTATATCGATGGCCTGCCGGGATAAGGACTCCTTCAATCATCGAACGGTCGAACAAACGGAAACCCACTTTAACGGTACCATCGGAACTTCTTTGTTTGATTTCGGGGATGGCCGTGTGAAATGTGAAATTATCCTTCAGAAACAGCCGTGTCAGAACCGGGATGTTGGCCATATCATCAAAAGATCCAGCGCCATTTTTCCAAAGCCATTCCAGAATCTGTTTTATCCGGAACCTTTTTTCGTCATGCCGTATTAAAACCTGTTCGATGGCATCAACGGACAAAGACCGGATATCAGGTTTATTATCGCTATTAATGATGTGAGGCAATGTAAAGGGTTATATGTCAACAATACAAACGGATTAATCCATACAATATTAAAAAAAAACCCCGGATAACCGGGGTTTTTTTCAAGGTTTTCCAATTTTTAATACATGCCGTCCATACCTCCCATACCGGGATTCATCGGGGGCATTGCAGGTTTTTCCTCTTTATGTGTTGCAAGGACACACTCGGTGGTAAGAAGCATACTGGCAATTGAAGCAGCATTTTCCAATGCAACGCGTGCGACTTTGGTCGGATCGATAACACCGGCCTGGTACAAATTTTCAAAAACTTCTGTACGGGCATTGAAACCAAAATCATCTTTCCCTTCTTTTACCTTCTGAACAATGACTGAACCTTCGAGTCCGGCATTTTCAACAATCTGGCGCAAGGGTTCTTCCAATGCACGGATAACAATGGAAATCCCGGTTGTTTCATCTTCATTGTCACCTTTAAGATTCTCAATGGTTTTTTGAGCGCGAATATAAGCTACGCCCCCTCCGGGGATAACACCTTCTTCGATAGCAGCCCGTGTTGCATGCAGAGCGTCTTCAAAACGGTCTTTCTTTTCTTTCATCTCAACTTCAGAGGCTGCACCAACATATATCACAGCTACTCCACCAGCCAGTTTGGCCAATCGTTCCTGAAGTTTTTCCTTATCATAATCAGAAGTGGTTGTACCGATCTGAGTTTTGATTTGGTTGATGCGTGTCGTGATATCGGCTTTTTGGCCGCTTCCATTGATAATGGTTGTATTTTCCTTATCGATGGTGACTTTTTCAGCTTGTCCGAGGTACTGAAGCGTTGCATCTTCCAGTTTATAACCCTTTTCTTCGCTGATTACGGTACCACCCGTCAGAACAGCGATATCTTCGAGCATCTCTTTACGACGATCACCGAAACCAGGAGCTTTTACAGCAGCAACTTTGAGTGTGCCGCGGATTTTATTAACTACGAGAGTGGCAAGTGCCTCACCTTCAACATCTTCGCTAACGATGATCAATGGCCGGCCAGTTTGGACTGCTTTTTCCAATAAAGGAAGGAGATCTTTCATCACACTGACTTTCTTATCATAAATCAGAATGAAGGGGTTTTCGTAAACAACTTCCATTTTGTCGGTATCGGTTACGAAATAGGGACTGATATAGCCACGGTCGAATTGCATACCTTCCACAACTTTAACTGTTGTTTCAATACCTTTGGCCTCTTCAATTGTAATAACGCCTTCTTTTTTCACTTTATCCATGGCTTCCGCAATCATCTTACCAATGAAAGTGTCGTTGTTGGCTGAAACTGAAGCAATCTGTTCAATTTTTTCCATGGTATCGCCAACCTGACGGGTTTGCGATTTTAAAGATTTAATAACTTCATCAACGGCTTTGCTGATACCACGCTTTAAATCCATAGGGTTTGCGCCTGCAGTAACATTTTTTAATCCGGTGGTAAAAATAGCCTGTGCCAAAACGGTAGCGGTTGTTGTGCCATCGCCGGCGATATCGCTGGTTTTAGAGGCAACTTCCTTCACCATTTGAGCCCCCATATTGGGAACTGCATCCCTTAATTCAACTTCTTTTGCGACTGTAACGCCATCTTTGGTTACAACCGGAGAGCCATATGATTTATCAATAATTACATTACGGCCTTTGGGGCCCAGTGTTACTTTTACTGCATTGGAAAGGGCGTCAACACCTTCTTTCAGTGCTTCTCTTGCTTTTATGCTAAATAAAATGTCTTTGGACATGGTTTTTTTGTTTTTAGTTATTAATTATGTCTTTTTTTTATTGTGTTAAAATGCGGAGGGTGGTCAGATCACTGCCACGATATCCGATTCACGCATGATGAGATAGTTTTGGCCATCAATTGTTATCTCTGTGCCGGCATACTTTCCATAAAGTACCTGATCTCTAACTTTGACCGTCATGGGTTCATCCTTTTTTCCGGGGCCGACGGCTACGACCGTTCCTTTCTGTGGTTTTTCTTTGGCAGTATCCGGGATAATAATCCCACCTGCTGTTTTTTCTTCAGCTGCTGCCGGTTCAATTAAAACGCGGTCGGCTAAGGGTTTAATCTTTACTGTTGTCATTTTACACTCTATTTTTAGTTTAACATTAGAAAATCGAACCTGTTGGAAGGCAACCCCCCTGATCACAATGTGTGCCAAAAGAATATAAGCTGGTTTTTAGGGACATTTTTGCAGTTGCCGCAGGGAAAATAAAAAAAATGTCAGATTATTATGACAATCTGACACCTTTCGTTATGCTTTGTTGACCAGGAAAAAATTACAAAGTCCCTCCTGTTTTCAACTATTTATTTTGTGCGGGAGGCGATTGGAAATCCTTGATTGGAGCAGTTTTACTATCGTCAATCTGTTTTTGTATTTCGCTTTGCGTAGATTCCAGTTTCGCCTGGGTTTTGGGGATTACAAATATGGAAAAGAGGCTGAGCACCAGTAACACAACGGCCAATGTCCAGGTGGTTTTTTCAAGAAAATCGGCAGTTTTACGGACCCCCATAAACTGATTTGAAGAGGCAAAATTTGAGGCCAATCCCCCACCCTTTGAATTTTGAACCAGAACAACGAGAACCATCAGAACACATACAATCAGGATGAGGACGGAGATTAAGATGTATAAACCCATTTTGATTTACGATTTACGATTTACGATTTACGATTTACGATTTGGCAATCAAAAAACAAAAGCAATTGTATATCAGGCGCTGAGTTTTTCAATTTGGGCTGCAAAGTAACGACTTTTTTCTTGATTTAGCAAAGATAATTTCCTGTAAATTTGAATTGCCTTGGAAATATTTCCTTGTTTGGCATAAAGTTGAGCGAGGGTTTCACTCACAATTTCTTCTTCATCCACATTGCTTCGATGGGCGCTCTCTGATGGACTGAAAAAGGCTGTTGTGGGTTTTGCAATCCTGGGTTCTTCCTGAATAAACTGATCGATCAGGGTCTCTTTACTGAGTGTGCTTCCCGGCTTTTTGGAAGACTGCTTTTCGCCATCTTGATCCGGTAAAGGATGCTTTTCAGCATCGATATGGGCAAGTCGTTTTCTGACCATTAACAACAATTCGTCCGGTGTGATATGATCTTTCGCCGGAGGCAGGTCCTCAAAAGCGCTTTGACCAGAAACAGAATCTTCCGGGAATGCTATTTGTGTCACAGGGGAATCAGCGTTTGTTTCAACACCCAAAGAGGAGGATGTTTCCATAGGGGAAACCTCATAAGCATCAGGTTTTAACTCCTCAAAGGTATTGGATGATTCTGGTTCTGTTGTTTCTATTGCAGGCCCGGTTTCATCAATCTCTTTGATCACATCCGATGATAAAACAGGGGATGGTTTCTTCTTTGCCTGATCAATAAGGTCTTTTAATTTTCGCCGGTCGGGGGCATAGGCGGCTGCTTTTTTCAATTGCTGAGGATACAGAAGGTTTTCCTCTCTGAAAAGATTAATTGCATACAATACCTGACCGTTCTGACAATATGGATATCGTTTTATAAGTTCATCCAATACTTTCAGACTCGATGAATTAATTGTTTCAGGATGATTGATAAATTCCGAAAATTGTTGCCGGTTCATCTATAACTAAAGGTTTTATCGTGTTACCAGTTAACAACTGCTTTATTAAAGATATCCTGAACCAGTTGTTCGGTAATCCCTGCGATCAGGCTTTCCTGCACGGACGAAAGCTGCAGTGAGCTCGTGTAGTCGAGGTATCGGGAAAACTGAACGGGGGTATCCCAATTTTGCTTTGGATCCGTTTTATTTGAGAATTTCATGCTGACAGTGATCGTCAATCTGTTCATGGCAGCCGTTTCGTTACCCTGGATGGCTACCGGTTGAACAACATATTGTGTAATGGAGCCTTCGAGGTTCAGATCTCCATTGCGATCGACCAGAACCAGGTTGGTTTGCGAAGTAAAATAATCACGCAGGGCATCGGTAATGGTGCGCGACAAGGTAGGTACCACAAGCGGGGCATTGTTTGGTATATTGGGAATAGAGACTGTTTTGACAGTAGCTGAGATGGATGCTCCCGTAAAAGAATAACTGACCCGACAGGCAGAGGGGGCAAAAAGGATTAACCCCAATAAAAAAAAATAGAAAATTCGACTGTACATACGCCTTATCTGTTGTAGACCGATATTATTCCAGGTCATATTCCCTGATCTTTCGGTATAATGTGCGTTCCGAAATACCCAACTCCTTTGCTGCATCTTTCCGCTTCCCTTCATACTTTGAAAGAGCCCGTTTAATAAAATCTTTCTCTTTTTTTTGAAGGGAGAGATTCTCTTCAATTTCTTCAGGCTCCTGAAGCGGTTCCTGAAAATGAAGCGCGGGATCTGCAGAATGAACGATTAAGGGCTGTCCGGGTTCCTTGACATCGGTAAAATCTTTATAAAGCCTTTTGATCAGGTGGGTACTTTCGTCCAGATTATCATTAAGGGCATTTTCATTATGCATCAAATTCATGACCAGCTGCTTCAGGTCGTTCATGTCTTTTTTCATATCAAACAGAACTTTATAAAGCAATTCCCGTTCGTTGAACTTGGAGGCATCTTCCCCCTTGTAAAGGACCGGCAGTTCACTCTTCTGACCAATGGGCATGTATTTCAGCATTGTTTCTGCATCGATGGTCCTGGATTTTTCGATAATGGATATCTGTTCGGTGAGATTTTTTAGCTGGCGGATATTTCCTGGCCACCGGTAACTGGTAATTGTTTGCTGGGCGCCTTCATCCAGTTGAATGGGAGGCATCCGGTATTTTTCCGCTGCATCGGAGGCAAATTTCCGGAAAAGCAAATAGATGTCCTCTTTACGTTCACGAAGCGCCGGAACCAGAATCGGGACAGTACTGAGCCTGTAATAGAGATCTTGTCTGAATTTTCCTCCTGAGATGGCATCGGGGATATTGACATTGGTGGCGCCAACCACACGAACGTTGGTTTTCAATACTTTGGAAGAACCCACCCGGATAAATTCACCCGACTCAAGAACCCGTAACAAGCGAACCTGCGTCCCCAAAGGCAATTCAGCGACCTCATCTAAAAAAATAGTTCCACCATCAACGACCTCAAAATATCCTTTTCGTGCTTCATGAGCTCCGGTAAAAGAACCTTTTTCATGGCCAAACAATTCTGAATCAATGGTGCCTTCCGGAATAGCGCCACAATTTACTGCAATATAGGGCCCGTGTTTACGGGCGCTGAGTTGATGAATAATTTTTGGGAAAAACTCCTTTCCGGTCCCACTTTCCCCGCTAATCAGTACAGTAATATCGGTCGCAGCCACCTGACGGGCGATATCTATGGCACGGTCAAGCAGAGGCGAATTACCAATAATCCCAAATCTTTGTTTAATTGACAATATATCCATGTAAGAATTTTGGCCAGAATTATCTTATCCGGGCATTATATACTATTTCAAAAGCTTTGATCATCCGGTTCATGACTTTTTCAATTTCGTTGTCGGTGAGCGTCTTATCTTCATCCTGTAAGATAAAACTCAACGCATAGGACTGTTTTCCTGCTTCTATTTTTTCTCCTTCATAAACATCAAATAAACCCACATGACGGAGTATTTTTTTTTCAGTTTGAAAAGCCAGTTTTTCAATTTGACTAAAAGTAACAGATTTGTCGATCAATAAAGCCAGGTCACGACGCACTTCAGGGAATTTGGGCAGCTCTTTGTACCTGGTTTCTGAATCGGGAACGATTTTCAACAAATAGCTCCAGTTCATTTCAGCATAAAACACCGGCGCTTTGTAATCCATCGACTTCAGAAAAGAAGGCTGTAGTGGCCCCATTACCAGTAGTTCCTTGTTATCGAATGAATAACGAATCCCATCTGAAAAAACAACCGATTGAACTGGTTCAACAGTAAAAATATGGCCATCGATATTCATTAAACGAAAAATGGCTTCCATGTAACCCTTTAGGGTAAAAAAATCGATGGTATTTTCCTGGCTATTCCAGTTCTCTGTCTCTTTACGCCCTGTAATAGCCAAAGAGAGATGCTGTGCTTCCAGGTATCCCGGAACAATACCATCATCTGATAAGATATAGGTTGTTCCGAATTCAAAAAATTTCAGATCGGTTTGTTTCCTGTTTTGATTTAAGACCAAACTTTCAAGTGCACCATGCAAGAGCGATTGCCGTAAAACATCAAGATCGCGGCTTATCGGGTTTAGTATCTTTACCGATTTACCGGGTTCATATGCCGGGTTCTCTTCGTAGTACACTGATTTGGTGAGGGAATTGTTTAATATTTCATGAAAACCACATGCAGAAAGGTATTCGGAAATTCGATTTTGAATTTTTTCCGGATCTGTTTTTTTGCTATAAAAAATGGAAGATCGGAGTGCAACCGGACTTTCAACGTTGTTATATCCATAGATTCTCAGGATCTCTTCAATGATATCGGCTTCCCTGGTTACATCTGCTTTAAATGCGGGAACGATCAAACGGAGTCCGGAGCCATTTTCAACCTCTTCGGAAATTACAAAGCCCAGGTCGCACAGAATATTTTTAACTACATCACGGTTCAGCTTTTTTCCGATCAGCCTGTCCATGTTATAATATGACAAATCAACGCTCCGGTCTTTAAAGGGATTTGGGTATATATCCACAATATCGGAAGAGATGGATCCTCCTGCAAGTTCCACAATCAACAAAGCTGCCCGTTTCAGGGCATATTCGGTAATATTGTAATCGGCGCCACGCTCAAATCGAAATGAAGCATCAGTTTGCAATCCATGATAGCGGGCGCTTTTCCGAATATGAATGGGATCAAAATAGGCGCTTTCAAGAAAAATACGGGTGGTTTCATGGCTTACACCCGATTTCATTCCACCATATACCCCGGCAATTACCATGGGTTCAACGGTATTGCAAATCATCATATCCTCGCTGGTCAATGTTCTTTCGATGTTGTCGAGGGTGATAAATTTTGTTCCGGCGGGACCATTCCGTACAATCACTTTACCCCCTGTAATCCTGTCGCAATCAAAAGCATGCAATGGTTGTCCCAGCTCCATGAGGATAAAGTTTGTAACATCCACGATATTGTTGATGGGCCTCAGTCCGATGGCCATCAGTTTATTTTTTAACCAACCGGGTGATTCTTTGACGGTAATCCCGGTCAGGGTAATTCCGGTGTATCTGGGGCATCCTGTCATGTTTTCCACGATCACGTCAATGTGACGGTGGTTATTATCAACTTTAAAGTCAGCAACGTCAGGTATTTTCAGCGACAGCCTCCCGGATGCCACCGGAAGGTCGTGGCCGTAATTGTTAATTACTGCGACCAAATCCCTTGCAACACCCAGGTGGGATGTTGCATCGGTACGGTTGGGGGTCAGGCCGATGGTAAAGACGATATCATTTTCAATATTAAAAAAATGCGCAGCGGAGGTACCAACCGGAGTTTCCTGTGGAAGGACCATGATTCCTGCATGAGAAGTCCCCAATCCCAATTCATCTTCCGCACAAATCATCCCTTCAGAAACTTCACCCCGAATTTTTGTTTTTTTCAGGGTCAGGGGTTTATCGTCGAAATATAAGGTTGTGCCGATGGTAGCCACGGGCACTTTTTGTCCGGCTGCAACATTGGAAGCGCCACACACTATGGACAGTGGGGTTTCCATCCCTATATCAACGGTAGTAAGGCTCAGATGGTCTGAACCAGGATGTTTAACACAGGTCAGCACCTCACCAATAAGGACGCCTTGTAATCCTCCTTTTACCGTTTGAAACGAATCGATACTTTCAACTTCCAGGCCACAGCCGGTGAGTAATTCCGACACCTTGTCAGGTGGCAGGTCGATGTCGAGATAAAGTTTTAGCCAGTTATATGAAATTTTCATGGGATCGGCCGGTTTAAGGAAGCAAAGTTAGTAATAAAATCCTAAAATTTATGAGATCAATCCCCAATTTTGGGAGTGTTGTTCAATGTGGTTCAAGTGTTGTGCCAGAATGTCATTTTTTTCTTTTTTCAGGGAAGGATCGTCAATAATGATTTGATTGGCCAGATTCCGGCTAAATTGTAATATCTGTTCATCTTTCACAATATCGGCGATGCGAAGATTGAGTATCCCGCTTTGCTGTGTTCCCAATAGGTCGCCGGGACCACGTAAGCGCAGATCGGTTTCGGCAATTTCAAAACCATCTGTCGTTCGTACCATGGTTTGAAGCCTTTCGTGTGCTTCTGAGGAAAGTTTATACCCACTGATCAGGATGCAGAAGGATTGATCCTGACCACGGCCAACTCTGCCCCGTAATTGATGAAGTTGGGAGAGTCCGAACCGATCGGCATTTTCAATCAACATGACCGTTGCATTCGGCACATCCACTCCAACTTCAATGACCGTAGTAGCAACAAGAATTTGAATTTTATTCTCGATAAACTGTTTCATTACAGCATCTTTTTCCTGTTGTTTCATCTGCCCATGTACCATACCTACCGAAAATTCGGGGGAAGAGAATTCGGACAGGATGGTTTGATAGCCATCCACCAGGTTTTTCAGATCGAGGGTTTCGGATTCCTGTATCAGTGGATATACGATATAGGACTGTCGTCCGTGCCGAATTTTACTACGCAAAAAGTCATAAATTTTTTGCCGTTCCTGATCATAAACATGCCTGGTTTGGATTGTTTTACGGCCCGGGGGCATTTCATCAATGACAGAAACGTCGAGATCACCATAGAGGGTCATTGCCAGTGTACGGGGGATTGGAGTGGCAGTCATGACTAAAATGTGTGGGGTAATTTCATTTTTTTTCCAAAGTCGGGCCCTTTGGGCGACCCCAAACCGATGTTGTTCATCAATTACGACCAATCCAAGTTTTTTAAATCTTACATTTTCTTCCAGGAGGGCATGGGTGCCGATAAGCATCTGGATCGTTCCATCCAGGAGACCATCCCGGACCGTGCGTCGTAAGGCTGCCCGTGTTGAACCGGTAAGCAACTGAACATGGATGTCCATGCCAGATAATATTCCTGAGATTGTTTGATAATGCTGGTTTGCTAAAATCTCTGTCGGGGCCATCAGGCAACACTGGCAATGGTTATCAACAGCAATAAGCATTGTCATCAGGGCAACCAGTGTTTTTCCACTTCCCACGTCGCCCTGTAACAATCTGTTCATTTGATTTCCTGAACCGAGATCGGCCCGAATCTCTTTGATAACACGTTTTTGAGCATTGGTCAATGGAAAAGTCAAGTGGTGATGGTAAAACCTGTTAACATAGTCACCCACTTTCGGGAAAAGAAGCCCTGTTTTTTTTTCCATCCTTCCTGAACGTTGTTTTGCAAGACGTAATTGAATAAAAAACAACTCTTCAAATTTCAACCTTGCCTGGGCTTTAAAGAGCAACTCAGGACTTTTTGGAAAATGAATATTGGTAAAAGCATCCTGGCGGTTTAACAGGTGGAGTTGGTTTAAAATTTCCCTGGTCAGGTTTTCGGGCATTTGAAATTTTTCATTCAATAAAAGGTTTTTCATCAATTTTGTAATTCCCTTATAATCCAGTCCTTTGGATTTTAATTTTTCCGTTGACCCATATACCGGGCGGATGGTTTCCGACAAGGGCAGAGGGGGCGTTGAGGGAATTTCCAGTTCGGGGTGAGGAATGTTGAACCGACCGTTAAATAGGGTTGGTTTTCCAAAAATGATATATTCCTGTAATGGTGTAAGTTTATCGGCGATCCATTTCAGGCCCTGGAACCACACCAGGTCGATCTCTCCGCTTTCGTCGCGGATTGTAGCCACAAGTCGTTGGTTCCGAAACGATCCAAGGGTCTGTATCCGGACCACTTTGGCTTTGATCTGAACATAGGCGGTATCGTCGGTGATTTCGGAAATTTTAACAAACTTACTCCGGTCAATATACCTGAAAGGGAAAAAAGTCAATAGATCGCCGAATGAAAAAAGCTGTAACTCCTTTTTGAGCAACTCTGCTCTTGCCGAGCCAACGCCCTTGAGATATTCAACGGGAGTTTCAAGAAATGTATAATGCATAACCTCAGTTCAAACCAATGTTAACAAATATAATGGTTTTACCTTTTTTAAATAAAAAACTCTCCCTAAAGGAGAGTTTTTAACGTCAGAACTGCTATTTCTGAAAATCGATTTAATATTCCCACAAACTTGATTCAAATTCAAAAAGCTTGGTTTTTGCATTTTCTGCCTCGAGCAATGCGTCGACTCCGGCCGAATATTCGTTGATTGAGCGGTCGTAGACATTTTCTTCTTTATAGATATAGCTTGAGAACATCCGCTTAATAAAGACATCATCATAGGTTAACCTACCTGCAGAACCATTATACAGGTTAAACATCTCATTTTTTGCAAAAAGGTTGCGGCATTCAGGGAAATAAACCCAAAATAGATTTTTCTCGAATCTTTTTTCACCCGTAGTTTTATCAATTTCATCGACGACGGGGCAAATTCCAAGAATTCTGACTTCCATCACCGATCGTTGCCGGTCGATGTAATAATCTTCTTTAATTTTCAGTTTTTTAACATTGGACGGGTCAAATTCGTTTCTGATTACCGTATCATACATAATATCGGGGTTATCGGGGCGTGGTAAACGCACCGAGTCGGTTCTTTCGAGTTTATCCTGAAGTTCGGTATATTTCAAGGGTACTAAAAACTGATCCGATTCGCTGGAATAGGCGGTAATTGTTCCTTCGCGCAATCCATCCATCAGGATTTGAACGAAGCTTCTCCAGTTATTCTGCGGTTTTTCCGGAAAATAGAACGGCTGGTTCATTTTCTCCCGCATATCAATAATCCGCCAAACGCGACGTGTCCAGATAATATCAGCTTCCCGGAGGTAGGTATATGGGATGGGTTGCACCTGCTGGATGGCAGTTTTGTCATAAACACCGTCTCGTGGAGGCCCTTCAAGTATCTGGGCTTGGGTGGAAAGTTCTGACCCTGCTACAAAGAGAAGGGAAAAAACAAGAAAAAGCGCTTTTTTCATAATATTTCCAGCTAAAATCAATTCAATTTCAAACTAAGGCTTGTATTCACTTTACGGGTACCATCCGGCCCTTTTACATAGATATCGTCGAACCAGATGCGTTGATTTTTCCGGGCATTGTTGATGGTCTTCAGGATTTCCGGTGTCAGGCGGTTTCCCTGGACTTTCACATCAGATCCTTCACCAGCAGAAGTTGAGGTAGAAAAAACAAACGAGGTAACCGAATATTTTAAATCAAAGTCAAATCCCGGGTGCAATTCAGGAACCAGGAAGGGGCTTGCAAGAAGCAGGCTTTTGGAGATATATCCTTCATTTTTACCGGCAATTTTGATTACCGGGTCAGGAACGGTTTTGAGGCGGAACCTGGATGATCCCATGTTTTTTGTTTTCCCTGAAAAAACTGCATTGACACTGATAACGGCTTCCCTCGCCCCGGATGCAGAAAGGTTTGAAACAATCCATTCGTTGCCCTGCTGGCGAATGGTTCCGACAGATATGGTGGGGATAATGCGTTCGGGGCTGCCCGGTACACGAATGTCGATGGGGTTATCGACGCCAATATACAGCACATTCATTTTGGTGGGAGAGATGGTAATTGCCGGTTTTGCCACAATATATTCATCACTGAAATGGAAGGTCATGGTATCTCCCAAAGGACTTACGACTTTTATGATCCCGGCGAATTTTTTCAGCCCTTCTGATGAACCTCCAAGTTTTAAAACCACCAGTCCGTTGGATCCTTCCAATGGGGTTGCATTTTTATAGTTGGATGGTGTAAGTGTATCAGAACCCAGAATATAGCGTACATCCGGGTTTTGTTTTGTATCATAGGCGCCCACTAAGATTTCGGCCTGATACTCATCGCCAAGGAAAATATAGCTGCTTTTGGGGATAACCTTTGCCTGAATGCGATCAAATTTAAAATTAAGAGCGTCGATGGAGCTATAAAGGTTATTAACTACATCGAATTCAGCGTTGTAAACTTCGGCTTTAATTTTATTTAAAATAGTCACTGAAGCTGCAAGGATGGTACGGTAAAAATTGTGCATTTCCCAACTTTGTCTACCCCCGTCGGCATCATAAAAAGGTCCTTTGGTATCCATTCCGATTTTAATGGTATTCTGAAATTTGGGGTCAACCAGTTCGATCATCTGTTTTTTAAAAAGATCAATTTTATTTTTCAGGATCCTCGATTCACCGGCCGAACCATCGGGGGAGCTGCCGATAAAATAGCGGGTTGGGATATCGTAATTATCCTTGCGTTTGGCATCCCTCAAATTCAGTTTTTTAGCCTCTTCAAGTGAATTCAGTTTATCGGTACGCATAATGACCACGTACTTAATACTGTCGATGTATTTGGCTAATTTCTCAGAGAGGGCATGGGCCTGTTGGGCTCTTTCCCAATAGGGGCCAACTTTATTTGGGTTGAGTTGATTTTGTATTTTAAATTTAGTGTAGGTATTTTCAAGCTTTTTCGAAAAGTTGTCGTTGGTAGTTTCCATGCTTTCATTGACCACAAGAAATGCATCCAGGATTTCCTTCGAGACATTTAATGCGAGCAGGGCAGTAAGTACAAGATACATCATGCCGATCATCTTCTGCCTTGGTGTCTCTTTATATCCAGCCATTTAGTATTGTATTTTTTTCAGGTAAATCATTGATCATTTATAATACGCATCGATCCGGTTTATTTATTCCCGAGATTCATGGCCGACAACATATTTCCATAAATTTTGTTGAGGGCAGTAATGTTGCGGGTCAGGTTATCGACTTCTGTTTTGAACCGGTCGGCGTTGGTCATAGATTCATTCAGATTGGCGGTAAAGGAATTGAGTGTAGCATTGAATTTATTTGCGCTTTCAACCTGTTGGTTGGAGCTTTTCAAATGAAGTTCATAAAGGGCATTAAGTGCAGAAAGGTTTGAGGAAACCCGTTGTAACTCTTTATTGTATTGTGTGCCTTCGGTTGCCGTTGCATTCAGGGTTTCAGCTGTTTTTGATAAAAGGTTGGCTGATTCGTTATATTTTTCGACGAATCTGTTGGTTGCGCCTGTGGCGTTGGCAATACTTTCGGAAAATGCTTTGTTGGCGTGTAAATCTTCTTTCAGGGAAGCGGATACTTCTGAAAACATGGTTGCCAGTGTTGCAGCGCTTTTTGAGGATGATTTGATGCTGTTTAATTGTTCTTCTGTTGCAGCGGTACTTTGTTCAAGGGTATGGGAGGTTTTACGATAAGCGGCGTTCATCAGTGAAGCTGATTCGGTAGCATTCTTCAAGGTGTTTACATATTGGTCATTGGCAATTGAAGCATCAGAAACCTGAGCGAGTTTTGCTGTGGTTTCACTTAGGTTTTGTAAACCAGTACCCAGGCTCTGGATAAGTTCCGGGCCAATTTTGGCTTTGGCAAGCATGTGGTCAAGTTCCTGTGTTACGGTTTCTTTTGTAGTGAATGCATTTGGAATGTCGATATCAGCATCATGGTATATTCCGGCAAGTTGAGGATAGACCAGACTCCAGTCGGGTTCTACGTGGGGGGGTTCAAAAGCAGAGAAGAAGAAGATGATCGACTCAGTACCCAGCCCAATGATCAACATGGTATCGGCTCCTGTATAATGGTTAATTTTGAATAGAGCGCCAATAATAACGATTGCAGCGCCCCACCCATAAAGTTTGGCCATGAAGTTTTTATACTTCTTTGTTTTCACTAAAGCGAGTAAGCCCATAGCAGGAAATAATTAAATTAGATTGATAACAAGTATTGGTTAAATTATCTATAAACCTTAGATGCACGGGAAGGATTATCATCCCTTTGCCTTCCCAGGTAATTCTGAACACACCTGAACCCGATATAGCACTTGGCGGTGTCCTGATATTCGTATGCCCGTGAAGAAACCCGCAGGAAGTAAGCGATATCTTTCCAGGAACCACCGCGGGTAACTTTCCTTTTCAATGCAGGGGGATCTGAATCTTTGGCGTTGTATTTATAATCCGGGTTCAAATCCCACGAAAAGTTATAAGATGATGGATGAAAGGCGGTTACAGTCCATTCAGCCACATTACCTGCCATATCATATAACCCATAATCGTTTGCCGGATAATGCCCACAAATAACTGTTATGGCGCCACCGTCAGCGACATAATCCCCACGCAGCGGTTTAAAATTGGCCAGAAAACAACCTTTATCATTGCGGGTATAAGGGCCGCCCCAGGGATATGGATTTCCTTCATACCCACCCCGTGCTGCCCATTCCCATTCACCTTCGGTTGGTAAACGAAAATCGCTGATTAAGGTCTCTCCTTTTTTACCATAGAGGTAACTGTTTTTTAATTGTGTGCGCCAGATACAGAATGCATTGGCCTGCCTCCAATTGACACCAACCACCGGATAATTATCGTAAGCCGGATGCCAGAAATACTTCTCGGTGCTCGGATCGTTGAAAGAATAGGTGTAATCATGTATCCATGAAAGGGTATCCGGATAAACATTAATTACCTCTTTACGCACATAGACCGAACGGTCTTTCAATCCCTGGGGGCGATTGGCCAACCCGGCCTCTTTGGGATCGGAGGGGGTGGCATAATCTTTCCGTGAAGCAGCTTTCAGGTCAACAAAATAATATTCAAAATAGAGTTTTCTTGTATCTATTTCTTTTCTCCTGAAATAGCGTTCGTTTTCAGGAAGGTACATTTGAGCCAGTGCATCACGTACATCCTGCTGATCGGAATTCCATTCAAGTTTGCTTTCCCAGTTCAGGAAAGGTGGATCAAAAGTTTCCCCGGTTTTCTTGTTTTCAGAAATAAAATACTGATCGGGTTTGAGTTCACCCAAAATTCTACGGGCAATAGAATCCCTTACCCAATAAACAAACTGACGGTATTTATTATTTGTAATCTCCGTCTGGTCCATATAGAAGGCCTGGACTGTAACCGTTTTCGGGTTGTTTAGCTGGGCGTAGGGGATATCTTCGTCACTTACACCCATGGTATAGGTCCCCAACGGAACATAAACCATTCCATAAGGATCGGGGGTATAGTATCGCTTTCGGTTTTTTACTCCCGTAAGCTCACCACTTCCTGAATTACCACAACTTCCCAGGAAAATGAGCAGAGCGGAATAAATAAGCAGTTTTTTCATTTTTTAGCCTGTTAATGGATGAAAAATAACGCCACGCACTGAGAATTATTATTTTAATCGATGTTTATTTAACAAAACGACAAAAATACACTTTTTTTTTCTTAGAGGAACCTTGTATTCCGGTATGTTTTCCTGTATTTATCCGTATCAATTTTAAAGCAATAACTTACCATAACTTCGAGGCTGCCACTGTTGTATTTGCTAAGCGCTGAAGTAGAGATGTCATATGCAAGGCCAACATGAATTCCCTTGATATTCAATCCGACAAGCACCGAAATGGCGTCTTGTAAACGGTACCCCAATCCGCCATAAAATTTATTGTTATACATCAACAAGGCGCTGATATTGGCTTGAAAAGCCCCTCCATCATACATAAACAACAAAGAGGGCCTCAATTCAAAAGCAGGATGGTTTGGTATGTCCCACTGATATCCCCCGGCCAGATAAAAAGTACGCCTGAGCTGATAATGGGTTGTACTGCCTCTCGATTGCAACAAATTTTCACCTGACAGCCCAATGTAATATTTATCAGGTACCTTATAGAAAAGGCCTGCATTGATATCGAAGATCATATCGCCCGATTTCCCGGTTTGTCCCGATAATAAAGGGTCATTTTCATCGGTGGGTTTAAATTTGCTGAAATCATAACTGCCATTCTGAAGGGCAACCTGTAATCCAATAGAAAAATCACCGGGACCGGCATCCATCCTATAGGCATATCCGAGCTTAACAGCTATATTTTTAAAAAAACCAAGCTGGTCCTGAAAAATTGAACCTCCCACCCCACCATGCAATACTTTAACCGGTGCGTCCACAGTGAGCATATACAACTGGGGAGCTGTTTTTGAACCGTCGGCATCCTGAAATCCAATCCATTGTTGCCGCACCAAGCCAGTTGCACAAATCCCCCCCCCGCTACCGGCAAATGCGGGATTGAAAGCCATATTTGAAAACATATATTGGGTAATCAGCGATGTCTGCTGGGCAAAAACGACAATGCTTCCCTGAAAAAGTAGAAAAAGCAGGATAAAAATAACTTTTACTCCTGAATAAGCAGCAATTCTTCGGTTCAACAGCAAGGTCAAAATCGGGAGGTATCGGATGTTATATTCATTTAAAAACCGGGATAAAATTACAGCTTTTTTCGTAATGACCATCTGAAATTATCCATTTGTACTTCGTAATGCCAGTATGGGTGATCTAAATAACTGTTTTTTAATAGAACGCATTTTCAATGTTTGCATTGTGCTCCAATCAAATATCTTTGCAGTGGTAATAATAATCAAATTCAACAGTATGTCATTTTTCCTTATCAAAGAAAAACCATTTACACGTAAGTGGTTTATTTCGTACAGCCTTATCATTGCCGGCGCATTTATACTGGCAGCCAGCTTTGTACTGTTTATAACACCGTATAAAATTATCCCGGGTGGAGTATATGGTATTTCTATTGTGCTTCATTATCTTTTCAACACTCCGGTCGGATTGGTTGCCCTGTGTTTTGATATCCCACTAACATTGCTGGGCATTAAATTTCTGGGGCCCCGTTTCGGTTTTAAAACGGTTCTTGGCTTTTCCCTAACCGCAATCTTCACCGATACCCTCACCTTTTTCTGGGGTTTTAAACCCTTGGTAGAAGGCGATGCTTTGCTATCCTCCATTTTTGGAGGGGTATTGGCAGGGCTCGGCCTGGGATTGATCTTTAAATCAAAGGCAACATCGGGTGGCAGCGACATTGTGGCCATGATTATTGCCAAATATACAAAACTTCCCCTCGGTATGCTGATGATTTATGTCGACTCGGTCATTGTCCTGGTCGGATTGGTTGTTTTTCAGGACTGGAAAATACCACTCTATTCCTGGATCGTTATTTTCATCACTGGAAAAGTGATTGATGTGGTACTCGAAGGGGTAAGTTACGATAAAAGCCTCTTTATCATATCCGATAAACATGAAGACATCCGGGAAAAGATCATCAACAATCTCGATCGCGGGGGTACCTATATCGATGGGAAGGGAATGTACAACATGGCCGAGAAAAAAATTATCTTCACGGTAGTGAATCGTCGTGAACTCGCGCTTCTTGAAGAATACATTCATGAGATCGACCCCCATGCATTTCTAACAATAATTGACGCCACAGAAATTCTGGGAGAAGGGTTCAAGTCACTGAAAGACAAAATAGACCAATAGCAGGCCTGGGAAAATCAGTGTCTGAATAATTTCAGGATATCCTGGCCATTGGCAAAAATGAGAAGTCCGAAAAGAATTACCATTCCGACTATCTGTGCATTTTCCATAAATTTATCACTGGGTTTCCTTCGGAAGATAATTTCATAGAAGAGGAACATGACATGACCTCCGTCGAGCGCAGGTATTGGAAGCACATTCAAAATAGCCAGCATGATCGACAGAAAAGCAGTCAGGGACCAAAAAGCCTGCCAATCCCAGGTGGAGGGGAAGATGCTGCCGATGGTGATGAAGCCGCCAACCGATTCGTAAGCTTTTTCCTGGGAAAAGAGCAGTTTCATGGATTTCAGGTAATTTCCGGCGCCATCAAAAGCCTTTATAAAACCAGCCGGAATGGCGGTTATCACATTGTATCTTTTTTCTTTAAAGGTGAAATAATTGGCTGGCCCCTTGGGATATACACCGATCAATCCGGAAGCAGGAACATTTACCGGTAAAACAAGGGTATCGTTTCCCCTCAGGGCCATCACATTCACCCGTTTATTTTTATATTGTTGAACGGCAGCGCGGAACTGGTCAAAAAAGATCATGACGGAGTCGTTCAAACCAATGATTTTATCGTTGGCTTTCATGCCGGCTGCTTCGGCTGGTGATCCGGCAATGAACTTTCCGGCCTCAAACGGAAAACGGACTGAGATGAAATCGGGCGATTTGTGCTTTATCAGTTTACCAATAAAATCCTTTGGGATTTGGATATTTACTGGTTGTCCCTGGCGGGATACCTGTATTGTCGCAGCCTCTTCAAGAATAATGGTTTTTGGAATGGCTGCAAAATCTTCAACCGGTTTATGATCGACCGATACGATGAAGTCCCCGTTCCTCAAACCCATCTGATAGCCCAGCGAATCGACTGTTATTCCATATTTTACTTCGGTTGTAGGGAGATATTGTTCGCCCCATGCTGACAACATTACAATATAAATGGCAATTGCCAGCAGAAGGTTTACCGTTACTCCGCCAAGCATGATGATTAACCGTTGCCATGCAGGTTTGGTGCGAAATTCCCAGGGTTGGGGCGGTTGCTTCATTTGTTCTTTATCCATCGATTCGTCGATCATCCCCGAAATTTTTACATACCCGCCCAACGGGATCCATCCAATTCCATATTCTGTTTCCCCCTTTTTAAATTTAAACAATGAAAACCAGGGGTTAAAAAACAGGTAAAACTTTTCTACACGGGTTTTAAAAACTTTGGCGGCAATGAAATGGCCAAATTCATGAAATATGACAAGTATCGACAAACTCAGAAGCAATTGAACAACTTTGATAAAAATTTCCATGGAAAAGAATTTGGTTCACGGTTAATACTTGATTTTTTTGACATATTCCCTGGCTATCACCAGGGTTTCGACATGGGTTTGAACATAATCATCGTACCCTGGTTTACGAATGTGGGGCATCGTTTTCAGGCAATGTTCTATCACCAGTGAAAGTTGAAGAAATCCAATCTGCTCCTTCAAAAAAGCCTCCACTGCCGTTTCATTGGCGGCATTCAAAACGCAAGGCATGTTTCCTCCCTGATGCAATGCCTCGTAAGCGAGCGAAAGGTTTCGAAAAACTTCTTTATCAGGCTGTTCAAAGGTAAGTTGCGGATAATTCCTGAAATCGAAGCGGGGAAGGTCTGACAAGACCCGTTGAGGATAAGAGAGTGCATATAGAATTGGCAACTTCATGTCGGGGAGACCAATTTGAGCCTTGATCGATCCATCCACAAACTGCACAAAGGAATGAACAATCGACTGTGGATGGATAATCACATCAATTTGCGAAGGTTTCAGATCGAATAGCCATCGGGCCTCAATGACCTCCAACCCTTTATTCATCATGGAAGCCGAATCGATTGTAATTTTGTCGCCCATTTTCCAATTGGGATGTTTTAGGGCTTCTTCCCGGGTAACATGCATCAGGTTCTCCCTTTGTTTGCCCCGAAATGGACCCCCGGAAGCAGTAAGATAGATTTTTTCAGCCGATCCCGGTGCCTCTCCGGCCAGACACTGAAAAATTGCCGAGTGTTCTGAATCGACTGGTAGCACCAATATGCCCTTCGCTTTTGCTTCTGACATTACCAGATCCCCAGCAATAACAAGGGCTTCTTTATTGGCCAGCGCCACATTTTTTCCAGCTTTGATGGCATTGAGGGTTGGTTTTAATCCTGCATAACCCACAAGGGCATTCAAAACCAGGTCGATTGACTCCATTTCCACAATCTGTGACAAGGATTCTTCTCCGGCATAGACCTTGACAGGAAGAGACTTCAATGCGTCGGAAACTTTGGAAAAACTTGCTTTGTTTCCGATGACTACTGCATTGGGCAACCATTCCCTGGCTTGACGGATAAGCAAATCGCTGTTATCCTGTGCCGTAAGGACCTCAACGCCAAACATGTCGGGATAATCACGAACTACGTCGAGCGTCTGGGTACCGATACTCCCGGTAGATCCTAAGATGGCAAGGTTCTTTTTCAAAATATAATAAATTCTTCAGGGTTTACCGGGATTCCTTCGTTCCACAGCTCGAAATGAAGGTGGGGCCCGGAAATCATTTCTCCGGTTTCCCCGATAATGGCTATCGCTTCGCCGGATTTGACAATATCCCCGATTTTTTTTAAAAGCGCCGAATTGTGTTTATACACGGATACAATATTCTGGACATGTTGAATGACAATCACATATCCCGTTTCCAGGGTCCAGTTACTAAAAATCACAGTACCATCCAAAACGGCTTTTATGGCTTCATTTTGTCTGGAAACGATATCTATTCCAAAATGTTTCCCGGCCGGGTTAAATTTATTGGTAACGATTCCTTTTAGCGGCGGAAAAAAGAGCACACCCCCGATGGAAGATCTTTTCTGACTTGCTGTTTCCATCGACTCCATCTTATACAAGCTGTATTTGCTCTGATTTTCGACATCCATACGAAGCAATGAATCTTCGAGCGACCGTTTAATCTTTATATCCTGATATCTCCGGGTAGTGTCCCTGGGTATCGGTTTGTCTTCCGAAAGGTCTTTTCCGTTAATTACATCCTTGATGTTTTGAATAAAACGGTCCTTCCGTATCAGATCACGTTCAATAGAATCGGATTTCCGTTGCAGCATGTATAGTTTCTTGGTAAGACCTACATTGGTGTAACCAGGAATATATTCACGCAAAGGGGTAAATGCAATCAATATACTGGTTAAAAAAATCAGGACAATGGTCAGGGTACCAAGGGCAATGAAAACATTCAAACGCGAGAGCCGGAAAATAAAGCGTTCCTCCAGTGTATCGTCGGTCATGAAAACCAGACGGTACTTGTTCCGTAGTTTTTCCGACCACCTGCTTTTTTTCTTTGTACCCTTTTCGCGTGCCATCACAATAACTTTCTTCCCTGAAAACATTGCAAATATCGGAAATTTTTACGACCCGGCAATCCGGGATGCGGGGTGGGCAATATTCAGTAAATTTGTTTTCATCGGTTTAAATTCAAAAATTTAAAATAATTTTGTAAAATCAAAGTTAGTATTCTTTTAATTATTTCCCTGTTTTGAGATCGACGAAGACATATCCCCTCGCCGGATTATTATTGATTTTTTCTGGATTATTACTCTTTGGGGGTTGTTCCACCAAGAAAAATTCATTTATTCGCCGTACTTATCATAACACCACTTCCCACTATAATGTTTACTGGAACGGGATGGACAATATGCGCCAGGGAATCAAGGAATACCGGTTGGGGATTAAAGATAATTTCTCACTCATCCTTCCGGTTTTTAATTACGGGGACCGGGCAAGCGCTGCAAAAATTTCCCAATATGCCGATGCCTCGATAAAGAAAGCATCCAAAGCGATCAACAAACACTCCATGGTTTTTAACCGCAAGGAACATGTGCGGTGGATCGATGATTCTTACATGCTTATCGGGAAAAGTTATTTCTACAAACAGGATTACCCGATGGCGCGCCGGACTTTTGAATTTGTCATAAAAACTTACAACGAAAACGAAATAAAATATGAAGCAATGCTGTGGTTGGCCCAATCAAACATTCAGTTGGGCGATTACAACCGGGCCGAGCCCATGCTCGATATGCTGCTGAGTAAAATTACCAAAGGGGAAGCCCCTGATTCCTATGAATCAGACGTAAATCTGAGCTATGGACAGTTTTATATCCTGCAGCAAAACTATGATGCTGCCGTTCCCTATCTGAACAGGGCGATGGAATTAAAGATTCCCCGTGCCATGCGCACCCGATGCTCTTTTATCCTGGGTCAGATACACCAGAAAAACGGTGAATTTGAAGAAGCTTCGCGACAATATGCCTATGTGGTTAAAAACGCCTCTTCCTATGATATGGAATTCAATGCTAAAATCAATTTAGCCCAGTGTTATGATGCCGGTTCGGGCGACCGCGAGTTTATTGTGAAGAAACTTACCCGGATGATGAAAGATGAGAAAAACAAAGATTTTCTCGACCAGATTTACTACGCACTCGCCCATATATCCATGAAAGATTCCGATACTTTAACGGCCATTGATTACCTGAAAAAATCTGTAACTACCAGTCTTAAAAACAATTATCAGAAAGCCATCTCCTCACTGGAATTGGCCAATATTTTTTTTGACAACCACAATTATACACTGGCGCAATCTTATTACGACAGCACAATGCAATTCCTCCCGAAAGAATATCCCGGTTATAAGGAATTGATGAAACGGACAAATACCCTCACCAACCTGGTCGATAACCTACAGATAATCAGCAAACAAGATAGTTTACAGCGACTGGCTTTATTAACTGAAGAGGAACGAAATAAAGTCATTGACCAGATCATTGGCAAACTCATTGCCGAAGAAAATATTAAAAAGCAGCAAGACCAGTCGCGACAGGAAAACCTGAATCTCTTTGGCCAGAACCGGGAACCAGTTTCGGGTGGTGGGGCAACCAGCAGCGGACGTTGGTACTTTTATAACCCCACGACAATGTCAAGCGGGTTTTCAACATTTATGCGAAAATGGGGCAATCGCAAACCGGAGGATAACTGGTTCCTGACAGATAAAATGGCAGCTGTTTTCACCGAAACAGAAGAGATCATTGAGCCCATCCCGGGTATGCCCGGTGATACTGCAAGCGGAGAAAAAAAACCCATTGCCAAATCGAACAATCCCAAAGAACGGGCTTACTACCTGCCCGATATTCCTGTCAGCAAAGAACAGATAGCCACATCCAACGAAAAAATTATTGAAGCTTATTACAATGCAGGATTTATATATGCCGAAGGACTGCTCAATTATGGAAGCGCCATTGGTTGTTTTGAGGAGTTGCTTGAAAGGTTCCCCGATAATAAATACAAGGTACAATCCTATTATGAATTATATCAACTATATAAAATTCTTGAAAATCAACCGAAAAGTGACCTTTATAAAAACCTGATCCTCTCTCAATATCCGGAAAGTGATTATGCCAAATTACTGGTTAACCCCAATTATTATCAGGAAATCAATGCCCGGCAGTCGGATGCCTCCCGTCTTTACAACGACACTTATAAAGCGTTTACAAACCAGCAATTTTACATGGTTATCAACAATGCCGATCAGGCTCGCAATACATTCAAGTCTGACAGCATCCTGATGCCGAAATTTGAATATCTCCGCGCCCTGGCTATTGGGAAAATAGAAGTGGTGGATTCAATGGTCGTGGCCATCTCAAAAGTAATTAAAGATTATCCTAAAAGCGAAATCAAACCATTGGCCGAAAATGTACTTGCATTCCTTGGGACCCAAAAAGATTCCAGGGGCCAGCCAATTGCTACAGATTCGACCGCCATTGAGGATCTGACCGAAAAACTTTACAAATTCGATCCGGAGGCAGTCCACTTTTATGTACTCATCGTAAATGGTGAATTGGTTGACGTAAATGCACTCAAAATCAAGATTTCTGACCATAATAGCCGTTTCCACGACCTGGATAATCTCATGATAAATAGCCTGATCCTTGATAACACATTGGAAATGATTACCATCAACAATTTTAGCGACAGTAAAAAAGCCATGGACTATCTGTTGGGAATCAGAGATAGCAAATATATTTTTACACGATTGGAAAATACCGGTGCCTATTACGATTTTGTCATTTCGGCCGAAAATTATCCGATATTTTACAGAAATAAAGATATTTCTCAGTATATTCGCTTCTTTGAAAAGAATTATCCTGTTCAGAAATAGAAACAGGTTTTAAAGCAATCCGGTTAAAAATCCCAGCTTATGTCAAAAAACAAAGAACCCGAAATACCTGTTATCAACATTTTAGGACCGGGAGCGGTTGTTAAAGGTGAAATCCAGGTTAATGGAGACTTCCGTATTGATGGCACCTTAAATGGCACCATCCAGTGTAAAGGTAAAATAGTCGTTGGCCCCACCGGAAAAATTGACGGAGAGATTATTTGTCAGAATGCCGATTTTTCAGGTGAAGTAAAAGCCAATGTCAAAGTCGGGGAACTTCTTACATTAAAAGAGACCGCTATTTTCAATGGGGAAATAAACACCGCAAAGCTGGCCATCGAACCCGGGGCAAAATTTTCAGGGACCTGTTCCATGAACCCGGGTACTTCAAAAGAGTTAAAATCACCGCTAACAGATAATGAACTTCGGCCCCGGGAAAAACCTTAATCCTTATGCCCGCTATTCCAGTATGGCATTCCAGATGCTGGTGATCATCCTGGCAGGCGTGTTTGGCGGCTATAAAATTGACCTCTGGTTGCACACCAAACCAATTTTTACGGTTATCTTATCCATCCTTGGTGTTGTCTTGTCTATTTATTATGTAACCAGGGATTTATTAAAAAAATGAAAATATGAAATCTCGTTATCTTCGATTCCTGAAAAAATTGCTGGTTTTTTCCCTGATTCTCGGTTTTCTTACCGGAACGGTTACATATTTTCTTCCAAAAAGTTATCTGACGCCGGCGCTCCCTTTTCTGTTTTTCTTTTTTATCGCCGTAACCCTCATCTCTTACCATTTTTTACTTCAATCGATAGAGAAAAAATTAATTAAATTCACAAATACCTACCTTCTTACAACCTTTATTAAATTATTGCTTTACATCGTAGTAATGATTGGTTATGTGTTTTTCAATCGGTCCGATGCAATTCCTTTTATGCTTTGGTTTTTTTTCCTTTATTTGTGCTATACAATATTTGAAGTGGTGATGGTCGTCGGACGACCGGAAAAACCTTCTACCAACACAAATAATTCCATCCAATAGAAACAAATGTATTGTAACTTGCGGGCGATCCGGTTTTTGACCATAATTTTTCTATTCGGGTCCGGCGCTCTGCAAGCTCAGCATCACACACTGAACCCTCAGTTATTTTACGTTCCTATCGACAGCAATTATATCGTTGATCACACTTCGGAACTGACATGCCGGCTATTTCTTCTTTCGCAGGATGCTTCATTTATGATCAACCGCGATAGTTTCAAAAGAATTGTTTTCAAACCAAATGTCAATATAAAAGTTGGGATTGCCGGGTTCTGGAAATGGTTTGGCCTTGGTTTATCCATTGAAAACCCCTTTTATAAGAAGAATACATCCACGTATGGGAAAACCTCTTTAATCGACCTCCGTGTCAATGTTTTTGGCCGTGCAGTTGCCGCTGAATTGTATCTTCAGCAATACCGTGGATTATATATCAGCAACCCTCAAAAAGAAGATGGCTCCAATTATGTGTTACCCGATATGTCGGCGCTGTCGGTGGGTATTTCGGCATACTGGATATACAATGCAAGCCGGTTTTCAATCCGGGCTGCATTTATACAAAACGAACGTCAGAAAAAAAGCGCCGGAAGCCTCATGGTCAGGCCTGCTTTTCTGTTTACCCGGATTGATTCGCCAAACGGAATTATCCCGGCCGAACTGAAAGAACAATTGCATATTCCCGGTTCCGATTTATTGGTCAGCGGCGATATTTATTCGTTGGGCATCTCTCCCGGGTATAGTTACACCCTGATTTTTCTGAAAAACTTCTATTTTACTGCTACTGCATTTCCGGGAATTTTCTGGCAATATTACGTATATGAAACCACCAAAGATGTTTATATTGAAGATGAGTTTTCATTTCAGCTGGGTGGCCGGTTTGCTATCGGTTACAATTCCGACCAATGGTTTATTGGAGGATCCGTCCAGGGCGGCTTACACGAAATTCCAGATATCCTCTCCAATACATTCCTTCATTACGACGTGGCACAATTCCGTGTATGGGGCGGTACCCGTTTTGATTGGTTCAGGAAAAAGAAAAAGTAGTACTTTTGTTCCCTAACGTGGACAAACCACAACCAAATAAATAACAAATTTCAAAATACAAATAACAAATAAAATACAAATAACAAATTTCAAAATACAACTAACAAATAAAATACAAATAACAAATTTCAAAATACAAATAACAAATAAAATACAAATAGCAAATAAAGTACAAACAAACTCACCTGAATTTGAGAAGGAAGGATTGGAATTATATGAC
>DYSO01000146.1 GCA_020718225.1 Draconibacterium orientale | reverse complement strand
GTCATAATATTGGTTAAACTTGTCGCTTATTTATTTGTTGCGGATTTAAGGTATTCATTTT
Organism: Draconibacterium orientale; assembly: GCA_020718225.1. Classification (GTDB taxonomy): domain Bacteria; phylum Bacteroidota; class Bacteroidia; order Bacteroidales; family FEN-979; genus CAIVAT01. Next base: position 7,703 of record DYSO01000146.1, on the reverse strand, counting down.
TCACTGGCAATTATCCATTGTACTCTATTCATTGGGTTAACGACTAATGTAAAATGAAAAACGATGAGTGAAGATTGAATAATGAAAAGCTAATAGTTTTCAAGGAGTTACAAATTTCAAAATGAATTTTAAACAGACCCTTAGTCTAAAACCGTATAGGTCACTTTCAATTGAAGATGGTCGGAAAGGTCTCCAGGGATATTGGAATTTGTACCATTCAGGATAATACGGCCGGTATTGAGGGCGCTTTGCAGCGGATTGCTGACGAAGATAAAGAGGTCAAAATTACTGGTATAATAATCGGCCATAATTTTTTGCATATGCTGGGTGATGCGGAAGCAATAGGTTCGTTCGGTTTGGTTGTAAGTGCCGCCAAAATAGGAAGAACCTTCCAGTTCGTCGGCAAGATAACCGATTCGGCCGGCGCTGTCCTGTCGCATAATGGTGATGGTTGGGGGAGGCGCATAGGTTGTATCGGTTTCCAGATTTTTCAACATGAGCAGGGCATCGTTGATGGCAACGACTTTTCCATGGACGAAAGAGCTCATGAAAGGAAATTTCACCTTGATTTTTACGCCGCCCAACCCTTGCAGGAAGAGTTTATTGGCTCCCTGTGCTGAATCATGGTTCAGGATTTGTCTTTTCAAATCCTGATTGGCATCCAGGTAGCCATGGTGGTTGATATTGACAAACCGGGCACAATATTCGCTCATCGGCATTTCGAACGACAATGAATCATCATCCGGGTCCAGGCCATCATGGTAATAGACCACCAGTTTGGAAAGGCCATTATCTGTCTGAAATTTCAGCAGGGCCCCTCCGCTGTTTACAGGGGAAGTGGCAACATGCAGCCCTTTGAAAAAATGGATAAATTCTTCATTGCTGGCAAGGATGCTGGAGGGTGTGTACAAAATTTTATTGCCAAGATACTGGGTCATGTTGCTCAGGTTGATACGCAGGTGTGCTTGAACTTTGGAACCGGAAACAACAACGCTGTCGGTTGGTCGCGGATAAAAATTCAGGTCGGCCAGCATGGTCTGGTAATATCCGGCTGTTTGATTGGAGTAATAATTGCTATCGAAGTAAAGATACTGGCTCAACTCATAGACCTTGATGTTTTGACGGGTGTTGGTATCGCCGGTATAGCCGCTGTAATAGAGTTGGAGAACCAGAGAGTCCAGTATGGGTTGACTTCCGAAGTCAGCGTCAAGGGCAGAAAGTTGTACCTGGCTAAAAAAGTTTGCGGTAGTTTTTCCGAAAACCGGATCTGTCATTGAACCGATCATGAGAGTAGCAGGTTCACTGGTGAGGATGGAGTCCTGTTTGACGGAGAAAGCCAGAACAGTGCAGGTATCTGTGGTGTTGACGTTGAGTGTATCGCTTGGGGGGAGCAGGTCAATCCCGATTTCGTAGGGATCTTTTTTACAGGAAAAGAGGGCCAGCATGACCAGGATAAAGAGGGTTCCGGCAGAAAACGGGGAAGCGAAGGGAGTCCTGAATGGTTTCAATCGTTTTGAGTTTTGGTGGTTGATATTAGTCCACAGCAACCGGATCGTTTACCAGGATTTCTTCATAGAATTCATTATAAGCATCCACGTAACGGTCAAGCGGCTGAAATTCCAGGAACGGTTTTTCATTGTCCCGGATATAACTGATTAATTCGGGGTTGATTTTGGGTGAACCCAGGATCACGCCATCGGAATAATCAATTGCAGCTTTGAGTACATTAACGTAATTTGGGGTTTTATAGTGTTTGAGGTCTTTGGAAGTTATCCCTTCCAGTTTGATTTTATTGGCAAAGTTTTTATGCATAATCTCCTCAAAGTGGTCGTCGTAGATGGAAAAGATAACTTTTGTATCGCTGAACAGGGGATTGTCGCAATAGGCTTTTTTAATGTAAAGGGGCAACAGGCTGGTCAGCCAGCCATGGCAATGGACAACATCGGGGCCCCAGCCCAACTTTTTCACGGTTTCCAGTACACCTCTTGAATAGAAAATGGCCCGTTCATCATTATCGGGAAAAAATTTATTATTTTTATCGTGAAAGGTATATTTTCGTTGAAAATAATCCTCGTTATCGATAAAATAAATTTGCATACGGGCTTGCTGGATGGAGGCGACTTTAATAATTAAGGGGTGGTCGGTATCGTCGATGATCAGGTTCATCCCCGACAACCGGATCACTTCATGAAGCTGATTCCGGCGTTCATTGATATTTCCGTACCGGGGCATGAATGTCCTGATTTCCCTTCCCTTTTCCTGAATACCCTGGGGGAGGTACCGTCCGATAATACCCATAGGGCTTTCTTTCAGATACGGTGTAATTTCCTGCGCAACAAACAAAACTTTCGCTTTTTCCATTTTTTTCTCTCGGTTTTATCTTTGTTTGAATTTTTTGCGGAGATTCCCTGTTATGAAAACGGGGAGTATGTATTGATTTTATAGATAAGGGTTTCTTCTTTTTGAATGAACAGAACGGCAAATCGGCTGCAAAGATACTAAAAAATTTTGAGATAATTTCCAAGGATAAAATGTAAATAAATGATTTTAATTAAATTATAATTTTTTATATTCTTTTTTATTAAAAAAAGTGTTGAGGTGTATTACTTTTTACCTGCTCTCCGGATTAAGCTGTAAAAAGTTTACCGGGAAGGAGGTACTTTCCAATGTAATAAAAAAGAAAAAGGCGAAAAAGTCACCCCGGGGCGGGATTTTTTTCGGGTAGGGGACCGGGCTTCCAAAACAGACCGGATTACCGCAAGCTGCCGGCGGTGTTATCAGGCAGCTCCAACAACTCAAAATTTAAAGCCATGAAAAAAGTGATATTAATTTCAATGCTGGGAATGATGTTATTCAGCGATACCATCTTCGCAAATGTTCCTCTGGTTAGCAATCCTTCACCGGCTGGTGTATGGATCAAATTTATTTTTAACTTTCATCGCCCTAAGTTGGATTGTGAAAGAGGCTTCGGTATCTGTTTTGATATTGAGTGGGGGTTTGTGGATTTTTCCGCTCCAACAGCGCCGAAAGGGTGTGTGGTGAAAGGGCGGATCAATGAGTTGGGTCAACTGGTGATGGAAGTCAGTGAATCAGATCTGATGAATTATGAAAACGGTTCAACCCTTCCGTATTTTAAAAACAAAAACATCATCACCATTGTTGACGCTTATACATTATCCGTTGCAAGTTGCAAATCGCTTGGGATGTCTTCACAATTTACAATCCGGCCGGGAGATTATCCGGTTACCTGTAAAGAAGGCATATATACGGTGGTATTCCGACCATAAAAAATCGTGCGGCCCCCGGGTTTATTGGGTGTTTTCAGTAGGTTATTTTTTTCCCGGGGGCCGCACGATTTATATGTTGAAATTTTGTATGGATTAACCTGTAAACAGAGTCATTATGAAAATCGAAATGAGGATATCTTTTTTTGTATCGGCCTTTCTCCTGCTCCTTGTTTTAAACGGATGCCGGACATTGCTGGGATTCAGATATGGGATGACCCAACCACGTGAAGAGACCCCGGAAAAACTGATCTCTTTTCTGACAAAAGAAAAATTTCCGGTAAACGACATGTATCTGTTTGCTGATTCAGCATGCTATTTTAAAGCATTACGCAATCAGGTATTCAGAAAAAACATGTTAAGCCACATGGTTTTTGATCGCCGGGGCCATCTGCTGGAACGCGATACCAATAAATGTCAGTGGGCAGGCTATGATTTTATCAGGGCGCTTAACCGCGATTCGTCATACCGGGAATGTGCGGGCTATCTGCTTGATCCGTTGCTAGATTGTATTCAACCTTTTGGCGATCCTGTTCAAAACGACAGTGTAACGGAGCATCCGGATTATATTGTTGTTATTACCTGGGCAAAATTCATAGGAAAATACAACCAAAGGCTTTTTGTCCTTTCAGAGGCGGTCCGGGAAAACAGGACTGCGTCCATCCGGTTGATCTATCTGAATATCGACATGCAGGAGAGCTGGAATTTATCGGAACAGCAAAAAGTAGCCATCCAATAGAAAATCACCATGAACCAAAAGGAAGTTTTTATCTGTGAAAGTGTTGAAAAGGGGTTGTTGTTTATTTGTATGGATTGCTTTTCTCGGCCCGGTGTCGGGAGAGGCACAACACCTTGTGATGCAGGATACGATCGTATTGGCAGCTTTAGAGAAATTAGCCATTCCGGGAAAATCACTGCTGCGTTACCGGTTTTCGCAGGTTATGGATTACTCACTGATGGCTTCCGACCTGTTATGGCGGAACTGGCAGCAAGCCGGGAATGGTAATCAGGTCGCGTTGCTGCATAATTTAAAATACAATGCGTATTTATTTGACGATCATCATTTCAGGATAACGAATACGTTTTTTCATAACCTTGGCGTTCAGATAATTTTTGATAGCCTGACAAAAGTGTCAACTGACGATAACACCCTGGATACCCGTGTTGAATACACGTTTGGGCCTTTGTTCAGTCTGAGCTTTTTATCCAATCTTACCTCCCGCATGTTAAATGGTTATGATTACCAAAGCGATGGGACTGGTTCAGTGACCCGTATACTGAATTCGAGGTTTCTTTCGCCGCTTATCTGGACTTTTTCAGGAGGCATCTCATTTTTAGTCCCCTCTTTTCTTACTTTCAGTTTGGGTATTTCTGCGGCTAAATTTACATGGGTAAAAGATAAAAAGCGGTTGGAAAGCGCTGGGTCAACAAATTTTTTCGGGGTTCCGGCTGATAAAGACCATCTTTTTGAATATGGGATCAGCATGCATCTTTTGGTCGATAAAACCTTCGGATGTTGGGGCAACTGGAGTTGCGATATGCTTGTTTTTAAAAATTACAACAAACCCATAGATCTGATGCTGAAAAATCGAATTAGTTTCAAGATCAATAAATTGATACAGGCTACCATTCAAACCAAAATCATCTATGAAGAAAATGTCAGTAAATCGGTACAACTTGAAAACCTGATATCTCTTGGGTTTAATATCCACCTGTGATTTGTGAAACGGTTCACAACGGGAATGGGTGCGGATTGGAAAAAATTTTACTTTTGCAAAAAAGATTGCAGTTTGAGCGTTTAAATTTTTTTCCGGCGTGCATTTTCCGACGCCGGAATTGAGTATCCGATAATCAATCCACACCGCTATGTATAAGATTACGAAACATCCGATTCTCGAGATCAGAGAGGTTGAAAAGACCACTTTTTTATATGAAGGCCGGGAGATCACCGGAGACAAGGGGTTCACCATTGCCGCAGCCCTTCACCAGGCAGGTTACCCGGTTCACAGCCACAGCTTGTCCAATCGGGAACGCAGTCTGGAATGCGGTATCGGGAAATGTGGCGCCTGCGAGATGGTTGTTGACGGACAGATTAAACGCATTTGTATAACGTTGGTGGATGGTGTCCGGGAGGTCCGGGAGGTCCCGGTGGATTATGCACCCCACAGGGTGGTTGTGAACAAGGATATTCCGATTCATGTTTACAAAACCACGGTAGCCATCATCGGTGCAGGTCCTGCAGGACTGGCTGCCCGGGAGGAGTTGAACAACCACCATGTACCGAATCTGGTTATCGATAATAATGATAAGATTGGCGGGCAGTTCATCATGCAGACCCATCAGTTCTTCTTTTTTGAAAAGGTTCAGAAATTCGGAGGGATGCGGGGTTTTGACATTGCACAGACGTTGGCCGGAGACAACCATGAAGGTATATTTTTAAATTCCACCGTTTGGGATATTCTGGAAGGCGGGCGCATTGCCGTAAAAAACATCAGGACCGACGAAATTTTTTTTGTTGATACTGAATATCTGATTGTTGCAACAGGGGCGGTACCCTTTATGCCTGCATTTGAAAATGATGACCTGCCGGGTGTTTATACTGCTGCCGTGGTTCAGAAAATGATGAACAACGAATTGACTCTTTTGGGTAAAAATGTGCTGACCATCGGAGCGGGTAACATCGGTTATCTGACCTCTTATCAGTTGATGCAGGCAGGGGCCAGGGTGAAAGCTATTCTGGAGGCTATGCCGGGTGAAGGGGGTTTTCCGGTACAGGCGAACCGGGTCAGGCGGTTGGGGATTCCCATCCTGACTTCGCATCTGTTGTTGAAAGCCATTCCCAACGAGAATCATGATGGAATTACAGGGGCAGTTATAGCCGAATGTGTTGATTTTAAACCAGTCCCGGGAACAGAAAAGGTCATTGACGGCATCGATGCCATCAATATTTGTACCGGTTTGGTGCAAGACGATCAACTGCTGATCAAGGGGAATGAAATTTTCGGGAGGCGTTGTTTCGGCGCTGGCGATGCGATCCGGATCGGGGAAGGGACCAGTGCGGTCCTTCGTGGCCGTCAGGCTGCGTTCGATGTTCTTCAGGAGATGGGTGAGCGCATAGATTATGACCTGTTTCTTGCATTATCGAAAGAGTATATCGACTCGCAGCAACATCCGCTTCGTGTCATCAGTGAACCATCCAAACCCACAAAAGACCGGATGAATGAAAAGGGATTTGTCCTGATCGACTGTCTTTATGGTTTTGCCTGTAACCCATGTGCTTTCGCCTGTCCCCATGGGGCCATTACCAAATCTTCGACCAGTACAGTGCCGGAAATCGATTTTGATAAATGTATCGGGTGTATGGATTGTGTTTTTCAATGCCCCGGATTGGCTATTTTCGGATTTAATTTGAAAAAGGATTGGCTTTTTTTGCCCATTGAATATGAAGTTGCCGAAAAGTCGGAATGTTATCTTGTTGACAACCAGGGCCGGATATTGGGGGAAGGGGTCGTGGAGAAGATTTTGCGGAAGCCCAATAAAACCAATATTGCCCGGGTAAAATCCACAAACCTTCATGGGGAGGAACTTACCGGTGTCAGAGGTTTTATCGTCAGGGAAAATTATCCAGCGCCCATCGAATACCGGCCTTATCATCAGGAGTCGAAGGAAGCAACCTATATCTGTCATTGTGACGATGTTACGCTCGATGAAATCATGGAGACGATCGGGGACCGGAAATTTATTTCGGTGGATGAAGTAAAACACACAACACGACTGGGAATGGGCGCTTGCCGTGGAAAACGCTGTATCAAGCGGTTAAAATCAACGCTTTCCGGATCCGGAATTTCTATTGTTGGAGAACCTACTCCGCGGGGCCCTTTATCGAACCAGGTATCCATGGGAGAACTTTACCCCCGTACCGTTCATGAAAAGGTGATCACCGGGGTGAACGGGAAGATGCCCCGGAAAGTCAGGGTGCAATCGGTCATTGCAGGAGGGGGGATCGGTGGGAGCGCTTTATTCCGTTATCTCAGTGAAGCCGGTATGGAGCCGGTTATGATCAATTATGGCCGGGGGGCATCCTGGCGCAACATTGCCGGTGGGCGCCCCAATTTTTCACTACCGGAATTATCTGAAATTGCAAGTCAGAACCATGAGATATTCAAAGCGTTACAAAAGATCCGCAACATCGATTACAGGCCGATTCATTATGTAACGTTTGCGCACGATGAAGCCATGTACAATGCGTTGGTTGAATCCATGTCGTGGTCCAATGCAACCATGGTTGATCCCGGGGATTGCAGAAAAAAAATTGCACCGGGGCTAAATTCTGACCTTACAACCTATCGTTCTGCACTCATTACCAACGATTGCTGGCAGTCTACTCCGGGCCGGGTTATTGACCTGATACGCAGGATG
>DYSO01000022.1 GCA_020718225.1 Draconibacterium orientale | reverse complement strand
TTGCATTCTCTTTCCCAAATTAATGCCCTATATTTGTAGGGGGTGAATAGTTACAGGTTTTTTAATGCCCCGGATGAGCTATACGGAGATGAATACCATTTTCAGCCCCGCTAAAGGGTTGGCGGTTTTTTGTACAACCACCAATCAATACTATTTTAACAGAGGAACCCCTTTGACGCCCAATTGGGTTTGTTCATTTTATTTGCCTTTTGCAGGTTCTTTTTCAACAACGACAACGCTGCTGGACCTTAAAAACACAGGTACGGGCGGGACTGCCGCTTTTTCAATTGACAATACGGCAAATACCAGTCCGGTAATCTCAGCCGTAACCGATATCGGCAATGCAATCAGCGCCTATAATTACAGCGCGACCTATTCCACACTCTGGGCACAAAACGATGGAGGGTCCACGGCAATTGTTGCCAAGTCAGCTGGCGGTAATGCACTGTATGCCGAAAATTCAAGCCCGGATTACTACACCTTCTGGGCACAAAACAACAATGCCCGGGGGCCCGTTATTGGCATAGCCGCTGCGTCCGGAAATGCATTGTATGCCGAAAACGCAAGCGATTCCATATGCACCATTTTTGCTAAAAATAAGAACAGTTGGTCAACCATTGCAGCAATGAATATCCGTGGAAATTCCATCTATGCCGAAAATGCGAGCGATTCCAATTGCACTTTTTATGCAAAAAACGCTTCATCCAACGCAATAAATACAATATATGCCGAAAATTCCGGGGCCTACCCGACCATCCTTGGTTACAATGCCATGCCGTCCGGAGACAGATCGGGAGGGTATTTCTCTGCTGGCGCTGCATATGCCTGGGTCGGAGCCAATTTTTCCGGAACATCCTATAAAGTTGTCGGTACCGGTAGCGTGGCAACCATTGTTACAACCCCTGCCGGGGAAAAGGTGACCATGTTCTGCCCGGAAGCGCCTGAAATCCTTTTATCGGATTATGGTACAGGACTATTGACCAACGGGAAATGTCATATTGAACTGGATCCGGTTTTCTCAAATAATATTATTGTCGGCGACAAACATCCCATGAAAGTTTTTATCCAGGCTGAAGGGGATTGCAACGGGGTTTTCGTCACCAATAAAACCACAACAGGTTTTGATGTCGTTGAATTTAATAATGGAAAATCGGGAGTCCCCTTTTCATGGTCGGTCATTGCCAGCCGAAGTGACGAAAATGACAAAGATGGTGTTTCTGTTTCAAAAAATAGCGGAGTAAGGTTTCCCCTCGCACCCAAACCTCAAAAACAGATGAAAGGCCAAATGGGAAATACCCGCATCAGTCCATCGTGGAATGCATCCAGCGGTCAGCGATAACGGATCCCTTCGGTTTTTTCCTCTTTTCCAAAGATCGTCACCGAATAGCCGTTCATCCGGACAAAGGTCCCTGCCGAAAAACCGGGTCAGATGTTCATCATTCCAGCGCATCCTGATCATCCTGCTTCATTCGCGACCGGCCGTATCAAATGGGAAATAGTTCCTATACAGAAACAGCGCAACAACCGCTGTATCCATTGATTGAACATAAATATTTCATCTTCCTTTTTTTTTATATCTTAGAGCAAAAATTCCCGTGTGTTTTAATAAGCACATACAGCTCAAACATGATCATTGAAAATGTCCGAAATGGAACAAAATAAACCAGTTGGCCACACTATCCTTGTAGCTGAAGATGATGTGGCGAATTTTCAGTATATTCATGATACCTTCAAATCAAGCGGACTGACGATCCTGCATGCCCTGAATGGAAAGGAAGCCATTGAACTTTGTGAGAACCATCCGGAGATCCGGCTGGTGATGATGGATGTCATGATGCCGGTGATGAGTGGTTTTCGGGCGAGCCAGGAGATCCGGAAGATCCGTCCCGACGTGCCCATAATCATTCTAACTGCATATGTAAGCCAGGAATCGATCCGCGATGCGGTGCTTTCAGGATGCAACGATTACTTTGCCAAACCCATCGGACCGGAAGAACTGCGGACTGTTCTGAAGAAGTGGCTGGTTGCCTAAGGTAAACCTTCTTTTTCACGGTTCAGGAAAAAGAAGTCCCCATTTTTTTCTCAGGAAAGATGATCATAAGTTTATAAGTCTAAATCATGGAAGGATGATAAAATACATTCAGGGATTGGTCATCATATTGCTCGTTTCTGCCACGTCAGGGCTTGCAGCTCAGCCTACAGATTCAGTGGTTATAATGAAACAGCTTGTCATAACCAACATCGATCCGGATCTGAAGATTAAATATCTCAGCAAGCTGACCGCTGAATATTGGCAGGCCGATCCCGACTCATCACTCTGGTTTGGATGGCAGGGGTTGCCCTTGTTAAATGATAAAATTTCACCCCGGCGTTCGGGCAATCTTTATTTTGTACTTGGCATGTCATGGGAGAATAAAGGCAATGCCGACAGCGCCATGTGGTATCTTGTCAGGGCAAGGGAGGCATTTACCCGGGAAAAAGAGAAGCAGTTTTATTTCAGAGCCGTGGAGCAAATCGGCAGTTTATACCGGATCATGGGTCAATACGACAGTGCAATTGTGCTGATGAACAGTGCGCTGGATTATTTTAAAAGCACAGGGAACCCGTTTCAGGTAATGTCAACGCTGTTCAATATCGGCAGTGTATATTTTGAAAAAAACAGGCTCAACAAAGCCCTGGAATACTATCAGGCATCAGCCGCATACGATTCGATACTCGATGACACATCGGCCGTCGCAACGCATTTTCTTGGTATTGGAAATGTCTATCTTCAACTGGCCGAACTTTTTTGCATCGACCAATCCCGAAAAGTCCAGAAATTATTATACACTGAGCAGGGAACAGTTCCTTCAATCGATCGCGCTTTTCAATCCGGAAACGGCTAAAACAGGCGCCTGTTTTTCATCCATGAGCCTGCTGGCAACTTTGATAGGCGAAGGTCAGTTTAACAGCGCCGACTCACTGCTCAAAGCCGTCGCATGGTGCGAAACCTTTGCCGATCCCAGGGTGAGAGCCGGATTCACCATATCCCAAGCCATCCTTTGCAAGGCAAGAGGGTAAAACACAAAAGCATTAAAACTCTTCAATGACGTGGCCCGCGACAAAGAGGAGATCTCGATACTACCCGAATATCATCAGGCCATGCTGCTAATGGCCGGCTTACTCTGGGAGAAAGGCGAACGTGACAGCGCTCAACGGCTGGCAGAGAGGAGTTTATTGTGGGGAAGAAAAAACGCCGTGTTCCCTGTGGTATGTCATGCGCTGGAACTACAGACCGGTTGGTCCCGATCGGTTGGAACTCACGAGAAGGCTTTGGAAACATTCTCAATGCTGGCTCAGTATTTGGAAGCGGAGCAAAAAAGCCATCTTGCGGAGCAGGAGAAGTTACTCCGGGAAAAAGATGTTGAAAATCTTCAACTCGATATGCAGCTTAAGGAGTAGGAACTGATATACCATACCCTGAAGAGTGCAGATCTTTCGCGGCTTAACCGTTCCATCAGGGAAAAACTGGGAGAGTTCCAGTTCCGGTTCCCGAAAAAAGGAGATCAGGAGAAGTTCAACCAGACCCTGTCGGAGATACATCGCGAGACGAAGCAGGACCCGATGACCGATTTCGAACTGCTGTTCGGCCAGATGCGCAGCGGATTCAATGAAAAGCTGCTGGCCAAGTGCCCCTCCTTCTCCAGAACAGAACTTCAGATATGTGCGCTGCTCCGTTTGAACCTCTCCACGAAAGACATCTCCCGCCTGATCAACATCACGGCTGCATCTGTTGACGTAAGCCGTTCTCACATCCGGAAAAAACTGGCCCTGGAACAGAATCAGAATTTGACCAGTTTCCTGATTATGATGGGGTAGAGACCTTATCATTATCTTAAAACATATTGTAATACGCACACATTAAGCGTTTTACGCGACAGAAACCGGCATTCCCCATTGAATGGGCCCCCGCCAATTTACGTCTATACTACTCATATACAGATGATTAGATCCATCCATTTAGAATTTGATACTATTTTTCCGGTTGTTCATCATTGACTTTCACTCCGTTACGAGTGTATATTCGCCGCTCACGTCCAGTGAATGAAGATTGCAACCCGACACCCCCTGAATGAAGTCATCCTTGGCTCCTCCGACTGTAAGGCCGGGTCAGAACTGGCAGGTCCGATCCGCGAGGCCGGGTTTCAGATCATTGAGACCTGCAGTGGAGAGGAGGTCATGAACATTGCTTCAGAAAGGCCGGGTATCGGGATGATGATCCTCGATACCGGACTGGAAGACCTAAACGGATAACAGAGAAAAAAAGCACCTGGAAGATGGAGTTGAAGGCCACCAGACCAGCGCAATACTCGGTATCTCCCCTGGCCAGCTCGTTCCAAACAATCACCATGGCGATGCAACAGGCTAAACCAATCAGAATGATCCCGTACATATAGGGGAGGTTGGCATAATTTTCTCCGGGAAAGAGCTTGATGAACAGGATGGCCAGGACAAACATAAGGATGGGGCCCACGATCCAGTTCTGAACCAGGGAAAGTCCCAGTACCTTTATGTTGCGGAACACCATCCCCAGCTCTTCATATTTCACCTTGGCCAGCGGCGGGTACATCATCAGGATGAGCCCGATGGCGATGGGGATGTTGGTGGTGCCGGAGTTGAACATGTTCCAGAAATCCACTACGGCGGGGAAAAAGTACCCTGAAAATACCCCGATGAACATGGCTAAAAAGATCCACAGGGTAAGGTAACGGTCTAAAACTTTGAGACGGGTCTTCATTAATTTGAAGATTTGAAGATTTGAAGATTTGAAAATGGTCAATGATTTGAAAATTTTAAAATTTGAAGATGATTAATGGTTTGATTTTGAGGTGCTAATGATTTTTGAAAGGATATTTATAATGGATTGTAGTCTTTCTTTCAGTTCATTTGAAGAGGGATATTTTTTTGATAATTCGCACAGAGTGAGCCAGTATTTTGTTTCATCTGCTTCTTTGGCGGCTATCTTCATTTTATGGATGAAATCATCTAGGCTTTCGGCATTCTGTGCCTCATGAATATTGGCGCCGATTGAGGTTCCGGATTTCAATAGCTGTCTGGCAACAATAAATTTCCTTGCTTCTTCCAGCAACTCACAATAATCAATTATCTCCAATGCAAATTCAATCGATAATTGAACAATCAAATTCTCTTTATCATTTCTCATAATACCTTCATTTTCAAATCTTCAAATTTTCAAATCTTGATAGAATTCGGTGAACCGTTCTTTGATCTGATCCCGGATTTTCCGGTAAACAAAGAGGATCTCATCCCGTGTCCCTGTCGCATCGGCCGGGTCTTCAAACCCGATGTGGAGGCGGTGTATGACCTTTCCAGTAAAGACCGGGCAAACTTCTTTCGCGCCGTTGCATACGGTGATTACAGAATCAAACGGTTGATCTACAAACAGATCTACGTTTTTTGGTTGATTCGGGGAGATGTCGATACCCACTTCTGCCATGACTTCGATGGCATACGGATTGGGTTTCGCTGCGGGATGCGTACCGGCGGAAAAGACCTCCAATGTGGGCTCAAACGATTTCAGAAATCCTTCGGCCATCTGGCTGCGGCAGGAGTTTCCGGTGCAAAGGATGAGGATGCGCATACAATTTGAAGATTTGAAGATTTGAAAATGAAGTGTCGCAAATATGCGTTATTTTTTGGGATGGCGTATGAATATGACATTGAATTTTTGCAAAAAGCGGGCAACATTTTAATTTGATGTGCTGAAATAATGGTGACCGTTGCAGGAATATAAATCAATCAGTTTTGTCGTATCACCTTTAACTGTTTAATCCGTTTAAAGGAAGTTCTTTCTCCAGTGGCTTTGTGAAAGTGATAAAAAAAAGAAACTAAACCCGGTGGATCAATCAAAATAGTGATTGTAACAGGTACATTTTTCGCCTTTAGGGAAAACAGGAAAAGGGATTGTACGTTTCCACGGATTTGTATTGGGCTGCACGCAATGAAGCCTTAGGGAAAAATGGGATTGCACCAGTCGGATCAATTCCGAAGGAATGACATGATTGGACATGAAAAGAAGATGATTATCAACCAAACCCCTCAGGGGTGAAATAAAAAAACCATGGCAGAATATGACGAAAAATATTTATTTTATTGGAATGATGATTTATACAGCCCTTCGGGCTTCAGATAACACCGGTCATTAATACGTATGAAAAAAGTTAAATAATTAAATCCGTCCTCGTATGATTATATTGAATCTTTATGCCTTTCTTGATGAGCACATTCCCGGGCACATCAAAATAAATTTTTGCAAAAAGAGGGGGATCAAATCGGACAATTTTGTTACTTTTAACTTTTTATTAAAACAAGTGCTGATCACCGGCGGGGCGTCGGGAATTGGCAAGATCATGGGTCGATTGGCCCTGGAGCGGGGAGCAGCCGCAACAGTGGACACCTCTGCACCATTGCCTCTTCGGCCGGACTGATTTCCAATCCCCGGATGTCGGCCTACGAGGCCAGTAAGTGGGCGGTAACCGGCTGGTCGGATAGTGTTCGTATTGAGATGCCGCAATTGAAGAAAAAAATTGCCGTTACCACGGTAACCCCCCTATTACATCAGCACCAGGATGTTCGACGGGGTAAAATCCTTGGTACCGATCCTGAAACCGGAAACCGCTTCCCGCAAGATCATCCGGGGGATCGAACGGAACCGGATCTTTGTGAGCATGACCTGGAGCGTGCATTTTGTGCGGTTCGGACAAGGCATTCTCTCCATACGCCTCTTCGATTGGCTGGTTGGGAATATCATGGGGGTGTATTATACCATGGATCACTTTAAAAGGACGTAAAAACTGACCGAATTATGGAAGAGACTTCACCCATTCACATCACCGGCCTGCTGGAGCAACAGCGGGGCTTTTTTGCTTCCGGCATTACCCAGGAGACGGCATTCAGAAAAGAGGCGCTGAAAAAATTTCTTTTAGCGATCAAAGCGTTCGAAAAACCGTTGTCGGAGGCCTTGTGGACCGACCTCCATAAATCGCCGGAAGAGACATACCTGACCGAGATCAGCATCGTGCAGCAGGAGGTTCGCCACCACCTGGCACACCTGCAGCGTTGGGCAAAACCAGACCAGGTTTCCACACCGATCCAGTTGTTCCCGTCATCGGGCCGGCTGCTTTACGAACCCCTGGGGGTAGCCCTGATCATTGCCCCCTGGAATTATCCTTTCCAGTTGCTCATGAATCCCCTGGTGGGAGCCATTTCAGCAGGTTGCTGTGCCATGCTGAAGCCGTCACCCTACACCCCTTCCGTGGCAAAGGTGATGGAAGAGATGATTGCCCGGACCTTTGACCCGGGTCACATTTCGGTGGTTCAGGGAGGGAGGAACGTGAACGGAGCGTTATTGAAACACCGCTTTGATGCGATCTTTTTTACCGGCAGTCCGTCGCTGGGCAAGGTGGTGATGCATGCAGCGGCAGAGCATTTGACACCAGTGACGCTCGAACTGGGAGGGAAAAGTCCGTGCATTGTGGATGCCGGCGCAAACCTGACCGTTGCGGCAAAACGCATCGCCTGGGGGAAGACCATCAACGCCGGTCAGACCTGCATCGCTCCCGATTACCTGATGGTGCATCAGTCGGTAAAAGAGGAGTTACTGCAAAAAATCGGGAAGGCCATCACCGCGATGTACGGGGCCGATATTCGCCAAAGCCGGCACTATCCCCGCATCGTAAACCGTGAAGCCCTGGAACGTATCCGGAAGCTGATGCTCCATGGCCGGATCGTGTATGGAGGGGAGGTGATCCCGGAGGAAAAATTCATTGCCCCCACGATCATCGATGAGGTACAACCCGGTTTTCCGGTGATGCGGGAGGAGATCTTTGGTCCGGTACTCCCGGTGATGACTTACTCAGGCATCCGGGAAGCCATTGATTACCTGAACCAACAGGAAAAACCCCTGGCATTCTACTATTTCGGAAAGCAGGCTGCGGCCCTGGATATCCTGGCCAAAACCAGTTCGGGCGGAGGATGCATCAACGATACCATCATGCACATCGTCAACGACAAGCTGCCTTTTGGCGGGGTGGGCAACAGCGGCATGGGGAAATACCATGGATATGAGAGTTTTCTGGCCTTCAGCAACCGCCGGGCGATCGTAACGACCCCCACCTGTATTGATCTCCCCTTCCGGTATCCGCCGTTCCGGTATTTTCGGTTGTTGAAAAAGATCCTGTAACCGGATGTGCTGATGTGATAATGTGCTGATGTGCTGATGTGCTGATGTGTTAATGTACGGATGGAGACCGGAAATACAGTGGGTTTTTGTATTCATTTATCAGAACGTATACCTTTTTAAAAGGGTACCCATTAACGATATAGGCTATGGCGTCAATGAGCAGATTGGGACGATAACGGGTTTTAAAAGATAAAATCATTTCATTTCAGTTCAGGAAGGTAGTGGTTTGGTTCCGAAGGCGTGATCCGATTTCTTCCTGCCCGGAAATGGTTGCTGGAGAATCCCGTTCAATCAATAGGATTTTCGACGGAGAAAATGGATCATTGATAACAGGATGGAGATGACAATGCTCAGGTCAAACACCGTATACGCCAATGTGACCAGCAGCTCGATCGCTTCGAAACGGATCATCATCAGAATCCCGGACATTACTGCGACCCAAATGGCGATGTTCTGACACCGGTAAAGCAAAAAGGGTTTTCCGCCGGCCTTTCGAAGGGCCACACCTGTGTGCAATCCGGTCAGCAGCGCCAGTCCGCTGATGAGAAAATGGTTCTTATCCATCCAGTTCCTTTCGGGTAGGATATAACTGTTCAGATCGGATTTGAAGTTAACCAGCAGAAATCCGGCGAACAAAACACCATAGGCTACCCATAAACCCTCGGGAGCAATCTTGAAATAGCGGTGTTCATTGTTCAGCTTGAGGATGATACTCAAAAGAATGAGGATCAGCAGGAAAAAGAAAGCAGGATATTCAAATGATTTGAGAAACTGTTCCCGGAAAGCGGAAATCCATACAAGAAAAGCCTCCATCCCGAGCCGTTTATACTGGCGTTCATAAACCGGTTTGCCATGCTCATCGAAGGGATATTTAACGACCTGCGAAAAAAACATATCGGATGAAAACGAATGACAATCGGTACAACCGTTTATTCCCAAACCTGCTTTGGCCGGGGCGACATCGTGGCTGTATTTATAAACAGAAGCATAGGGCGAAGACTCGAACACATCTTTTTCAAGATGTTGATAACTGGTTCCACTGAAGTACATACGGTCATTGTTAACCCAAACAATTTGTTTCTCCTTCAGATTATATCCGGAAGTTTTCAAAAAGGCAGTAACGGAATGAATGAATGCATCGATTTCTTCCGGAGTGTTCACCTCGGGAATGCTGTCGGCATTATCATCCCTGATAAAAGAAAGTTCGGGAAACGTTGAGGGATCTTTCCTATGGGCTGCCCACATTCCATAAATATCCTTCATTTTTGGCTGATCCAGCCCCTTCTTCCCTTTCGTGTAGATTCCAGGCCATGCACTGTGAACGGGATTTACCGGAAAGATTTGCCCTTTATACAAGGCATATTGAGGGATAAAGGGATCGGTGGGCTGATCTTTATTGGTAAACATGGCTAACTCCCCATAATGATTCCAGTAATCCATATGCTGATCGTAAAAGGTCCAGATGTACTTTGGCGGCGGGGAAATTTTCGTTCCCGGGTTATAAACATCACTCACCTGTACCAATGCCGATTTTACTTTCCGCTCCGGAATATGACAGGTCTGACAGGCTATTTTATCAAGATGGAAAGATGGCAGCCAATTGTGGTTGGCAACAGGAGGATTCAGATATCCGGTAACATGACAATCGGTGCAGGTTCTGACTGTATTGTCAAGATCATTTCTGACGTTTCCCGAGGGATCGTCGCCTTTCCCAAACTGGTGGATCTCTTTTCCCCCGATCCTCGGATCGGTGGCCATCGAACCAGCAGGGTGGCAATCCACACACTTCATCCCTTTTGCCATATGCACATCGGTGGCAGCCGTAAAGGAGGCTCCGCGTTTCTTCCACTGTGGTTTTGAATGACAGTTCAGGCAGGTTTCATTCCTGGGTTCACGAACCAGATGCATCGAAAGTTTGCCCTCTTTGTCGAATTTCGACAGATCATAATGCACGGTCACCGGCACTGAATCTTTGACTGATCCATCCACGAAAGCCAAACCCGATCCTGCTGTGGCCATCCAACGGAAATTCCATTTTGACAGGTGGTAATTCCGCTCCTTGAAGTTGTATTCGGGAAGATGGCACAACATGCAGTCGCCTTCTCCCACGCCACTCCGGTTCCAGTGAGACTGGAAGTAATCACCGTCAAAATCGTTTTCCCCTCCCGCCGTAAAGCCCAACCGCTCCATTTCCTTATCGTACCGTTTCCCGTTACGGTCAAATTCAAAGGGTCCCCCTCCCGGATGACACGTACCACAACCGCTGGTGATAAAGGTAAAGGAGGTCATGTCCATCGCTTTGGCCGAGGTGTTTTTTTTAGCCGAAAGGTAATTGTACAGCGGAGCTGGTGAGCACCAGTTTCCACCGTAGTTACCCGGTGAAGTGACCCATTGGTAACGTTCGGCAAAGGTTTCCGACGCCACTTCATCCTTCCCCTGCTGAAAATGAAATCCTTGTGTAATCTTATCATAATCGTGACATTTACCGCAGGTTTAACGGGGAGAATAGGGTTTTCCGGCATTCATTCCACGGACCGGGTCAATCGGGTTATTCTCTTCATCGTACAGATAAAAGGGCGGACAAACACCGGTTCGGGTAATCAGTTCCCGGTCAGTGACCCGATTGGGTTTACTTTGTGAGAAAAATGTGAGAAATACAATGATAACCAGGATAACCAGGATTGTCAAACCAAGCAATAGACTATTTTTCAGTTTCATGGCTTCCGTGTTTTATGTTGCTTTGATTTTCTGAAAGAGTGCGGTAAGGTACTGCGTATAATATCCTTTGATGGTCTCTTCAACTTCTCCCATCGGCTTCACCGGGATCAGATCCATCACCTCCTCATAAGTCAACCCCGAATTGAACAGTGTTTCGGTTGTACCCCAAAGCATATCCGTGATAACACTCTCGGCCTCTTGCTCATCCATGCCAAATTCAATGGCAAGCTCCTTCAGTTTCAGGATTTGCGGCCAGAAATAGGTATGGCCCATAGCGTTGATCATGGCATAGGCCTCCATTTTCGGCTCATCCACTTCAGGAAGCGCTCCAAGAGGCTGCATAAGGTCAATAATGGCCTCTCTTTTATCTTCAACCATGGAAGGAGAAAAGCAAACCGGATTGAGCCCCTCATGGATAACCGAGGAGGCGCTGGGATTGATGCGGGCGATTTGGGAAAAACCGCCCAAACCATCGGATATCTTCCGGATGGTGAATTTGGGCGCCAGAGAGATAAGGATCGCATCCGGGTTTAATACCCCATTGATTTTAGCCAGGGTCTCTAACATCACGGGTGGATGAACGGCCAGGAATACGATACCGGCGCCGGCTGCGCCTGAAATATCGGTAGCGCTTGCGACGATTTCAGGGAATTGGTTCTTCAACGCAGCCAAAACGGATGCCTGGGGATCAAATACACGAACCTGATCAATGGCTACGCCGGCTTTTTTAAATGCAATGAGAAAGATTCTGGTGATCCTTCCGCCACCAATAAATCCGAGAGATTGTTTTTCCATGACGTTAAAATTAAAAATTGGTTATTCCTGTCCTTTTCATGTGTTCATTATTCCCAATGTTTTTTTGCCTTATGTTTTGCCTGTGTCGTAATGAAATCGATTTTCTTTGTGATATAAACGGAGCACAGGTATTTGAAACTTCCTCATGTATAAAAGTGTTTAATAAATCGTGTTAAATATATATCCAACGATAATAATCCCGGCAGTTACTACTCCCACAAAAGTCAGGAGCAATCTCATTTTGAGAACTTTTCTCAGGATGATCATTTCAGGCAACGACAAGCCGATAACAGCCATCATAAAAGCCAGCGCTGTGCCTAACGGAACGCCTTTTTCTATCAGCACACTCACAATCGGAATAATCCCGGCCGCATTTGAATATAATGGGACGCCTATCAGTATGGACAAGGGAACCGAGTACCAGGTTGCCTTTCCCATCAGGTTTGCCATGAAACCTTCCGGAACATAACCATGAGCCGCCGCACCTACCGCAATGCCAATGATAATGTAAATCCAGACTTTGCCAACAATATCTTTCACCGCCGTGTAACCGGCTTGTATTCTTCTACTGAGCTGCATTCTTTCTTCCTCGCCATCAGCATGACCAACTTTAATTTCATAAACCCAGCCCTCAACATGTTTTTCCAGTTTGAGCTTCCCGATAACCCATCCGGCAGTGATTGCAATGACCAGTCCGGTTCCAACGTAAATTGCTGCAATTTTCCATCCAAACAACCCAAACAGGAGGATTACCGCAACCTCGTTGATCATCGGGGCTGCTATCAGGAATGAAAAGGTGACTCCCAAAGGGATTCCCGCCTCGACAAAGCCAAGAAACAGGGGGATGGCAGAACAGGAGCAAAAGGGCGTTACGATGCCCAACACGGATGCCATCACATTTCCGGTAAAAAGAGATCTTCCTTCCAATGCTTTCCGTGTTCTTTCCGGGGTGAAAAAACTGCGGATAATCCCCACAAAAAAAATAATAAGAACAAGGAGCAGGAGGACTTTTGGAACTTCAAAGATGAAAAACCGAAGGGCTTCAGTGAGGTGTTGCCCTGGTGATAATTTGAAAATATCATCGATCAACCCGTTGGTCAAAAATTGCAGGTTAAAGTAGATCAGTATCCAGAGGCCTAAGAGAATGATTGGCAAAAACCATTTGTATGATTTCATTTGTTAATAATTTATTTTTAGTGGGTACAACGTAAAGAAAGCCTTTATCGGTAAGGTCAATCCAGTTATCTCCACAGATGACAACCAGTAGCTGGCCCTCAATTTTATATTTGGCATTGATCCTGTTTTTCTCAACCTCTTCAGCTGTTCCGAAAGCGTGGACCGTGCAATCGTATTATCTTCGGCCATGTCGCCGCTATAGCAGCATTTATCGATGTTACGGCAAGAAAGTCAAGGATAAATACCCTTGCCGGATGAGCCAGCGCTTTTGCATATCGGGCCCTTTTCTCCTTCGAAGGGGTAAAATATCTCTGTTTTTCCTCATAATTTTCGTATTTCGTAGAATAACGAAACAAAAGTATGATTAATATTTACAAAACAGAACAGGATCGTCAAAAATTTAGAACCATTCTCAATAAATAGAAAACATAA
Source organism: Draconibacterium orientale (assembly GCA_020718225.1). Classification (GTDB taxonomy): domain Bacteria; phylum Bacteroidota; class Bacteroidia; order Bacteroidales; family FEN-979; genus CAIVAT01. The sequence continues at coordinate 15,534 of DYSO01000022.1, read as the reverse complement.
AACCCGGAGTAGTCTGGTTTTATTGCAGGAAATGCGAGGAAGGGTCGTAAAATTAAAAAACCTGTAAACGATTGATTTACAGGTTTTAATATTAAACGGTTGTACCCCGGGCGGGACTTGAACCCGCACTTCCGCAATGGAAACAGGATTTTAAGTCCTGCGTGTCTACCAGTTCCACCACCAGGGCAGAATCCGGAATCAATCCGGTTCATCCTTTCAATCCGCATCCGGAAAAATAACCGGTTGCTGTTTTCATTCAGAAGCAATCATGGCTATCGGCTCCTGAAAGATGAAAAAACCCTCAGCATATCGAGGGTTTTCCTGGAGCGAAAGACGGGATTCGGACCCGCGACCCCGACCTTGGCAAGGTCGTGCTCTACCAGCTGAGCTACTTTCGCAAAATCATTTTTTAAGGCTGCAAAAATATAAAATATTTTAATTGCATTACTTTTTTTCCAGCATTTTTTTTATCTCGTTCAATTTCATCAACGCCTCTATCGGTGTCAGGATGTTTATCTCTGTATTTAGAATCTCTTCCTTAATCTGCTGAAGCAACGGATCGTCGAGCTGAATAAAACTGAGCTGGTAACCATCACCCTGCGTCCTTCTCCCGGAACCCCCACCTCCCAACCTTCTTTTCTTCTCATTCAACTTACTCCCTGTTCCCTTCATCCCGTTCCCTTCATCCTCCATCCGGCCATCCCTGCCCGGCATCTTTCTTCCAATCTCCTCGGCATCGTGCGCCTCTTCGAGTTGTACCAGCAGTTCTTCCGCCCGTTCCACAACAGGGGCTGGCATTCCGGCCATTCTGGCCACGTGGATGCCAAAACTGTGTTCGCTTCCGCCAGGCAATAGTTTGCGTAAAAAAAGAACTTTGTTCTGTATCTCTTTGACCGACACATGATAATTTTTAATTCCCGGCAACCGCGCCGCCATCTCGTTCAGCTCGTGATAATGGGTTGCAAACAATACTCGCGGTTTGAAAAGCGGATGCTGATGAAGAAACTCAGCAATCGCCCATGCAATGCTGATCCCATCGTAAGTACTTGTCCCGCGGCCGATTTCGTCTAACAGGATGAGGCTCCGGTTCGAAATGTTATTGAGAATACTGGCGGTTTCGTTCATCTCAACCATGAAAGTCGATTCACCCGAAGAGATATTATCCGACGCACCCACCCTCGTAAATATTTTATCGGTTATGCCCAGACACGCTGCCCCGGCAGGAACAAAACTTCCCATCTGGGCCATCAGTACAATGAGGGCAGTCTGCCTCAGAAGAGCCGATTTCCCCGACATATTCGGACCGGTTAAAATGATGATCTGTTGAGATTTGTCGTCCAGATAAACATCATTTGCAATATAGGTATCCCCGGGTTTCATTTGCTGCTCAATAACCGGGTGACGGCCGTCTTTGATGTCTAACACAAAACTGTCGTTCAGCTCCGGACGAACATATTTGTATTTCACCGCACTCACTGAAAAAGAGACCAGCACATCCAAACGGGCAATCAGGGTGGCATTCAGTTGTACCGGGCGGATGTAATCGGACAGAAAAAGGATCAGATCGTTGTACAATGCCAGCTCTGTTTCCAGGATTTTTTCTTCGGCATGAAGGATTTTTTCTTCATAGCCCTTCAGCTCTTCGGTGATGTAACGCTCCGCGTTGACCAGCGTTTGCTTCCGGTGCCAATCCTGAGGGACCTTATCCTTATGGACGTTGGTCACCTCAAGATAATAACCGAAAACATTGGTATATCCTATTTTCAGCGAGGTGATCCCCGTACGCTCAATTTCCCGTTGTTGTATCCGGATCAGGTAATCCTTGCCTGAGAATGCAATGGTCCGCAATTCGTCGAGCTCCTGACTGACCCCCTGCCGGATGACATTTCCCTTGTTGGCCAATGCCGGCGCTTCCGGATTTATTTCACGTTCAATCCGGTCGCGTACCAGAGAACAACCGTTCAGTTGTTCTCCAATTTTCAACAACCCTTCATTACCCGAAACCCCACATATATTTTTTACCGCTTCGATGGCATCCAGCGCCTTTTTCAGCCAGGTCATCTCCCGGGGGGTCACTCTGGCAACAGCAACCTTCGAAATGAGCCGTTCCATATCGCCGATCTGCTGAAAGTAATGGCGTAACGCTTCGGAAGTTTCCTGATTCCGGGTAAAGAACTCCACGGTATCGAGCCGCTCTTCGATGGGTTGTCGGTTTTTCAGGGGCAGGATGATCCAGCGCCGCAACTGCCGCGACCCCATCGGAGAAACCGTCTGATCGAGCACTTCAAGCAGGGTTTTTGCATGTTCATTGACCGAAGTGAGCAACTCGAGGTTCCGGATGGTAAACCGGTCAAGCCAAACATAGTTATCTTCCTCAATCCGGCTGAGTTTGCATATGTGCCCGACCCGGTCGTGCTGTGTTTCGGCAAGGTAATGCAGCGCTGCCCCGGCAGCGATCACACCCGGCTCCATGTCGTCCACCCCAAAACCTTTCAGCGATGTTGTCCCGAACTGCTTCAGCAACAAACCACGGGCAAAGTCGGAAGTGAAAACCCAGTCATCAAAAGTGTTGATATAAAACTTATTCCCGAACAACCCGGTAAACTGCTGTCTCTGATTTTTCTGAATAACCACCTCGCTGGGATGAAAACTCTGGATCAGCTTATCGATGTATTCCAGATTTCCGCGGGCCACGTAAAATTCACCGGTCGAGATATCGAGAAAAGAGATCCCTGAGTTTTTATCTTCCAGGTAGATCCCGGCAAGAAAATTATTTTCCTTCTGCTCTAAAATTTTATCATTGTAAGAAACCCCGGGGGAAACCAACTCGGTAACCCCTCTTTTGACAATGGTTTTCGTTAATTTAGGATCTTCAAGCTGGTCGCAGATTGCGACCCGAAGGCCCGCCTTGACCAATTTGGGCAAATACAGGTCCAGCGAATGGTGCGGAAATCCGGCTAATTCTATGTAAGCCGCTGCCCCGTTAGCCCTCCGGGTGAGAACGATCCCAAGAATGTTGGAAGCCCGGATGGCATCCCCCCCGAAAGTCTCATAAAAATCGCCTACCCTGAACAACAACAAGGCATCCGGATACTTTGCCTTAATTGCATTGTACTGCTTCATCAGAGGTGTTTCAACGATTTCCTTCGGAATGGACATGATAAACCTGAATGTGAAATATGGGATCCGGAGTTGAAAAAATATTTTTCAAATTTAAGAAAGTGTGCCGATCTCTGCCACTTATTGTTGATAATTTAGCTTTAAAACTATCTTTGCAAAAATTTATTTCCCAACACACGCTCCCTCCCCTCACTCCGCAACCCTAACTCAATATCCCGTGCGCAAATTGTCAATGTCTGACCTGAACCGGATCTCCGTGGAAGAATTCAAAACCGCGGAAAAGCTCCCCGTGATGATTGTTCTCGACAACATCCGGAGCCTGAACAACATCGGATCGGTTTTCCGTACGGCCGACGCCTTCCGGCTTACCGGGATCTGTCTGTGTGGGATCACTGCCATACCGCCCCACCGCGAAATCCATAAAACCGCATTGGGTGCAACGGAATCGGTCGCATGGAGCCATTATGCAACAACCCTGGAAGCAATCTCCCGCCTGCACCTCGAAGGCTACCATATTATTGCTGTTGAACAGGCCAAAGGAAGTACCCCGCTGAACCGTTATTTTCCGGAACCGGGCCGGAAACTGGCCATCCTCTTCGGTAATGAAGTGAACGGCGTGGAAGAAGAAGCCCTGAAACAATCCGACGGATGTATCGAAATTCCACAATTCGGCACCAAACACTCCATCAATATCTCTGTTGCTGTAGGGATTGTGATATGGGACATTTTTTCAAAATTAACCTTTTATCAAAATAAATGAAACCCTGGAGGCTTTTCTGCGTATAACAAAAATAAAATAATTAGGATACTTTTAATCATTCTTATTATTTTTGTACAAAATACAATTAATTATTACACATGTTGCTTATTATCAGATTTTTACATTTTTCACATCCATTCCTGAATAAAAACAAAACCAAACCGGCGCTATTTATAAACATTAAAACTGGATAAGATTCTCGATTTTTTTTAAAAACTTAAACATTTTATACTATATTTGCTTCATTGGGGAATACTAAAACACTTTTATTTTTATATTTGCTAAATCAGTAAACAATATTTAAAACCTAAACTTCAGTGTTATGAAAAATTTCTATCAAATCTTGCAGAAAGCGCTGATTGTCGTGCTTATGGCAATTATACCGCTTGCATCTTTTGCTCAGGACAAAACAAAGGACCAGAAGATCAGAAACACCGCACCCTCATACAAATATTGGTCCATCGGGGTCTTTGGCGGTATTATGCAGTTCAATGGCGATTTGTCAAAAAATCATTGGATCAACCTCGGTGAAAACAGCATCGGGTACAACTACGGACTGGTGCTTACCAAACAATTTTCCCGGGTCATTGGCGTCCGTGGCCGTTTGGCACACGGAATGCTGCAAAGCAAGGTTGAAAACAAATTTGTTTATGATTTTAAAAACGGAAAACCCGGATATGTTTCCCAGTCGTTTAAATCCTACCCCCTGGAAGCCGATATCCAGCTGACGGTCAACTGGTGGAATTGGGCATTCGGATATAAACCCGAACGCGTGTTTTCCTCATACGCCATATTCGGATTCGGAGCCGATCAAACCATCGGACATAAAACGGACCTGCTCCTTGCAAAAGATGTTGCCTGGATCGGTAATAAAAACCAGACCAATATGGGCAATACCTCCGGGATCAATAATCGAAACCTGGAGATGAAAGTGGGGGCCGGCCTTGGGTTCGACATCAACATCAACAAACATTGGGCAATTCCCATTGAATTTTACTGGAGATGGCGCGATGGCGATATCCTCGACATGACCCACGGCGGTTCCAAAGAAGTTATTAATGACATGTACAGCTCGGCCACCATCGGGTTGAATTACAAATTCGGTTATGCCGGCGGCGGACTCAAAGAGATGGCTAAAAAATATGAATTGGTCAAATATGAAGTGCTCCCCCCGGTGCTTGTTGAAAAAGGTGACAGCGTAAAGCTTACCATCAAAGGTACTTTCCCTCCAAAATATTTTGCCACCAAGGCCGCCATGTATTTCCAACCGGTACTTACCTATGCCGGCGGACAAACCGACCTGAAGCCAATGAACATCTATGGCGAAAAACTCAGTGGCGACGGAACCATGATCAAATACAAAGAGGGCGGTTCCTTCACCTATACCACCACCGTACCATACAAACAAGAACTGAACACCTCCATGCTCAGCGTTGCCCCCATCATCTATGAAGCCAAGGAAAAATATTTCCCGAAAAAGGATGAAATCAAAGAAAATCTTAAATTTATCGAATTGCCATCACGCGACCTTGCCCCCGGCGTAATCTACACCCCGACCCGGATCCAGCTCGACCAGGTTGGCCTTATTGCCGATCATGGCTATCAGAAAGAGGTATTCCAGTCCAAAACCGGAATAGTCTACTTCAAAAAGAACAAATATGACCTCGACCTGAAATATGGTATCAACAAAACCGGTCCGGCAAAATCAGGACTTACCGACCTCGACGCTTTTGTTAAACAAGGCTGGAAAATAAAAGATATCACCATGAATGGCTGGGCCTCTCCCGAAGGGGAAGAAACTTTCAATGCCAACCTTTCTGAAAACCGTTCAAAAACTGGGAATAAATATATGATCGAACAATTCCAGACATGGGAGAAAGAAGCCAATAAAGACAACAAAGACAAGAAAGCAGTGAAAGCAGCCGTTGACGCTGCCGGAAAAGATGTCAATATGGTTCTGCAACACCATGGCCCCGATTGGAACGGATTCCTCAAAGCTGTCCAAAGCAGCAACCTGAAGGATAAAAGTAAAATCCTGAACGTGATCAATTCCAGCGCCGATCAATTAAAGAAAGAACAGGAAATCCGCAATATGATCCTGATCTATCCGGAAATCGAAAATGATCTGCTCCCCCCGTTACGTCGTAGTGAAATTACTGCTACCCTTTATGAACCCCGCCTGACCGATGCCCAACTCAGCCAATATGCTGTTTCTAATCCCGAAAAACTGAAAGTGGAAGAATTACTCTACGCTGCTACCCTCACCAACGATATCAATACCATCGCTACCATTACCGAAAATGCTGCAAAACAATTCCCGCAAAATTGGAAAGCGCTGAACAATGCAGCCGTTGCCCAAATCAACAAAGGAAACCTGCTTAAAGCCCACGAACTCCTTCTTGAAGCACAACGCATCGCCCCCAATAACGGCCTCATCGAAAATAACCTCGGTGTTGTGGCTGCCCGGAATAAACACCTGAAAAAAGCAGAAGAACATTTCAAGAAAGCAGCTACTTTAGGCGAAAATACCAACTACAACCAGGGTGTCCTGATGATCCCTGCCGGCGATTATCCAAAAGCGCTGACCCTGCTTGCCAATGCAAAATGCAACTACAACCTGGGTCTCGCACAATTGGTGTCAGGCAACAACAGCGCCGCCGAAGCTACCCTCCGGTGCGCCCCACAAACACCCGAAACCTTCTACCTCCTCGCCATTGTTGGTGCCCGTACCAACAATAGCAAAATGCTGTACGAGTACCTGATGAAAGCCTGCCAGAATCCCGATCTTAAAGCCCAGGCCAAAGGCGACCGCGAATTCTACAGCTTCACCAATACCCCTGAATTCCAGAATATCGTGAAGTAATTTGTTTACTGATTGTTAAAAAAAACCCGGTCTGAAGCCGGGTTTTTTTTTCGACATTTGTACCATGCGTGAAGTTTTTTTACTCCTGGGTTCAAATCGCGGCGACCGCCGGAAATTATTACATCAGGCCCTGGGCCTGATTACCGGAAAAGCCGGCCCCATCCTGCAATCCTCTTCCATCTTCGAAACAGAACCATGGGGCTTTACCGACCCCATCCCTTTCCTGAACCAGGCAATCGAAATTGAAACCATGCTGCCTCCGGAAAAACTTCTCGAAACCTTCCTGGATATTGAATCAACCCTGGGCAGAACCCGCATGGGTTACGGCTGTCACTGCCCAACCCTGCATACACCCGGCAACCCCCTGGTCCCACAGGCTGAAAATGAAATACCAGCATACTCCGGAAGAACCATCGATATCGATATCCTCTTTTATGGCCAAAAAATGATTTTTACAACCACCCTGATGATACCCCACCCACGACTTCATGAACGACGCTTTGCCTTAGAACCCCTTTCCGAAATCGCACCCGGTTTTAAACATCCGGTCCTGGGAAAAACAGTCGGGGAACTGCTGAAAGAAATAAAAAACAACAAGTGACCTGTCTCCTGCAACCTGAACCTATGTATAATTATATCGTTATCGAAGGAAACATCGGCGCCGGAAAAACCTCCCTGAGTACCCGCATGGCCGCCGAACTAAACGCTTCACTTATCCTTGAACAATTCGAAGAAAATTCGTTTCTCCCCAAATTCTATGAAGACCCCGTCCGATACTCATTCCCCCTGGAATTGTCGTTTTTAGCCGACCGCTACCAACAACTTAAAAACCATTTCAACAAACCCGACCTCTTTACCACTTTTACCATCGCCGATTATTTCATTTTTAAATCCCTGATCTTTGCCAGCCGAAACCTGGAATCTCTTGAATTCACCCTCTATACCCGGCTGTTTTCAATCGTATCGTCGGTGGTGCCACGACCCGATATGATCGTTTATCTTTACCTTAACCTGGAAAACCTCAAACGGAATATCCTGAAACGCGGCCGCCCTTATGAACAAAATATTCAGTTCGACTACCTCGATAAAATCCAAAACGGATATCTCGACTTCCTCCGTCAGCAAAATTACCTGCGGGTACTGCTGATCGATACCAACAACCTCGATTTCGTCAACCATGAATCCGATTATATCTGGCTGAAAAATACAATCTTAGCCGAATACCCTGCCGGTATGCACACCCTCGTCAAAGAACAGGGATGAACCCCGCTCTTTAATTCCGGTACAACTTTTTTAATAGATAATCAATCTTGAACCCGTAATCAGGATCTGCCGCCCAGGTACCACTCAGATCATATACGGTAAAAACAGTGCCCCGGCGAACCCGGTTGAACCTTGGGTCAACCATCGGGGTAACAAGCGGCCCCATGCTGGCATACGCCTTGAGGTGCTGGATATGGGCCCGCACCCCCTCCTCCAGGCTGCCAAACCAATCGCCAGCCGAAAAAGCATCCACAGCCCCCATGCCACAGAAGTTATTCTGATAACGACCCACCGAACCCGTAAACTTCAAAAAACCGGTCTCCAGGCACATCTGACAAAAAGCCACATCATGATTTACCCCTTCCAGCCTGCACTCAACGATATAACTCTTTACCAGTCGTGAAACATACATCGAATCCAACCCTTCATTGTTCATCAACATAAAACGGATCAGCGACACCGGGGCTTTCCCTCCCCAATCCATAATCATGACCGAAGGCATGGCCATCTTCGGGCCCCGGCTGACTGCCTTCGCTTTTCCAGCAACAACCACCCTTTTTTTTTCACCGGTTGTACTCCCCTTTTCCCCCTCTTCACCACAAAAAGAGGGAACGGAAAAACCAAAAAATAATAAGAATAGCAGAAATTGCCTGCTGTACATCATAAAAATTTTTTAACCCGGTTGCAAGAATACGCCAATTTCTGCCTGCCCGCGATCGTTACCAGAAGGAGTTATACACAAAAAAATGTTTAAAACCATTCAACATCTAACATTTCAACCGATTTATTTATCTTTGTCTTCTCCAAAATAAAAAATTATGAAACAGTTTTTTAAATTCATGTTTGCCAGCATGCTGGGAACATTGATCCTGATTATCATCGTAACGCTGATTTCTATCGGTATCGTTGCAGGTATTGTTGCCATGGCCTCCCATGAGGAGGTAGTCGTTTCGAAAAACACAATCCTGCTGGCCCGGTTCAATAAAGAAATTGCCGATCGCGGCACCAAATCAAAACTGGTCATGGGCTATTCCGGCCCTGAAAAAATCACCGGCCTGAACGACATTCTTGAAAATCTCGAAAAAGCAGCGAAAGACGATAATATCGCCGGGATATACCTCGATCTGAGCGATATCCCTTCCGGAATTTCAACCATCGATGAAATCCGTAACGAGCTGCTCAACTTTAAAAAATCGGAAAAATTCATCTGGGCCTATGGAGAAGTATTATCTCAAAAGTCCTATTACCTGGCTTCCGTTGCCGATAAAATTTTCCTGAACCCCCAGGGCGGGATCGATTTTAAAGGAGTTGCATCGGAAATGGTTTTCCTGAAAGGATTGTTAGAAAAACTGGATGTTAAAATGCAAATCATCCGCCATGGAAAGTTCAAAGCGGCAACAGAACCCCTTTTCCTTGATAAAATGAGCCCCGAAAACCGCAAACAGATCACAGAACTGATCACCGATATTTGGGAAAATATGGTTGACGGAATCTCGGAAGAACGTAAAATCGGGAAAGTTGAATTAAACAACATCGCCGACAGCCTGAAAATCCAGACAGCCCAGGATGCATTAAAATACAAACTCGTGGATCAGCTTGTTTATAAAGATGAACTGCTGGACGAAATGAAGAAAAAACTGGCCATCGATGCAAAAAAGAAGATCCAATATGTCACCATGGATAAGTACACCGATGTTGTTGTAACGAAAAAACAGGAGAACCTGAAACATAAAATTGCAGTGATATATGCCAGCGGATCGATTGGCGGGGGCGAAGGAGACGACCAGAGCATCGGTTCCGAAAAGACCTCAAAAGCCATACGGAAAGCCCGTGAAGATGAAAAGGTAAAGGCCATCGTATTCCGCATCAACTCCGGAGGAGGAAGCGCCCTTGCCAGCGACGTAATCTGGCGCGAAATAGATCTTGCCCGTAAGGTAAAACCAGTGGTTGCCTCCTTTGGCGATGTTGCCGCCAGCGGTGGTTATTACATCGCCTGTGCCGCTACTAAAATTATTGCCGATCCGACAACCATAACCGGCTCCATCGGCGTGTTCGGGGTCATCCCCAACTTCCAGGGCCTCTTTTCCAAAAAACTGGGAATCACCTTCGACTGGGCCATGACCAATAAAAACGGGGATTACATCCCGGTGATGAAACCACTGTCAACCTACCAGACCATGCTGCTCCAACGGGAAGTAGACCATATCTATGAGGGTTTTACCGGTAAAGTAGCCGCCGGCCGTAACCTTGATATTTCCAAGGTGGACAGCATCGGCCAGGGACGGGTATGGAGCGGAAGCGACGCTAAAACCATCGGACTGATCGACGATTTCGGCGGACTTACCAAAGCCATCGAAGTGGCCGCAGAACTTGCCAAAACCACCGATTACCATCTGATATCACTTCCTGAACAAAAAGAGTGGTTCGAAGAGTTGATTGACCAGATTACCGGCAACGATCCTTCTGCCAGCCTGAAACAAACCCTGGGCGAAAATTACCAGTATTATCGTTACCTTAAGGAAATCAGCGAAATGAAAGGAGTGCAGGCCCGGATGCTCTATCAGCTGAACCTGCAATAAAAACGTTACCGCACCGGATACTTTTTGAAAATCTCGTCGCTTTTCATCAGGATGTCGATATACTGGGCCCGCCGGTAAGCAAAGGGATCTTTCAGGACTTTACGTGAGAGTTTTCCACGGAAATCATCCAGGGTTGCGTATTTTTTCTGGTCCATCCATGCCGAAAGTTCTTCCAGTATCTTTTTCACATGACCGATCCCATGCTTATAAATGACGCTGACAACCTGTACGCTGTCGGCCCCGGATAATACCATCCTGGCCACATCATGCCCTGTGAAAATACCGGAATTGGCACAAAGGGAACCGCGCACCTCCCCATAAAGCAACCCGATAAACCGCTGGGGCAATAAATTGTCCTCCTCATGGCTGAAATTATAGGGAAAATGATGTTCCTCCTTTTCCAGATCAATACCGGGCTGAAACATCCGGTTGAATAAAACAAAACCATCCGCTCCCGCATAATACATGTTTTGAATCACCATCAGGGCATTTGTATAAAACGGGCTGAGCTTAACGCTGACAGGGATCCTGATATTCTTTTTCACTTCGCTCACCGCATCGATCTGCTCATTGATGATCCCCTTTCCATCGCGTTTGAAATCGCCCGGGACTGCATAAAAATTGAGCTCCAGGGCATTGACCCCGGTGTTTTCAAGTTCTTTGGCATATTCTACCCACGTCTCGCTAAAAGTGCAGTTCAAGCTGGCAATAACCGGAATGTTCACGGCATTGACCACCTTTTTTAAATGTCCCAGGTGTTCGCGGGGACCGGCATGGTCTATGTCGGGAAAAAGGGTAATCATCTCGGCATGACGCTCGTTATATTGGTTCAGCTCTTCGCTCAGCTGTAACCGTTCCAGTTCAATCTGTTCTTCAAACAGGGTTTTATAAACAATGGCAGCGGCGCCAGCCTCTTCCATTTTTTTACAGTTATCAACATCCTTTACCAGGTTGCTTGCTCCGATAATTACGGGATTCTTTAACTGAAGCCCCATATATTTTGTTGTTAAGTCGGCCATATCATATAGGTTTAAAAATGTTCCACAAATATAAGTTTTTCCGGAAATAAAAAAACAGGGGTTATTTTCCATCTTCCAATGAAAATAACCCCTGTTTTCCGGATGGGCGTGATGTTCCCGGCAACTATTTGCTGTAATCCATTTCGGTCAGGCGCTGATAATGTTTATAGCGCCATTTTGCGTTTTCCTCGGCCGCCTTAAACAGGATGTCAGCCTCTTCGGGAAACATCTTTCTGAGCGAAGTATAACGCACTTCACTGTTAAGAAACTCCTGAAATTTATCCCATTGTGGCTCTTTTGAGTCGAGGGTAAAGGGGTTTTTCCCGGTTGCTTCATTCAACGGATTGTACCGGTAAAGTTGCCAGTATCCGGAAACGACAGCGCGGTCCATCTCCTCTTCCGATTTGCCCATCCCGTCGTGCAACCCGTGGTTGATACAGGGGGAATAAGCGATGATGAGCGAAGGTCCGCGATAGGCTTCGGCCTCTTTCATTGCCCGGAAAAGCTGACTGTTGTTGGCCCCCATCGCGACTTGTGCAACATACACATAACCATAGGTCATGGCCATGGCGCCAAGGTCTTTTTTACGGACTTTCTTCCCCGAAGCAGCAAATTTTGCAACCGCGCCAATCGGGGTCGATTTCGAAGACTGTCCTCCGGTATTTGAATATACCTCCGTGTCGAGTACCAGGATGTTGATGTCTTCGCCGGAAGCAATAACATGGTCCAACCCTCCGTAACCGATATCATAAGCCCAGCCGTCACCACCAATGACCCAGATCGATTTCTTAATAAGGTACTGACGTAGATTCAGCAGGTCGGTTGCCAGCGGGTTGTTTTCCTTTTCCAGCAACGGGATCAGCTTTCCGGAAGCTTGTTTCGAACCCTCTGCATCGCATATGGCATCAATCCATGTTTTCATGGTTTCCATTGTTTCCTGCCCCATCAAGTTTTCTTTGATGGCGCTACGCATCTTTTCAGCCATCCTCTGGCGAAGTTTGGTAACCCCGACCGCCAGGCCAAACCCATATTCTGCATTATCCTCAAAAAGGGAATTGGCCCATGCCGGACCCTTGCCCTCAGCGTTGGGACGATAGGGGGTAAACGGGGCTGTACCGCCATAAATGGAAGAACATCCCGTGGCGTTTGAGATCATCATACGCTCCCCATAAAGTTGGGTTAGCAGTTTGATGTAGGGTGTTTCACCACAACCGGCACAGGCGCCCGAAAATTCAAAGAGGGGCTGGGCAAACTGGCTGTTTTTAAAGGTCTTAAAACGATCGACAACATCGGTTTTATACGAAACTTTCTGAATCAGGTATTCCCAGTTCTCCATTTCGTGAAGTTGCGAACCAAGCTCTTTAAATTCGAGGGCTTTGGTCTTTGCCGGACAAACATCGATACAATTGCCGCATCCGGTACAGTCAAGGGTACTTACCTGGATCCTGAATTCCAATCCGGCAAGTTCCTTGCCAACCGCTTTCAGACTCGTCATCCCCTTAGGGGCATTCGATTTCTCGGTCTCGTTGAGCAGAAAAGGACGAATGGCAGCGTGAGGACAAACATAGGCACACTGGTTACACTGGATACAGTTTTCGGGGATCCATTGAGGGACATTCACTGCAATGCCCCGTTTTTCGTACTGGGTTGTGCCATTTGGGAAAGTGCCATCTTCGCGTCCGACAAAAGCGCTTACAGGGATATCGTCGCCATTCATAGCGCTAACCGGGTCGAAAATCTGTCGGATAAAATCACTTTTGTTTGCATCCTCAACAAGCGCCACTTCAATGCCGGCCCACTCAGCCGGTACATCCACCCGGGTAAGTTCTCCTCCCCGGTCAATGGCTGCATAATTCATATTTACAATATGTTCACCTTTGCGACCGTAAGTTTTGTAGATGGCTTTTTTCATCTCCTTGACGGCATCCTCATAAGGGATTACATTGGCCAGACGGAAAAAAGCGCTTTGCATAATCGAGTTGGTGCGGTTTCCCAGGCCAATTTCTTCTGCAATTTTTGTAGCGTCTATGATATAGAGCTTAATGTTGTGTTCTGCCATATATCTCTTCATACGACCGGGCAGCCGTTGTTTGGTCTCTTCTGCATCCCAGATGGAGTTAAGCAGAAAAGTCCCACCCTCTTTAAGCCCTTTCAGCATATCGTACTTTTCGAGGTAGGCCGGAACGTGACAGGCTACAAAATCAGGGGTGATCACCAGGTAGGGCGAACGGATGGGCAGATCGCCAAAACGAAGGTGTGAAACAGTGATGCCGCCCGATTTTTTTGAATCGTATGCAAAATAAGCCTGGGCATATTTATCGGTATTATCCCCGATGATTTTGATGGAGTTTTTATTGGCGCCCACGGTCCCATCAGAACCAATTCCATAAAACTTGGCAGAATAGGTCCCCGGCGGTGCAATGTCCGCTTCCGGAAGCAATGGCAGCGAATGAAAGGTAACATCGTCGATGATGCCCAATGTGAAATGGTTTTTCGGTTCGGTTGCCTTTAAATTTTTATAAACGGAGATGATCTGCGACGGGGTTGTATCTTTGGAACTCAGCCCGTACCTTCCGGCAATAATCATCGGGCGGTTTTCCTTTTCGTAGAACATATCGCGGATGTCAAGGTATAGGGGATCGCCATTGGCGCCTGGTTCTTTGGTACGGTCGAGGACACAGATCCGCTTTACGCTCTTGGGCAAAACGTTGAAGAAATATTTTTCAGAAAATGGACGGTAAAGGTGAACGGAGATCAAACCTGTTTTTTCGCCTTTGGAATTGAGGTGGTCAATGACCTCCTTGATGGTATCGGTAATGGATCCCATGGCCACAATAATATTTTCCGCTTCCGGATGGCCATAATAGGTAAAAGGATGATAAACACGACCGGTCAGTTTGGTTATCTCCTGCATATAAGCCTCCACCACATCGGCTACCGGTTCGTAGAAACGGTTTACCGCCTCTTTGGCCTGGAAGAAAATATCGGGATTTTGGGCAGTACCACGGGTCACCGGATGTTCGGGGTTGAGGGCACGGTCGCGGAATTCCTGCAATGCTTTGGTATCCAGCAGTCCGGCCATATCTTCGTTATCGAAATATTCGATCTTCTGAATCTCATGAGAGGTACGGAAACCATCAAAGAAATGAAGAAACGGTAGTCTCAGTTTGATGGCAGAAAGGTGGGCAACACCTGCCAGATCCATCACTTCCTGAACAGAACCGGCCGCAAGCATGGCAAAACCAGTTTGGCGGGTAGCATAAATATCGCTGTGGTCACCAAAAATGGAAAGTGCATGGGCAGCCACGCTACGGGCGCTGACATGGAAAACGGCAGGCAACAACTCACCTGCAATCTTGTACATATTCGGAATCATCAGAAGCAATCCCTGCGATGCAGTAAAAGTACTGGTGAGAACACCCGCCTGTAACGAACCATGTAATGTTCCGGCTGCGCCAGCTTCACTCTGCATTTCAACAACCTTCACTTCATCGCCAAAAATATTCTTCCGGCCATGAGCAGCCCATTCATCCACATTCTCTGCCATGTTCGATGAAGGGGTAATGGGATAGATTGCCGCCACCTCACTGAACATATAGGCCATGTGGGCAGCTGCCTGGTTGCCATCACACGATAAATACTTTTTGATTTTAGTCATAACATATTGAAATTTAAGATATTATTTTCACTATTTGTGAATCCCCTAACAAGTCGCGAAATTACAAAAAATTCTTTGAATATTTCCATTGAAATTCTATCCATTTGGGAATTTGGCGTTTCGAGTTTGTCAGCTTAACCTGTCCAACCTGTCCGCCTGTCCCAGGGTACCTCATCCCCCTAACCCCCTGTCCCAGGGTACCTCATCCCCCTAACCCCCTGTCCCAGGGTACCTCATCCCCCTAACCCCCTGTCCCAGGGTACCTCATCCCC
>DYSO01000266.1 GCA_020718225.1 Draconibacterium orientale | reverse complement strand
TTTTACAAGAAAATAATCTGCGAAAGGCACTTATCCCGTTCATCGGGGTTAGTTTCAAAAAACACCTTACTTTTTCATCGCGCCAAGACCATAAATTGCGACCTTATCTGTTTTTTCACTGCCATACTGATTGGTGACAATGATCACCCGTTCCAGGATAAATCCCGGAGCCGCGAGGGTCTGATAATAATCCAGATTATCGGTGGTAACGGCCACGGCGACCGGCATGTTCATCGAGCCCTTGGGCAGACCGGGATCACCAAAAAAAACGAGCAAGCGCCCCTTGTCGGTAAACATCTGGATGTTTTGATGGGCGGTGTCCACCACATAGAGACGGTCCTGCTCGTCGACATCAATCCCCTTCGGTCTTCCGAACTCACCAAAGCCATCCCCCAACTTTCCGAAGGCGCCAAGGACATGACCGTCCCGATCCAGTGAGATAACCCTGCCATTTGTCAGGTTCACCACCCGAATAACCCCTTTTTTGTTCACGGACAGCCCCAATGGTATGGAAAGCCTGTCGACTAATTCTTCCGCATTGGAACCAATGGCGGCAAGCTCTTTCCCATCTTCCCGATTCAACACCTTCACTTCATGTTTTTTAAAATCGGTTACATGCAGATACTTGCCGGATAGGGCGACATCTATGGGCTTCCAGTCCCATGTGGCGCCAAACCCTTTCAAAAAATTACCGGATTGATCATAAACCACGACCTCTTTGCGAGAAGTATCGGTAACATACAATTTCCCTTCATCGTCCAGATCGAGATTAATAGGCTTCTTCAACTTGCCGGAGCTGAAATTTCCTTTCAGTTTTTCAAACTTCTTGTTGACCAGATCCAGGATCAGCACCTGAGCCGCGCCCGTATCGCAGACATAGATTTTCCCTTTATAGGCGGCGACCCCATATGGTTTGACTATCTGATCAATACGTTCGTCAGCCTCGCCGACAACGGTTATCAGACCAAAAGACTCATCTTTTCCCGTCACATCCTCGGCGGTGCTTATCCCTTTTAAAAACTGAATACGCGGCTCATTGGGCAGCGGAGGGAAAAAAACAGGCCCCAGATCCGCCTGTTCAACCTTGCCGCCGCAACCGGCAAGGGTAAGAAGAGAAAGAAACAGCGTGAGAAACAAACCATAACTCCGCATCCCGTCCGGTTTCCACATGATCACTCCGTTGTTGATTGATGGTCTATAAAAAATCATAAAGGGGATAGAAATTGCCAAAATAACAGTTATATCCTTTTGGTAGGGTGGATAAGCGACAGCGCATCCACCACAATATCCCACGATGGTGGATGCGCTGCCGCTTATCCACCCT
>DYSO01000145.1 GCA_020718225.1 Draconibacterium orientale | reverse complement strand
TACACAATGTTTTGACGGCTTTTGTTCATAACTTCGTCGCGGATTTAAGGTATTATCAAATAGTTGATGTTACGACTGACTTGCATATTCTTTTTAATTTTTTCTTACTTCTTTGTTTTCGGACAGGATATGTTAGGTATTGCCCTGGGGAATTATGCCGGGATTAATAGCCTTCAATTAAATCCCAGTGCACTTCTGAATTCAAAGCAATATCTCGATATTCAATTGACAGGGGGCGGATTTTTTTTCGAAAACAATGCTGTTTATCTTTCAAAAAGCGATTACCGGTTTGTTCATTTTTTTCAATCCGACTATGAATGGCCAGCATATAGTCAACAATATGGGACCGGGGAACGGTATTTTTATCTATATAGCAATACCCGGCCTAAAAATGTTTTCAATAATGTGCGCATCAATGGCCCGGGGGCGATGCTGATATGGAAAAATCATGCATTTGCTATCAATACTTCCCTTCGGTCGGTTTTTTCCATGCGACAAATTCCTTATGAAATTGTCAATTTTTCTTATTTGGGATTAAATTACAAGCCTCAGCAGAAAGTGAGTTATTCGGATAATGTGCCTTTTGGCGGATCGGCCATGGTTTGGGGCGAAATCGGCCTTGCGTATGCATATACTTTATATGCACACGGTTTCAATAAATTATCGGCAGGGATCAATATAAAAAGGCTTTTTAGTGCTGGGGGTTTTTACCTTGATGTTGACAATATTGACTATACCGTATTGAACGATTCAACAGTCGATATCAGAAATATGGATGCAAGGATGGGGTTTTCATTACCGGTTGATTATTTGACCAACGATTTGGATTTTTCAAAAAAAATCAAGGGTGGCGGATTCAGTGGTGATATCGGTGTTACCTATACGCGTTTATCCCCATTTCACAGAGATCGGTATTTTACCTCCCTATGTTCCCGGACGTATGAGCCATATCGCTACAGGATTGGTATTGCTTTGATCGATTTCGGGGCCATCCGTTTTAACTACAATGCACAGAAACTGAGTATTGACAACAGGGCTTCCTATTGGGCACACATAACCCGGTTTGATTATACCAGCATCAGTCAGTTGTTGGATACCCTGAGTATGAAATTCTACAATGATACGACCTCTTTGTATCTGGGTACAGAATTTCTTCTCTGGTTACCGGGAGCCATCAGCGCTCAATTCGATTATCATTTCAGTGAACATTGGTATCTGAATACAAGTATGGTGATTGGATTGAAAATGGGAAGGCATTCGATCATCCGTCCGTCAGCAATCTCCATAACCCCACGCTATGAGAGCGCGTGGTTTGAGGCCAGCATCCCGGTTTCGTTCTATGATTATATGTGGCCAAGGGTTGGGGTTTCCCTGCGCTTTTTTGGTTTTACCATGGGAACAGATAATATTGGGGGCTTTTTCAACTTCAAGGATTTTACAGGCCTTGATTTTTATTTTTCAATCAAATATTTTATTAATGCGGGTAAATGCCGGCGGACCAAAGTCCCGCTTCACTGCATCGGAGATCAGAAGTACAGCAGATAAGATTAGGATCCGGTCATCCTGACATCCATCGCATCCCGGAGCGCATTCCCAACCATCATAAAAGCCAGTACCATCATCATGATGGCAATACCCGGAAGAATGGCCAGATAAGCACAATCCAGAACAATATATCCATAATTTTCCTTGATCATGGAACCCCACGAAGGCACCGGCGGCTGAACTCCCAACCCCAGAAAACTCAACCCTGCTTCCATGAGTATCGCCGATGCAAAATTGGCTGCTGAGATCACAATGACTGCTGCCATGACATTGGGCAGAATATGGTGAAAAATGATCCGGAAATCTGAAAACCCCAAAGCCCTGGCAGCCTCCACATACTCTTTTTCGCGGATGCTTAAAATCTGTCCTCTGACGACCCTGGCAACTTCGACCCACATGGTGAGCCCAACCGCGATAAACACCTGCCAGAATCCTTTTCCAAGGGCGAAGGTGATGGCAATTACAAGGAGCAAGGTGGGAATTGACCATACCACATTGATCAGCCACATCACCAACCGATCGATCCAACCGCGGTAAAAACCACCCAGGGAACCGATCAGGATTCCAATAACGAGCGAAATCGCAACAGAGATAAACCCGACCGAAAGACTGACACGGGTACCGATCATAAGCTGGCTCAGATAATCGCGTCCAAATCGGTCTGTTCCCAACCAGAAAGTTTTTGTCAGCGGCATTTTAACTTCGCTGACCGGAAGCGATTTTACAAAAGAGGGATCGCCAGACAGGGCGCCATATTCCAGATAATAAATCCGTTTTTCGAAAACCTGGTAATGACGTATCGGAATAAGGTTAAAATCCCGGGTTTGTCCTTTTATCATGAACCAGAAGGGATTTAATTCCGGGACCGTGATTTTTTTCCTGACGGGTAACATAGTGACGGTAAAACCCGGTTTTTTTAGTCCCAGTTCAAGATACTGATCATTGGCAAACGGGGTTGGATCGGGGGTGATGAGATATCCCAGAATGGCAGTCAATGTCGCCAACCCAATGAACCATAAAGATCCCATCCCGATCTTGTTCATTTTGAACTTTTTCCAGGCTAATGAACGCAAAGAACCGGAAAACTTTTTTTTTTGTTTGTTAAAAAACAATGGATGCGGCTTTGGGTTTTGTCAGATATATTTTTTTTTGTACTTTTGCAGCCCTAAACATGGTGGTCGTAGCTCAGCTGGTTAGAGCGATAGATTGTGGATCTATAGGTCGTGGGTTCGAGCCCCATCTTCCACCCCTCGAAAAAATGCTGCTTTATGCAGCTTTTTTCATTTAATGGTTCCCTGAAAACCGGTCTTATATTCATCCCATTTCATATTTTGGTAGGCATCATCCCCGAAATAATGGATCATGGGCTCAAACTCCGCCGGAGGGTGGTAACCCGGGATGACTGTGATCATTTGTCCTTTTTCATTTAAAAACACATAGGAAGGATAAGACAATTTTCCGCGTAACAGCTCAATGGCCAGTTTATGGGTACTTCGTTTACTTCCCGGATTCGGGTTGACAAAAACGGTATTGTCAATGATTACGGTATCCTTTCGTTCTGCATCCAGTTTTACACAATAGAAATTCTTCTCCATGTAGGTCGCAATAATGGGATTTGCGAAGGTTTCATTGTCCATCCGTTTGCACCAGCCACACCAATCGGTGTACACATCAACAAACATCTTTTTTGGCTTTTTTTTGTTAAGCTTGTATGCATCTTCAAAGGAATACCACTTAATTTTTTTCTCTTTATCAGCGGGGGCTGGTTTTTCCTGAGCAATACTGAACGTTGCAGAAAGCAATATCAAACAAACAAATAGCGGTACTATAACTTTTTTTAGTTTCATAATTTTCATTAATTTGTCACTTGTTACTTGTCACTTGTCACCGTCTGTCCATCTCCCTTTGCATATCTTTCTGCTTTAAAGATTCGCGTTTATCGTAGGCGTGTTTTCCACGGGCGAGGGCTATGGTAAGTTTGGCAAATCCTTTTTCGTTGATGAACAATAAAATGGGAATGATTGTAAAACCGCGTTCCTTCACTTTAATGGCCAGTTTTTTCAATTCTCTTTTGGTCAGTAGTAATTTGCGGTCGCGTTTGGGGTCGTGGTTATAATGCGTTCCCATTGAATATTCAGCAATATGCATATTCCTGATAAAAAGTTCATTGCCGGTAAAGGTACAATACCCATCGACGAGTGATGCTTTTCCATCGCGGATTGATTTTATTTCTGTTCCGGTCAGCTGAATCCCTGCCGTGAATTCCTGAATAAGATAGAACTCATGGGATGCCCGTTTGTTTTTTATGGATATGGACTTTTCCAACTATTTTATCTCCGGTTTTAAAACAACCTTAACATAATTCCCGGGATTGAGCATGGATTCGAAGGCTTTTTGAAGGCCCCCGACAGTCAGGGCATCCACTTTATCCCGGAAGTTAAGTATGGACTGAGGATCGGCGCCATCATAAAAAACAGATTCAAGTTTACTTTGCCAGAATTCATTTTTCTTGAGATTGGTTTCCCGTTCACGGATTAACGATTCCTGGGCTTTTTGGAGATCGGTAAGGGTTGGCCCCTTTTTACGGATCTTTTTAATCTCTCCGAGGACTGCTTTTGTCAATTTATCGGTGGCCGCAGGGGAGCAGCCAAAGATAATGATCAGCTGGTATTGCGATTGAGGATAATGGTCGGGGTTTAGCATAACCTGGGGAGAATACACACCGCTGAGTTTTTCACGAATGACCTCCGTAAGTTTAATGGCTATAATTTCTTTCAGTACACTGAGGGCTAATAAATGATCGGAATTCCATTCAAATTTTTCTGAAAAGACAATACCGACCATCCCCTGTGGATCGGTTCCTTTATGAAATGTCAGGGAAGTAGCGCCATCAGGGAATTGAGGGGAAAGATCGTTCCATTTTTCTTTTCGGCCCAGCGAGGGTAAACTTCCCAGATATTGCTCAATGAAAGGAGTGATGGAATCGACCTGTACATTACCGACAATAAAAAACCGGACATTACTGGCGTCGGCAAACCGTTCTTTATAAATGTTGTAGATCTGGTCCAGTTTTATCTCTTTCATCCGGGCTTCGGTCGGAAAGACTACCAATCGCTGATAACCGGGATAGACTGATTTAAGCAGGGTGTCATAAAAAGTCATGATGGGGCTGCTCTTCATGAATTTCATCTGGTTCGACATTTGCGACATGAAGGCATTAAAAGCGGTGGAGTCTTTACGGGGACCGTCAAAGTATAAATAGATGAGTTGAAGCAACGTTTCGAAATCTTTCGGTGTCGCATTACCGCGGATTCCCTGACGAACATCTTCAATATAGGGGTTGATCCGGAGGTTTTTACCCTTGAGTTTCTTTTCAAGAATAATGTTGTCGAAGTCTCCTGCGCCACTCATACGGATAACCTGAGATGCGTAATTGGCCGACATAAAAAGCGAGTCCGGGTAAAGGGAGTTTCCTCCCGGGGAATAGGCTGATACCAGGATTTCATCGTTTTTAAAATCCGTTGGTTTTATTATTACAGTGACGCCATTTGATAACTGAAGCTCGGTATATCCCAGTTCTGCATTCTCTTTCCGGCTGATTGTCTTACCCGGGACCAGCTCCCTGTTAACCAAAGGACTGGTATTGAATTTATCAACATAGGGTTGGAGCGTTTCGGTTTTTGACAGGTTGACCACCGAGAGCAATTCAGCTTCTGTCGGGACTTTCACGTTTTCTTTATCCGGGGCCATAACCACCATTGCCATATTGGTATCGGTGACCCAGGTATTGGCAAGTGTGTTGAGTTCTTCAAGTTTGATTTCGGGTAAAAGATGTTTCACATATAACAATTTTTTTCGTGCGCTGGGGTAGGCGTCACCTGTTAAAAAATGGTTAAGATATTCGCCGGTATATTTTGCCGACTCTGTTTTATCAAACTCTTTGGATGCCTTATCGTATTGGCTGAGTATTTCTTCCTTTTGACGTTCAAATTCAGTAGGAGTGAAGCCGAACTTCTTTATCCGTTCGTTTTCCTCCAACAATGTCCGGAGGCTTTTATCAATCGCATTCTCTTTTGATAGCGCTGTTAACATATAGGCATCGTTGGTCCGTGCAAGAAATTCCCCATAATTGCCGGCAGCATAAATATATGGGGATTCGGGTTTCTGTGAAATTTCACCAAGTCTGTTGTTTAACATTCCGGTAAACAATTCTGCCATGAGCTGATATCTGAAATCCCCGAGGGTTTTCAGTTGGGTTGCCGGGTGTTTGAAAAAAATCAGCACCATGTTATTGGTTGCTTCCTTATCGGTTGTTATGGCTATCAAAGGGGTGGTATTCGAAGGGATATTGTATTCTGTTCGTTCCCTGGGCGGGGTTGGGTTTTTCAGGCCCGAAAAATGTGCTTTGATCCTGGCCTCAGCTTCATCCGGATCAATATCGCCAACCACAATAACCGATTGGAGGTTTGGTCTGTACCAGTCGGTATAAAAATCCCGCAGGGTTTCGTGTTTGAAATGCTCAATAATTTCTATTTTCCCAATGGGTATCCGGTCGGCATAACGGGAGTCTTTAAAAATGACCGGAAAAAACTTCTTCATCATCCGGTCCTGTGCGCCCAGTCCCATCCGCCATTCAGCAACAATGACACCCCTCTCTTTATCTATCTCTTTGCCATCAAGCAGGGCATTGTGTGCCCAATCTTCCAAAACCTGATATCCTTTCTCAACCAGGACGGAATCATCCGCAGGCAGCTGGAGCATATAAACCGTTTCATCAAAACTGGTATAGGCATTGATGTCGGCCCCGAATTTGACACCGGTTTTCTGTAAGAAATTGATCAGTTCATTTTTTGGGAAAGATTTTGTCCCGTTGAAATTCATATGTTCCATGAAATGGGCGAGCCCCTGCTGATCATCATTTTCAAGGATCGAACCAGCATTTACCACCAACCGGAGTTCAACCCTTTTTTCTGGTTTTTTGTTTTGTCGGATATAATAGACAAGGCCATTTTCCAAAATCCCTGTTCTTACCTCCGGATCAGATGCAATCGGGGTTATAAGGTCAATAACGGTGTTTTGGCCCCATAACAAAGGGGTTAAAAAAAATGTACACAAGAGGACAAAAGTCCATTGGAATCGCTTTTTCATAACCTGAATTTTAAATAATTAAGGATTGATAAAATGAAATGCAAGATTATCAATATTATCCCGAATTAGCAAGCAATTTCATCAGATTTTAAGGGAGATCCCGAATAGGAAGTTAATCAAAGCCTGTGGAAAGTATCCATTCATTTCATGGTACTCGTTCCCCAAATAGTAGGGATAAACCCAGGCATTGGTTTCGTACCTTACACTGAAGAGGTTGCTGACAGCGAAGTTGAATTGAATCGTTTCGAAAAATTTGGTTTTCAGGGAAAACATCCCGCTAATCCCATTCACAAAATATCCATGGAGCGACCTTTCCTCATTGGAGGTATTATCGATATGTTGTTTTCCAACATATTTTGAATTGAAGCTGATGGAAAATTGCGGAATGGGTTGGTAGGTGATTTTGCTTCCCGCGGTGAGACCGGGAGAGAAGGAGAGGTGGGTGTTTCCCAGATCATTTCTTTGTTGCCCAAGGTAATTCCAGTCGGTATCATAAAGGTCAATATACTGTACGAAATCCTTGATTTTATTGCTGCTGACGGTTGCCGTGACATTCCAGGTGAGCTTCTTGCGAAATAATTCCAGTGCAGCCGAAATCTCAATTCCTTTCCGGTAACTGTGTGGAACATTGACCATCACTGCCTCGCCCACATTATTTATTTCGCCGGTCAGCACCAGTTGGTTGCGGTAATCCATGTAATAAAGGTTGGCGCCTAATGTAAATCCGGGGAGGCGGAAGGTGTAGCCCAGTTCATAATCGTACAGTGTTTCGTTGGTGGGCTCATGCCCCGGATCGGCATCCTTGTAATTATTCCGGCTTGGTTCGCGGTTTGCAACGCCAATTGAGAAGTACAGATCATGGTGTTTGTTGATTCCGAAAAAAAGTCCACCCTTTGGATTGAAAAAGTTAAAGAGATGTTCCTGGTCAAGGGTTCTCAGGTTATCCAGGGTTCCGTTCATTGTATAATTGACCCGACGGTATTGAAGATCGGCAAACAGATTCAGTTTTTTCACTAACTGGTAGCTGGCTTTTCCATAAATATTAAAATCATTTTTCAATCCCGTATTGTAATACCAATTCAGGTCGTTATCCCCGTTTGAGGCATATTCGG
>DYSO01000144.1 GCA_020718225.1 Draconibacterium orientale | reverse complement strand
ACATATCGGTATTAACCGTGACATGATTCAGGCTCCCGTTATTACAATATTTGTAGGGGGTGAATAGTTACAAAAGAATAAAAACAGGGAAATTACGGCTCTTAATAAAGAGTTGGAACAATTTCACTTTTCCATATCAAGGATGGTTGATGACCTGTTGCTGGATATTAAAACAACATTGTTGTATCCTTTTTCTACCCTTCTGGATATTGTACCAAAGATAGTCCGGGACCTTGGCCGGGAATATGCAAAGGAGATTAATCCGGTTATCAGTGGCGGAGAAATTGAAATTGACCGAAGAATCCTGGATGAAATCAAAGATCCCTTAATCCACCTGATCAGAAATAGTATTGATCATGGTATTGAAACCCCCGCTATCAGGGAGCTGTCAGGAAAATCTCCGACAGGTATGATTGAAGTTAACATACAGCAGGAATCTGTCCGTAATGTCATTATGACAGTCAGGGATGACGGGGCCGGGATCAACCGGGAAAAAATCATTCAATCTGCCATAAAAGCGGGGTTTTTAAACAAAGAATCCGTGGAACAGCTTACCGATAGTGAAATATATTCATTGATTTTCAGATCGGGTTTGTCAACGAGCCCCTTTATTACTGATATTTCTGGCCGGGGGCTTGGGATGGCCATTGTTGCCGAAAAGGTGTCAAAACTGGGGGGTGTCATTGATATCTCTTCTGTCCCGGGAAAAGGGTGCACATTTTCAATTACCTTACCGGTCACGATTTCCAATTTTCGCGGGATACTGGTACAGGCAGAGGAGCAGTTTTTTATTATCCCGACAACTTATGTGGAGCGGGCGGTAAGGATATATAAAAAAGACATTCGTACTGTAGAAGCACAACAAATCGTAATATTGAACGGCGAAAGTATTGCATTGGCGGTGCTTGGGGCCACATTGGGGATAACACAGGAAAAAATAAAAAAAGATCCGGGGGCGCCAATGCCGCTTTTAATCCTATCTCTGGGATTGACAAAAATTGGTTTTTTAGTTGATCAAATCCATGGGGAGCAGGAAGGAATCGTTAAAGAGATGGGGCCCCAGTTGCTTCATGTCACCAATATTTCGGGTGTTACCATCCTGGGGAACGGACAGATCATTCCCATTCTTAATATACCGGAACTCATGAATTCGGCAGCCCTTGTTTTAAAAGGCGAATCCGTTTCAGAATCGACAGGTGATAATGAAACCACGGGCGATGAGAAAAAAAGCATCCTTGTTGCCGAAGATTCCATTACTTCCCGAACGTTGCTCAGGAATATCATTGAATCTGCCGGGTATAGGGTTAAAACAGCAGTGGATGGCAAAGAGGCGTTTCTGTTTTTAAAAAATGAAATGTTTGATTTGGTGGTGTCGGATGTTGAAATGCCCGGGATGAACGGGTTTGAATTGACACGTAAGATCAGGCAGGATAAAGCGGTATCGGAAACGCCCATCATTCTTTTAACGGCTCTTGATTCGGCAGCTGACCGCCAAAACGGGATGGAGTCCGGAGCCAATGCATACATTGTGAAAGGCAATTTTGAACAGAGCAACCTTCTTGAAACAATACATCGTTTGATATAATTGCAGAGATGGTCTTAAAAAAGAAGATCCGGGTTTTGATTGTGGAAGATTCGAAGGTCAACCAGGGTTTGTTAAAAGGCCTTCTGGCCGAAGACCCTGATTTTGAAGTGGCCGGGATCGCCGGAAATGGATTTGAAGCCGTTTCATTTCTTTCAACAAACAGGGTTGATGTTGTCAGTATGGATATTATGATGCCCGGGATGGATGGTGTTGAAGCAACCCGGCAAATAATGAAAACAACACCCGTTCCGATTGTAATTGTGAGCAGTTTTTATAGCCCTTCAGAAATTAAAATGTCGTTCAGTATCCTTGAGGCCGGAGCTTTGACAATTCTCCCAAGACCTTACGGACCGGGTCATTTGATGTTTCAGCAAACGGCCAGGCAATATAGGAGTACGTTAAAAATGATGTCGGAAGTTAAGGTAAAACCCATCCGCCGTTATCCGGCTGAGGCAAACCGAAAACCCGTGTTATTGTCCGTATCCGCTTCCGAATATAAGATCATAGCCATTGGGGCATCGGCCGGAGGGCCACAGGCCATTCAGGTCATTTTAAAACTATTGCCTTCAACCATTCCGGTTCCGGTTTTATTTGTTCAACACATTGACCCTCATTTTGCACAGGGGTACTGCGAATGGCTTGGTTCAACCTCTAACCTTCCGATCCATATAGCCAGTGATGGCGATGCATTACTTCCTGGCCATGTATACATGGCGCCAGGGGATTTTCATCTGGGATTGAAAGGGCCCGGGACGGTTGCAGTAACCCAAACCCCACCCGAAAAAAGATTGCGGCCATCTGTAGCTTTTCTGTTCAGAAGTGTTTTGAATTTCTATGGCAAAAACACAATCGCCATCCTTTTATCGGGTATGGGAGCGGACGGCGCTGAAGAATTAAAAGCGCTCCGTGATCGCGGGGCCTTTACCATTGCCCAGGATGCACAAAGTTCGCTGGTACACGGAATGCCGGGGGAAGCCATCCGGATGGGAGGGGCATCCTGTATTCTATCCCCGGAAGCGATTGTAAAAGAAATCGATAAATTATTTCAAAACCAATGTTAAATATGTTCACATCCTATCAGTTATCATTAGGGAACGGCCATATTGTGGTTGTAGAAGACTCCCTGGTACAGGCTAAGAAGTTGCAGCATTTTTTTGATCAGAACAACATTACCACCGCATTCTTTTCCAATGCCAAAGATGCTTTTCATTCAGCCCACGACAGGCCACCGGTACTTATTATCAGTGATATAGTGATGCCGGGAATGGATGGTTACGAATTCTGCGCAAAACTCAAGGCCGACCCATTGCTGAAAGAGATCCCGGTTATTTTACTGACCTCCCTTCGTGACCCGCTCGACATTATCAGGGGGCTCCAGGCAGGGGCTGATAATTTTATTACCAAACCTTACGAAGAACAATATCTTTTATCACGGATCCATTATCTGCTTGCCAATCGCGACATGAAAAAAGCGGGTAACACTGAAATGGTAATTGAAATTATGTTCCGTGGAAATAAATATGCAATTAACTCCGAAAAAAAGCAAATCCTCGATCTGTTGCTATCGGTTTATGAAGCTGCCATTCAACGGAACGACCAGTTAATATTGACCCAGGCAGAACTGGAAGCTTCCAACGAAAACCTTGTTGCCGCCAACCAGGAACTGGAAGCATTTTCCTATACCGTATCCCACGACCTGAGGTCGCCGCTGAATATCATCAGTGGCTATACACAGCTCCTCCAGACAGAATATTCAAAAAGCCTGAATGCCGAGGCCTTGGAATTTCTGGAACGCATTTTACATTCAGCTTTTTCCATGTCGCGCCTGATCGATGACCTGCTTCAGTTTTCACGGTCGGGCCGTTCGGAAATAAAAACAACACAAATGGACTTCAGCGATTTGGCGCTGGAGGTCATGAAAGAATTACGATTGCGTGACCCGGAACGTAAGATTCAGTTCCATATCCAGGAGGGGCTTAGTGTTCATGCCGATCCGGCATTGATGCGTGTTGTGCTTGACAATTTGTTGGGCAATGCATGGAAGTATACCGGTAAAACCGAAAATCCGGAAATTTCTTTCGGCCTGACAGAGAGCGCAGGAAAGAAGTATTTTTATGTCAAGGATAATGGGGCCGGTTTTGATATGTCGATGGCTGACAAGCTTTTCAATCCATTTCAACGGCTTCATACAACCCGGGAGTTTCAGGGGACCGGAGTAGGGTTGGCTACTGTTCGGCGTATTATTGAACGTCACGGCGGACGGATATGGGCGGAATCCCAACCCGGACAGGGAGCTTCCTTTTATTTTATAATCTGAAATCTGCAGGTTCTGTTGTTCATTAAAGAGGTGCCATCTTTTTCATGCCCTGCCATGAGAATTCAGATTAATTTTTATCTTTGCTGCGACCACTGTTAATTGATTCCTGCTATGAGCGCTGAAAGTCTGATTCTCTTTTTCATTGTAGGGGCATTTCTCGTCGGTTTTGCCCTTGTTTTTGCCCATTATGTTGCACCCCATTCCACCAATCCACAAAAATCCGAATCCTATGAATGCGGGATTCCAACTGAAGGGCTGACATGGCTTCAGTTCAACGTGGGATATTATCTTTTTGCCATCATCTTCCTGGTGTTTGATGTGGAGAGTGTTTTTATCTTTCCCTGGGCAGTAGTGATGAAGGAACTGGGCAAGGTGGCTTTTATTGAGATTGTGATTTTCTTTTTCGTATTGGGTTTGGGTTTGCTGTATGCCTGGAAGAAAGGGGCCTTGAAATGGGAATAAAGAACATGAAAGAAGCGGACTTCCGGGACAATGAAACCCTGGAATTGTTCCGGAAGCAGGGTGGCAATATTTTAGTGACTACGCTGGATGCTGTAATGGATTGGGGCCGTTCAAATTCCATATGGCCGCTCACCTTTGCAACGAGTTGTTGTGGTATCGAAATGATGGCAACCGGCGCGGCCCGCCACGATTTCAGCAGGTTTGGCATTGAAGTTTATCGTGCCAGCCCCCGACAGGCCGATATGATTGTGGTTGCAGGCACCATTGTCAATAAAATGGCCCCGGTACTCAAGCGGCTTTACGATCAGATGTCGGATCCTAAATATGTTATTGCCATGGGCGCCTGTGCTGTTTCAGGAGGCCCTTTTTTTTATAATACCTATCATGTTATCCGCGGGGTTGATCATGTCATTCCCGTAGATGTATACGTGCCAGGTTGCCCGCCACGCCCGGAGGCATTGCTTTATGGTGTGATGCAGCTACAGCGAAAAATCAAGCTTGAAAGCCTGACGGACCCACGAAAAACCCAAAATTTAAAGTAGATTCTTCTCAAGATGGATACGTTAAAATTGAAGGAGCGGATTTTGGGATTGGTCCCTGACGCTGAATTTCAGGAAAACAAACAATTTCCTACCTTCATCCTCCCTTCGGCCCAACTGCATAACCTGGCTGCCGGATTAGCGGGTGATGCCGACCTTGCTTTTGATTTTCTGTTCTGCCTTTCCGGGGTCGATATGGTTTCATATATTGAAATCGTGTATCATCTCGAATCCACAACCCAGCGTCACCAGATGGTGCTTAAAGTACGTGTGTCCGATCGCGAACATGGCTCCGTGGATTCCGTTTGTGATATCTGGAGGACTGCTGAGTTTCATGAAAGGGAAATCTATGATCTTCTGGGCATCCGTTTTACCAATCATCCTGACTTGCGGCGGATTTTCCTCGAAGAGGGCTGGAATGGTCACCCATTGCGCAAAGATTATGTGGATGATATTAATATTGTTGAACGTTAAGGTATGAAAGAAGTCGTCAACCTGCCTGTAAAAAAGATAGAGGAGGAGGAGTACCATATTAATATGGGGCCACAGCACCCTTCCACCCATGGCGTTCTCAGACTTGTAGTCTCCCTGCAGGGCGAGATTGTTAAAAGCCTGAAACCTCATTGCGGTTACATTCACCGCGGAATTGAAAAAATGTGTGAAAAGGACACCTACCCACAGATCATCCATCTTACCGATCGGATGGATTATTTGTCGGCACACATCAATAATCATGCAGTGTGCCTATTGGTTGAAAAAGCCCTTGAAGTAGATGTCCCGGAACGGGTAATATACATTCGTACGATTGTTGATGAACTGAACCGCATTGCCTCCCATCAATTGTGGTGGTGTAGTTTCGGGATGGATATGGGTGGTCTCACCTGTTTTTTTTATGGTCTGCGCGACCGCGAAAAAATACTCGATATTTTTGAAGAATCTTTTGGCTCCCGTTTGCTTCACAGTTATTATACCCCGGGCGGCCTTATGATGGACATCCATCCCAATTTTCAAAAAGAGGTAAAAAATTTCATTCAGTATTTCCGGAAAAAGATCAAGGATTATGATGATATCCTTACGGGGAACATCATCATGCAAGAACGTACCAAAGGGATCGGGGTCCTTTCCAGGGAAGATGCCATCAGTTATGGCGTAACCGGGCCCTCGGGTCGTGCGTCGGGTTTTTCATGCGATGTCAGAAAACGGCATCCTTATGCCTTGTATGATAAAGTTGATTTCAGGGAGATCTTAGGGACGGAAGGGGATACCTTTACCAGGTATATGATGAGGATGCATGAAATGCGGGAATCGATGAAAATCATAGAGCAACTTATTGACAATATTCCCGCCGGTGATTATTCGGCAAAAATGAAGGCTGTGATTAAATTGCCTGCCGGCGAATATTACCAGCGGGTGGAGGCAGCCCGTGGCGAACTGGGTGTGTATGTTGTGAGCGATGGGAGCAAAACCCCTTACCGTATGAAATTCCGCTCCCCCAATTTTTCCAATCTCAGCGTCCTGGACCATATCAGCCGCGGGGTCAAGATCGCCGATCTGGTTGCTATTGGAGGTTCCCTCGATTATGTTATTCCCGATATTGACAGATAATAAAACGTATTTATGAATTTTAGTATTTACGATTTCACATCATTCAACCAATGGATCGATCGGTTTCTTCGTGAGAACCTGAACTCTTTTTGGGCCATTGCAGTGGAAATGGTCATTATTGGGTTGGCTATCCTGCTTTTTTATGCTTTGGTTGGATTGTTTCTGGTGTATGCCGAGCGAAAAGTTTGTGCTTTTATGCAAAACCGGGTAGGGCCAAACCGGGTAGGGCCTTATGGATTTTTTCAAACCATTGCCGACTTTATCAAGTTAATGCTAAAAGAGCTGATCACAATAAAAAATGCCGATCAATTTTTATTCAACCTTGCCCCGTTTATCGTAATCATTGCCTCTTTCATGGCCATTGCCGCCATTCCTTTTGCCAAAGGGCTTCATGCCATCGATTTTGACATCGGGGTATTGTATGTCATTGCCGTCTCTTCCCTGGGTGTGGTTGGTATTCTTTTGGCAGGGTGGTCGTCGAATAACAAATATTCTTTGATTGGCGCCATGCGAAGTGGCGCTCAGATTGTAAGTTATGAACTTTCGGTTGGGTTATCGCTGCTTACGATCATTATTCTGGCAGGGACCATGCAATTTTCGGCCATCGTGGAAGGGCAGGCAAATGGTTGGTTTATTTTTAAAGGGCACATTCCTGCTTTTATAGCTTTTGTGATATTTCTGATTTCAAGTACAGCCGAAACAAACCGCGGCCCCTTTGACCTAGCAGAGGCCGAATCGGAATTGACTGCTGGTTTTCACACCGAATATTCAGGAATTAAATTTGCTTTTTTCTTTCTGGCCGAATATATGAACATGTTCATTGTAGCATCCATTGCTGCAACCGTTTTCTTAGGGGGGTGGATGCCATTTCATGTCGGAGGCTGGGCCGGGTTTAACCATATTATGGATTTTATACCCCCTTTTATTTGGTATATCGGGAAGACCTTTTTTGTAATCTGGATTATGATGTGGTTCAAATGGACTTTCCCCCGCTTACGTATTGACCAGTTGTTGACCCTGGAATGGAAATATTTGTTGCCGATCAACCTGGTCAACATACTGATCATGGCATTTATTGTATTAATGGGTTGGCATTTTTAAAACGATGTGCCCGATTTGTAAAAATGAAAATTGACAGATGAAATCTTTTTTCAAATATTTCACCGATATCTTCCAGGCAGTGAAATCGCTCCTTACGGGAATGAAAATAACCGGCAGATATTTTTTCAGTCCCGGGGAAATTGTGACCCAGCAATACCCGGAAAACCGGGATACATTGAAAATGTTCGAGCGGTTCAAAGGAGAGGTGATCATGGTTCACGATGCCCGGAACCAGCATCGCTGCACAGGAT
>DYSO01000143.1 GCA_020718225.1 Draconibacterium orientale | reverse complement strand
ATGA
The DNA here is from genome assembly GCA_020718225.1 of Draconibacterium orientale. Lineage (GTDB taxonomy): Bacteria > Bacteroidota > Bacteroidia > Bacteroidales > FEN-979 > CAIVAT01. The sequence continues at coordinate 7,926 of DYSO01000143.1, read as the reverse complement.
TCCGCTCCCTCCCGTTATCTGCCGATATGCGTGCTTTGGAATTTGGCGCAGGTACCGGGTTGCTTAGTTTTTTCCTGAAAGACCAGTTTTCGGAAATTACCCTGATGGACAGCTCGCCCGAGATGCTGAAAATGGCTGAAAAAAAAATAAAAGCCGACAACCTTGTAAAATTTAAAACCCTTCTTTTTAATCTTGAAACAGAAGAATATCAAGGAGATCCATTCGATATCATCTATTGTCAGATGGCGCTTCACCACATCCGGGACACCCAATCGATCCTGCATCAATTTTTTCAACATCTCAAGATGGGAGGAATATTGGCAATTGCCGACCTTTACCCTGAAGATGGCTCATTCCATCAGGGTGATACAACGGTACATTTCGGATTTGACCCGGAAGCATTGACCACTTTGTTAATTCAGCAGGGATTCCTGGATATCTCCATAAATCCATGTTGTATCCTCCGTAAAGAGGTTCAGGCAGGGCAAATCAGAGAATATCCGGTATTTTTATTGACCGCATTCTGCCAACAACAAACGAGCCTGGTCTCTCCTCAACAAGGATAAATTACCCAACAGCGCCACTCCTGCCAAACTTCCCGCTAAAAGATTGTTAAGTTAGTGATATTTATGCGATTTAATTTGGCATGGTTTTTGACAAATCCGCCCATGCTACAAAAAATTTATAAACTTAAAACTGATTTCCATGTTACAAACAAATCTTAAGCACATCGAGAGCGCTTCCGATCACCAGAAAATTTTAGAAGAAAATGAAAATGTCATGATTTGCTGTGGAAGAATGGGCCCAATGTGCCTTCCGGTATATGATATTATGGAGGAGTTCGAACCGTTGTACAGCCATGTAAAATTCTACGATATGGATTTTGATATTCCCGATGCACGCGTGATCAGGAATGCACCTGAATGCAGAGGTTTTATGGGCCTGCCCTTCACGGTCTATTACAAAAACGGGAAAATTGTCAAAGCCACTTCAAGCATCCAGAACGAACAGCAGGTCAGGGCTATCCTGGATTCTGAATTTGGGAATATTTAAATTTTCGGGAGAGTATGCTTCAACCGGAAACGATCAACAAAACAAATCATTACGATGCCATCATTATCGGGGCTGGGCCTGCCGGTCTAACGGCAGGCATTTACCTTTCCCGTGCCAGGGCCAGGACGCTGATCCTGAATGAAGGAGTTGTGGGTGGACAAATGGTACTGACCCATGAAATAGCCAACTACCCCGGTGTTGAAAAAACAGGTGGATACCAGTTATCAAACATCATGAAAAAGCAGGCCCGGTCGTTTGGATGCGAAATCAGGGCCAACATCCGGATCAGCGAATTGCACCTGGAAGGCGATATCAAACAGGTCATTTTGTCAGATGGGAATGCTTACACTGGCAATGCTGTCATCCTTGCACCCGGTGGAAGGCCCCGTACCATGGGCGCCGACGGAGAATCCACATTTAAGGGACGTGGTATTTCCTATTGTGCTACCTGTGATGGTGATTTTTTTACCGGAAAGGAAATTGTGGTGGTAGGCGGTGGAAACTCGGCTCTTGAAGAGGCTGTTTCCCTTACAAAATATGTCACCAAGGTTACAATCGTACATCAGTTCGACCATTTCCAGGCCTATCAGCATGCCATCGATGAGGCACAAAGCAATCCTAAAATTCATTTTATTTTGAATTCTACAATTTCTGCCTTTCATGGATCTGAAAGTTTGACTTCCGTTGATATTCAAAACCTGAAAACAGGTGAAATCCGGGAGTTTAAAACCGATGGCGCTTTTATTTTCATCGGTTATCTCCCAAATACAGAGTTCCTGGCGAAGATCATTGAACTGAACGAAAAAGGTGAAATTATTGTCAATGGCGATATGGAAACATCCGTCCGTGGTGTTTTAGCCGCGGGCGATTGTATTGCCAAACGCTATCGCCAGGTTACAACTGCCATTGGCGACGGGACCATCGCAGCCCTTTCAGCGCTCAACCATCTGCATCAAATAAAAACCAGGAAGAGCATTTAATCGGATACATCTTCTATTTCAAGAAATTATGAAAGAGATAAAATCATACAACGAACTGAAAACCGAGCTTAAGGACAATGAAAAAACCTATATCCTTCTATGGAAAAAAGGCTCCGGACAAAGTGACTGTGCATTTGAAGCGCTTCGTCTGGCTTCTGAAAAACATCCTGAAATAACCACGCTTTCTGCCGATGTTGCCATAGTCCGCGACATTCACACTGTGTACGGAATCACCTCAGCCCCAAGCCTGCTTCTTTTTGAAGGGAAAGAACTGAAAAATGTACTGAAAGGCTGCCATCAGGAGAATTTCTTTAACGCGCTCCTTGAGGAAGCCGTTTACCAGGCCAAAATAAAAGAAAGCGGCAAGCCGGCGAAATCGGTAACAGTATATTCAACACCCACCTGCACCTGGTGCAATACCCTGAAACAATGGTTGAGAAAAAACCACATCCCCTATTCAGATATTGATGTTTCGAGGGACGAGCAGGCAGCTCAGGATCTGGTTCGTCGGACCGGACAACAGGGAGTGCCACAGACTGAGATCAACGGACAGATTGTCGTTGGTTTTGACCAGGCCAAACTAAAACAATTATTGGAAATATAAACTTAAAATAACATCAACATGAAAGAATTACAGCCCATTAACCAACAGGTACTCCTTGACCTGTCAGAATCAAAAGTGAAACAAACTGCCGGTGGTATTATTATCCCCGACACGGTAGAGGACAAACCGATGTTCGCTAAGGTACTTGGTCTTAGCACCATTGAAAACCCGGAAATCAGCGTGGGCGATACGGTCATCTTTAAAAAATATTCCGGGACCGAAATCGAATTTGAAGGCAGAAAATATTTGCTTATGCCCTATGCCGATATCCTCGCCAAAATTGTTGAAACCGAAGCAATCTAAAAAATGAACATCGTAAAATAAAAAATTATGAAAAAAAATATTGGAACCATCGACATTGTCATCCGTTTAGTCATTGCAGCTCTTATTGCCATACTGTTTTATATGGGAACAATTAGCGGCGTTCTGGGCATCATCCTTCTTATTTTAGCCGGGGTGTTTGTACTGACATCCATTATCGGATTTTGTCCGTTATACATTCCATTTAAAATAAATACCAGAAAAAAAGATTAATATCCAGAGGGATGTAGTCGAAAAAATTGCGACTTTTGCCATGCAATAGGTAAGGTACCTCACCCAAAATCATCTGCATGGGAAAACTGATCATGGTTTTATCTCTCTTTCTTCTATCTCTTTGGAGCTGTCACAAAAGCGAGATGCCTTCGTTCTCACAGGATGAGATTGATGCCGTAAACACCGCGGTTCAAAATGTCATGGCCGAAATGGACGTTCCGGGTGTTGTTATGGGAATTTATGTGCCGGGCAAAGGTGAAATAATCCTCATAAAAGGACTGGTCGATATTCAAAACAACATCATCAGCAGTCCCTTTAAGATTTTCAGGATTGGCGACGTTACCCAAACATTCACCGCCCTTACCCTGCTTCAACTGGTTGATGACAACAAACTCTCGCTTGACGACAAGTTGTCACTCTATGAGCCCCGGATACCCAACGCAGGGAATATTACGGTGAGGATGCTGCTCAACCACACCAGTGGGATTTTTTCCTATACCAACGATCCGGCTTTTATTGAAGCTATAACGACATATCCGTTAAGAAGTTGGAGTTACGAAGAGCTCATTGCTATTACCCTAACCCATCCGGCAGCTTTTGAACCGGGCCAGGGTTATGGGAATTCCTATACCGATTACATCTTACTTGGGCTTATCATTGAAACGGTCACAGGAAACCCAGCCACCGCCGAAATCAACACAAATATAGTTTTCCGGCTGGGCCTGAAAAACACATCGATGGCTGAAGGGGCCGTTATTCAGGGAAACTATGCACATGGGTACACCTTCGACCTTGACGGTAGTTTGAGGGATATCTCGCAACAAGAGTCTGCCACATGGGGTTGGACCTCAGCGGGCATGTACGCAGACCTTACCGATTTAAAGATTTGTGCAAAAGCATTTGCCACCGGGAGATTGCTCAGCGCTTCATTAAACAATGAATTTACAAGCTGGATCCCCATTCCTGCCCAACCCGGGGCTCCCCAGGATTATTATACAGGACTTGGCATCATGAAGTACAAAGATGTTGTGGGTATGGCGGGTAGCATTTATGGATATACCTCCTGGATGTGGTATATGCCCGAAAATCAATCAGTTCTGATCGCATTTTTCAATCAAACTTCAGTTTTCACCCCGGAAAGAAAAACCAGGGAGCAAGAATTACTTACTGGATTGCTGAATTCGGTACTGGAAATTATGCGATAAACCTCACCCCTTTTCCCGTATTACTATCGTTCTGGTCATTTAACACGGGGCGTTTCCAGCTCCGTTGTTCCCCTGAAACCTGACAAAAAGAATATCCTGAATTTGGCACATTGTCGCGGGCCGTAACGCTGATACTTAAACCATTATGATATATATCAAAGAAAAACCAAGATTTATCCGTGTCAATTTCTTGACAGAAGTCCTTTTCCGGGTTACATTCGCATTATAAAAAGGCATCCTGGTGTATCTCAGCCACAATCGACAACCCATCCTATTGAATGTCTGGATTTTCGTGCTATATTCTATTTTGATGTGCCGGTGAATTTGTTCATCAAAACAAGCCCGAAGGGCTGTAATATCCTGCCATTGTTTTTTTATTTCACCACTTCTATGTTTGGTTGATAATCATCTTCTTTTCAGGTTACAATATAGTCATCCCTTCGGAATTGATCCGACTGGTGCAATCCCTTTTAAAACCCCGTCTGAAGGCCGGGGCAATAGATAATCAATCGCTTGCAGTATTCCAGCATGAAACCTGATTGATTGTTTTTAATCTTCCTGCAACGGTCAGCAATATTTCAGCACATCCAAATAAGGATCCTTTTTGCAACGCAAGTTTATCCGGATTTTGCATTGTCGCTGTCGGAGGCAAATTTTCCAACCAGCAATGCAATGATGATCGCTATATACAACTGTCCGGAAACACTGATTAACACTGAAAACGATCGTGTGTAGGGTTTGATTGGCAGGATATCTCCATAACCAGCAGTGGTCAACGTTATAAAGGTGAAATAAATAGACTCGCCCAGATGGGTGATGGATCCAAAATCAGGCTGAAGATTTTGGGTTATGTTATAGGCTCCCGGATCCTCTTGCATGATAAATGCAACAAAAATGGAGTAAACCAGTCCGAGCATCAGATATCCGATGATCGCCCCCAGGATCACCTCCATGGTTACTTTTCGGGCAGTTGAAACCTGATATACGAGTGTGACGACGATGATCAGGAAGAATATCACATTCAGCGTCTTCGACACCGTAGCCATCGCCCAGATTGAGAATATACCCGCAAACCATTCCGTAAAAAAAGCAAAAATGGATAAAAGCAGGATCGATCTCTTTCTTTTTTCAAGCGAAAAGAAGGCTGAAAAATAGAGGATGGTATAAACAATCAGAGAGGTTTTCCCCTGCCATTCAAAAGAGAGTACCGGCAAAATAAAGACTGCAAACAAGAGCGCCAGCAGTAGCGTAAAGCCGGCAATGGTTCTCATTTGAAAATATGACCGCTGCATATCTATTGGTTTTAACGCTACGGCGTTGCCCGGTGACCGGATGGTATGGAAACCGGGTCACCGGCCCAACCCGCTGAAATACTTCATAAACTGGGCCCGTTCGTATAATGCCGGGTTTTTAGCGCCTGCGTAGCTTAGTTTCCCGCGAAAATCCTGAATTTTCTGATAATTATTCGCCTGCATCCAATCTTTCAGAAAATCATTCATCCGGGTGATGACCCCGGGACCTGATTTGTAAAGCGCTGTGGCTATCTGAACCACATCGGCGCCGGCTAACAGGTTTTTCACAACCGCCGCGCCGTCGTGAATGCCGGTTGTTGCCGCCAGATCACCCTTCACATGGGGTCTCAGAATTCCGATCCACCGCAGTACCAGTCCGTTTTCTGATGGCTGGCTGAAGTTGTCTCCCGATCCGATGGTCATCGTGTCGATGTTGATATCCGGATTAAAAAAACGGTTAAAAAGAACCAGGGCATTGCTCTGCCAGGAGAGATTCACCATGAAATTTGACATGCCCGTGAAGTAATGGTGCACTTTAAGCGCAACCGGCAGCCGGGTACTCTTTTTCACCGAACCGATGATATCCATATACCGGTCGGTTATCATGAGATCGGTTTCGTTCACATGCGAAGGAAGGATGAAGATATTCAGTTCAATGGCATCGGCCCCGGCTTTTTCGATCTCTTTTGCAAAGTCAACCCAGCTGTCGTTGGTTGAACAATGTATGGAAGCAATGACCGGAATTCCAGCCTGTTTTTTTGCATCCCGGATCAAATCGAGGTAGGCTTGAACTTCATGCTGACGGGTATAGAAGGCAACATGATTTTCATTATCCGTATAGGATTCGAACATATTGTTGGTGCGCTGGGCATCGATCTCCATCAGGATCTGCTCCTCGAAGACCGATTTGAGTACCACGGCCCCGGCTCCGGCATTGGCCATTTCGACAACTTGTTTTACCGATGCAGTAAAATCGCTGCTTCCGGCGATCACCGGGCTACTCAGGGTTAATCCAAGATATTTTATAGACAGATCGGTCATTTCGGTTCCTCCATCATTGAATTAAGATACTGATCAATTCCCCTGGCCGCTTTATGCCCATTGGCAATGCCGTGGATCACATCCGGACCCTCGATGATGTCGCCTCCCATGTAAAGCCACGGCAGACTGGTCTGGAAGGTAAGCGTATCAACGAGGATCCGGCCGCGGTGATCTTTTTCCAGTTTTTCCATGTAATCGGCCGGAATGTAAGAGAGGTTGGCGCCCTGCCCGATGGATTCGACAATCATATCTGCTTCAAAGAAGTTGGATACAGTTTCGTCAAATTTGGGATTAAAGCGCTTTGCCTCATCAAAAACCGACAGGCACTGCACCACCTTCAAACCTTTAATCTTTCCTCCCTCGACCAGAATTTCACGCGGGCCCCAACCAGGATGGATAATGGCTCCCTCTTCCCGGGCTTCCACAACCTCTTCCCGGTCGGCCGGCATGATATCTTCTGTTTCGAGCGAAGTGGCAATGGTCTGCACTTTACCAAACTTCTGCCGTTGCATGCGTGCCAAAGAGCGGGTGATGTCCATGGCAACATTTCCACCGCCGATCACCACAATTTTCTCAGCAACATCAATCGGTTCACCCAGTGTGATTTTCCTTAACAGGTCGATGGCCTGATAGACATTAGCGTGGTCCGTGCCGGGAATCCGGGTACTGCGCCCATCGTGCAACCCGGTGGCAGCAAATACAGCATCATAATCCTTCTGAAGCTGCAAAAGGTTGATCTCTTTCCCAATGGTCACCCCATATTTTATCTCCACCCCTAACGAGAGAATATGGTTTACATCTTTATCAATCTGATCATAGGGCAAACGGTATTCGGGGATTCCGAACCGCATCATCCCTCCGGCAGCTGAAAGTTTCTCAAAAACAGTAACTTGATATCCCATCATCCCCAGGTAATAGGCTGCGCTAAGACCGGCAGCTCCGGCCCCGATGATGGCAACCTTCCGCCCGTTTTTCTCAATGGAATCCGATTTCAGTACTTCTGCGTATTTTGAAGCCGGCACCTGATCGGCGATGTACCTTTTCAGCCAGCGGATCGATATAGGATCGCCCCGGTGGCCAACCGAACAGACGGTTTCGCATTTGTGGGTACAGATTCGTCCGCAAATCTCCGGCAAAGGGTTGGTTTCATACATGATCCTCAGTCCCTCTTCAACATTGTCCTCCCGGATGGCCCTGATGTATTCCGGAATCCCCAT
>DYSO01000265.1 GCA_020718225.1 Draconibacterium orientale | reverse complement strand
CAAAGGGGAGTTGACGGAGGCGGAGCTGCGCCGGTTCCTCCAGGAGCCGGTGGTGCTGAAACAGTACACCGCCCCGCCTCAGGGGCTTTTCTTTGAACGCGCCTTTTATGATCAGGATGATCTGGACGGTTTTCTTACGGCGGGTGAATTAAAGCCGGTGTTGTGTCGATAGGATGGTGTCTGTTGTCGAGAAAATGATTTTAGCTCGCCGCATTTTAGTTCGACCATTTTTCCGGATTTCGGGAATTCCGGACTGATTTTTCCGGATTTTCGGAATTTTTCCGATGTGTCTGTATGGAAATAATAATGGCATTGTACGTAATGGTTTGTTATTGCAATGAATTTTATGAAATGACGTGTAGTTTCTTTATGGAATGATTTTTGCAACAAACAGGGTATCCCATGGAAATGGCAAAATGTCTCAGGAAGAGAAATTACGCCATCTCCATGGGGGTAATAAGATTAGCGATGGTCGCCAGCTTGAAAAAAAAATAAAAGGGGGTAGGAAATGAAAAAGAAATTATTGGCAGGATTGGCGGTTGGGGTGATGATGGCAGGAATGGCTGGCGTTGCGAGTGCTTTTACGATAGATACAAGTTTGTCGTGGGATGGTCACATTAATGTTGATTGGGTGGGCAGTGGGCAGTCGTTAACAGTGGATGCCGTCGAGAATCATTTCGAAAGTATTGGTTTTTATTTCGATGCAGAATCTACAGGAAAAACTTTTGATTTTATTTTGAGTGATGCGATGAACGGAGGGAATACCTTGTTCACAACTTCGTTTAACGTGATTAGCGGAATAAATGTTATAGACATTGACCAGGATGTAACCGCAAATAGCACCATTTATGCACTTATTGATTATAATGATTTTATGGGGGCAACCGCACACTTTATTGTGACGGATGTGTATGCTGGCGGACAATCTGTCTTTGGTCGTGTAGGTAGTATGACCGGTAAGTATCCATCCTTTGATCATCGTTTTGTTGCTACCTTTAGCAGCGGAGGTGCCCCGGTTCCCGTGCCAGCTACCATGCTCCTGCTTGGAACTGGTCTGGCTGGTTTGGTGGGCGCAAGGCTTCGCCGGAAGAAATAATTTTTTCCAAGGCAGGCACGGCCAAGCCTGTTTTGTTTTTCATCCTCTGCCGGTTTTGTTCCGGTCAGAGTGTCACAAATGAGGCGGAATCCCAAGGATTCCGCCTCATTTGTTTTTAAAACTGAACGGGAAAAGGGGACGGATTTATTTTTAACATTTGCTTTAGCGAATTGTATAGCGATGACATGCCTCGTCAATCCAGAATAATCTTGAGCAATCACGGAAATCCGGGTCAGACCACGTTTCTCATGCTTGCCAGTGTACGGCATCACCTG
>DYSO01000021.1 GCA_020718225.1 Draconibacterium orientale | reverse complement strand
ATGTCTATAAATTCAAAAAAATCATCATATACCAGGCTTTTTTTCTGAAATTCCGATTTGATGTGAACAACAGCATGCAGCGAACTGGCTGCCGCTGCCTCAAAATCAGGGAGGTTTAAGGCCGCCCCCGGGGTATAGTTCACAGGCCGGATGGGTATTCCCGAAATATGTTGGCCAGATACAGACCGGGTTGTTTCAAATGCTTTGTATAAACCCAGCGAAACAGCCCCTCCGATCAGGGCAATTACAAATATTCCTGCAATTCGTTTCATAGTGCTTCAAACATTTTATTTTATCAGGTTAAACTTAATTGTTAGATAAGGTGGCTACATTCAAACGACAGGAGATTACCATTATTTTCACTTTCATTGTTAAATAGTGTTAACCACTTGTTAAAAAAAAGTTAAAGAACCGTCTCTGATCTATTACTTTTCATCCCTTTCCCTGATTAAGTAAAACAATAACCATTAGACATTGTGCTTTTTATAAAAGTTGCATACGGATGAAAATCATACCCATAATCTTTCTGTTCTTCGCCCTTGGGACTTCTGTTTTTTATGGTTCCCATGTGTCAAAAAGTCAGCCCGGCCTCACGTCCGAAAATCGTGCCAATTTAGATTCAATAAAAACTAAAGGTCAAAATGTCAGGATTGTATTTTGGAATGTCGAAAACCTGTATGACCCCTATAATGATTCCACGAAACTGGATGACGAGTTCACCCCTGCCGGGGCGAAGCATTGGAATTTTACAAAATTCAGTACCAAGTTGAACCATATTGCGAAAACCGTTCTTGCCATAGGAGGTTGGGAAGCGCCTGCAATAATCGGAATGTGTGAAGTTGAAAACCGGTATGTGATGAATAAACTCATTTATGAAACGCCTTTAAAAACCTGGAAATACAAATGTATCCACCATGAATCGCCCGACCGGCGCGGAGTGGATGTGGCCCTGCTTTACCGGCCGGCGGTATTCAAACCCATCCACAGCCGGAGCATCATGGTCCGTTTTCCGTTCGACACCCTTGTCGAGACGCGGGAGATCTTGATGGTCAAGGGAATTTTAAAGGATTCTGATACTTTGACGCTGTTTGTCAACCACTGGCCTTCCAAGCTGGGAGGAGCGCTGAAATCGCAACCCCGCCGAAACTTTGTCGCATCCTTGTTAAGATCTTTGGTTGATTCGATACAGAATTTATGTCCCGTGCCAGCTCCGGAGAGGACTAAAAACGATCCGATATCCGGGAGCCGGATTATCGCTTCAAATGCTGATTGCCGAACGACCAACATCATCATCATGGGCGATTTCAACGACGAACCCTATTCGGAAAGCCTGTTGGAAATATTAGGCGCCCGCTCCGATACTGCCATGGCCGGTCATTGTGACCTGGTAAACCTGATGTCGCCAAAAACAGGCAAAGTAGGATCCCACAAATTCCGTGGCCAATGGAGCATCCTTGATCAGTTCATCATTTCAAAAGCATTGTTCTTGGGCAAAATGGGTTTAAAGGCTGATTACCATGATGTATATGTATATAAAGGAGCATTTTTACTCAGTGAAGACCCTTCTTTTTTCGGAGAAAAACCCAACCGCACTTACAGTGGGCCCCGGTACATCGGAGGGTATTCTGACCATCTTCCCATCTATCTGGATATCCATCAGGATTGACCTTGGGCCGTGTCCCATTCAGCCTCCCCAAACCCCGGCGATCGGCGCCCCACAAAACTTACAGGATGAATTTTTCAGGTTGTTGGCGATGATGGCAAATCCCCGGCGTTCAACCACAACCTTGTTGCATACCGGACAATAGGTGTTTTCGGAAGTCGTACCCGGGACATTTCCTATATAAACATATTTGATCCCTACTTTACGGGCAATATCGCGGGCCCTGTCGAGGGTCTGCAAGGGGGTATAAGGCAAACTCGTCAGTTTGTAAATAGGGAAAAACCGGGAAAAATGGAGTGGTGTATCCGAAAATCCATTTTTTATCAGCCAATCGCACATCTCTTTGATCATGGAGAGATCATCGGTCCAGCCCGGAACAACCAGGTTGGTAATCTCCAGCCAGACACCCATCTCTTTGAGCGTTTTCAACGTATTTAATACAGGTTGCAGGCTCCCGCCAATCAGCTTTGTATAGATCTCATCATCGAACGCTTTCAGGTTGATATTGGCCGCGTCCAGGTAACGGGCCAGGTCGCGTAAAGGTTTATCATTGATGTAACCATTGGAAATCATCAGGTTTTTAATGCCACGGGCCCTGGCAAGTTTTGCCGTATCGTACATGTATTCGTAAAATGCAATGGGCTCGGAATAGGTATAGGCAATCGATTTACAATTATTTTTAATGGCTTTTTCAACTACGGCTGCCGGGAATAATTCGATGTTGGTGGTAAATTCAGGACTTTGCTGACTGATCTCCCAGTTCTGACAATTCAGGCATGCAAGGTTACACCCCGCAGTAGCGATGGAGAAACTTCTTGATGATGGGAGATAATGAAACAACGGTTTTTTCTCAACCGGGTCGATATTGGCCGAACAGGGATTTCCAAAAGCGATGGTATAGAGTTTCCCGCCACTTACCCGGTGGGTGCGGCAAATACTCTCCTCCCCTTCCCGGAGGATACATTGATTGGGACAAATCATGCATTTTACACCTTTCGGCGTCACGATGTAATAAGGCGATTCCTTGCTGAATTTTCCTAAAAATCCTACAGGAGGTCCAACCGGGGTTTCCATATGTTTCCAATTATTTGCAATGACGGCCGTTGACCGGATTCCCAAAGCCAAAGCGCCAACACCGGCAATGCTGTACCTGATGAAATCGCGTTTGGAAATTTTTTTCGACATTTTCGCAATGGTGAATTGATTTTTATTGTTGCAAGAAGACAAAAGATCATCTCCTTCCACAAATTTACACAATAATTGCAAATGAAAATTCGCGGAATCTGAAAATGGCTAAATCTTATTTTGATGTGCTGAAATAATGCTGACCGTTACCGGAAGATTAGCAACAATCAATTTTATCTTATTCCCTGTAAATGTTTAATCCGATTCAGTGAAGATGGTTCTCCCGGCGCTTTGTGAAAGGGATAAAAAAATGAGTCCACACCGAAAAGGACCAGGGTTAATGCCGAAATACTGCAATCGATTGATTATCTATTGCCCAGGGATACTGCAATCGATTGATTATCTATTGCCCCGAAATACTGCAATCGATTGATTATCTATTGCCCCGGCCTTCAGACCGGGGTTATAAAAATGTTTTAGATTAAGGGCTTTAGCCACATTATATAGGTTACTCAAGTTTCGGGGTACATTTGTATTCGGAAAGCCAACTCAAAAAGGGTTATGTTTCATCATGAAAAGCATAATCGACCTAGCCCCGTAAGGGGCGTAATATGTCAACGATGGGTGCAGCCCATCGAAGATGAATATAAATCGGTAAACAAGCCCTGAAAGGGCGAAATCAGAAGAACATGGGACAGTCATTCGGTAAACCCCACTGAAGTAGATTCCGTCATAACTCACATCGATAATCAGCATGAACATCACGGAAACCGAATTTTCCAACTGGAATACCGGGCATTTTTTAAAAAGTACAAAATCGAATATGATGAACGATACGTTTGGGATTAGGTATTTCGCCCTTTCAGGGCTTATGGTATTTCGTTCACTTTACACACAGGGCTTCACCCTGTGTTGACAAATTTCGCCCTTTCAGGGCTAAAAGATATTTCCAATCGTAGTGTTGGATATCGGTACTTTTTCAAACCCGAAACTTGCGTAGGTTATTAACTCCTTTTCGAAGTGGACTCAAAAATGAAACTAAAACCGGGGGCAGGATATGCTGAAAAATATTTATTTGATTGGAATGATAATTTATATCACCCCTCCAGGGTTAATCGTCTGTTTACACGATTTTTTCTATAATTATTACAGCCCTTCGGGCTTCAGATGACACTTGTGATACGGGCTTTAGATAACACTGGCGGTTGATCCTTATGAAAAAACCAAAAAATTTCATCCGCCATCGAATGGTTATTTTAGGTGAATCTTTATGCATGTCTTGATGAACAAATTCACCGGCACATCAAAATAAGATTTAGCCCTGGAAATCGCCGGGATTTATTGCCGGAATTTATCCCTGCCCGGCTCCAGGAACCCGGCGCCGCAGACAGATGCCATATCACGGAGGATTACAGATAACCACTTCGGCGATAAAAAAGACAGATCGCACTAAAAAGATTCAATAATGAAAGGATCATCCCGGTCCATATCAACCCCAGCATCGGAAAAAGAAAGAGCGTCACCAGAAAAGCGCCAATGGCTGAACCAAACAAGTCGGCAGAATAATTAATAGCGACAGCCGATGAAGGGGTGGTTTTTGACAACCGTACGGCCAAACCGTATTCCATTCCCACCAGACCAGCGATATCGAGAGCCAAAAAAGCAAGCAGCAATTGAACAAGGATACCCGTAACCTGTGCCATATGCAACCAGAAAATCAGAAAAGGAACAATCATCGCGTACGCTGCGAGGATAATCTGCAACAATAAATAATAGCGCAACGGATTGGACCGGAAAAAAATCGATGAAAATTTTGCACCGATTGCCAAACCCAGCATAAACAGCATAAAAATTACCCCTATCATCTGAAAAACATAACCATAGAGTATCTGAAGCGCTAAAATCAATAACACCTCGGTAGAAGCCAGTGTAAACCCTCCGGTAAACAACCCTGCGTTTACGGGGTTCAGCGTCAGGATTACCATCGCCGCAACCACAAGCGAAAGCAATATCAGCGCCCAGGGTTTGACAGGAAACACAGGCATCCACCATACATGTTGGTAAATCATTGCTATCGGTTTAAAATCACGGTTGATGGGTACCTGATCCGACAGGTTACGGATGATATTATCCGACCGGTCCTGCAACAGAGAGGAATCAAGATAGTATGGGTTGACAAAAACCGTTTCAATCCCTTTTTCCATAATCCGTTCAGGGATACCAACCTGAAGCGCCGAATCGGATCCCAGAAAGAAAATCCGGTCAACCGCTACGGGCAATACATGGGCAAAACTCCTTTTTAAGGTGTTGTATATACTGGAATTGAGCTGACCAGCCTGCTGACTGACATAATCACCGGATGTGGGAAGGCTTAACGAAACTACCGCTCCGGGGTTGAGCCTCTGTTTGAGCAATGAAAAAAATTCATGCGTATAAAACCGGTTTACCTGTAAGGTTGAAGGTTCCGGCAAATCGATGATGGCGACATCGTATTTCATCTCTGTTTTCAGGATAAACCGCCGTGGGTCCATATTGAAAGTATGGATGGCGGTATCGTTCAACTGACGCGTAAATTGGTGTGCAATCCGGATCATCGAAGGGTTCATCTCCACATAATCAATCCGGATCGGATGGTATTTCAGCAACTCCGACAACGTTCCCGAAAATCCGCCGGAAACCAGCAGCACATGACGTGGCAAAGGATGCTGTACCATGGGAAAATGAACCTTTTCTTCAATGCTGATCTCATTCCCGGTGGAAAACATCAACATGCCGCTGCCATAAAAGTTAAACTGGTTTGCATTTTCGGTGATCACGACCTCTCCGAAAGGGGTTCCCTGGCTTACCATAATGTGTTGCCCCGGATACCGGATCCTCTCTGAAAATTCCTGAAAATCAAAACCAAAAAGAAAACCGGTAAAAACCAGATAAAAAAGAAGGAGCAGGAAAAAACGTACCCTGTTGGTCATTATAAATGCAAAAAACAGGACCGGAAAAATAAACCCTGACGTCAGGATGGCCAATCCCTGCCAAGTGTTGAATATCCAAAGAAACAGGAAATTTATCAGCGCACCGGAAACCAAACTCCCAAAAGACTCCATCGAATATGCTGAAGCCAGGTATCCTTTCACGCCTGAATTCAACCGATTCTTGTTTTGAATTTCATCAAAAGTCGCCCGCGTATCCTCCGAATGATAAAAAAGCGTACTTAACACGGAAAACAGGAAACCGTTAACCAGGCAAAAGGGAAACTGGATGGTCCCTGCAATACGGACCACATCCCAAAGGCCAACCATGCTGCCATAGGGGATAAGCCATGATTTTAATAAGTCGAGGCTAATCAGCATGAAGACAGGAAGGAGAGAAACCACAACCAACAGCAGCAGGATGGTCCCGGTACTGCTCCCTCTCCGATGGAAAAAACGGGCCATATAAGCCCCCGATCCGGTCAGGAACATCCATATTGCCAGTACAACCCCCAGGATCAGTTCATTCCCCTGGAAAACTGTCAGAAACTCCCGCATCAGATAAACCTGCGTTCCTATGGAAAGAAAACCGAGGCCAAAAAGTGCAAAACGAATTGCATTTTTTGATTGCATATTGTATCTTTACAATGATTTTTCCCAAACTTACATAAATTTCAGAAATGTTTCACAATGCAGCAATTCCTTAGAAGATTATTGATTATGGGATTACTTTCCAGTTTCCATCCAGGCTGCTCATCGCAGGATAATGCTCCGGGCCAAGACCGTCAAGCTGCGGCAGCCGGGCGTTTTTACCCGGGAAATCCCCGGGAGCTTAAAGCCAACCTCGCCGGACTATTTTCAAATTGCAAACCCCGATCCGTCCCCCATGTGATCGGGATCGTAGCCCCTCACGCCGGATATGTTTTCTCCGGTATGGTTGCTGCCAGCGCATATAATCAACTGGACCCGGAAAAAAAGTACGAGAATATCTTTGTCATTGCTTCGAGCCATCAGGTTTCTTTTATGGGCGCTTCTGTGTATAACCGCGGCAATTACGTCACCCCGATCGGGACAGTTCCGGTCAATATTCCATTGGCGAATAAACTCATCGAAGATTACCCGGTATTCACTTTTAATCCGGAAGCCGACCATACCGAACACAGCCTGGAGGTACAGATACCTTTCCTTCAGTACCACCTGAAAAAAGAGTTTCAGCTCATTCCCATCGTTCTGGGTACCCAATCGGAAGAGAGTTGTAAAAAGATAGCCATGGCATTAAAACCCTATTTCAACGAGAAAAACCTTTTCGTTTTCAGTACCGATTTTTCGCACTACCCATCCTATACCGAAGCTGTTGCCGCAGATAAAGCTACCTGCGACGCCATCCTGAAAAACATGCCCGATGCCCTGATGAAAACCCTTCATGGCTACGAAAAAAGAAATGTTCCCAACCTGGTCACCAATCTTTGTGGTTGGACCAGCATCCTGACCATGCTTTATATGACGGCCAATGACCCGGAGATCACAATAACACCCATTCACTACATGAATTCCGGTGATTCAAAATACGGCGATACAACACAGGTTGTCGGATACTGGTCGCTGGCCGTTTCAAAAGCTTCAAAAACAGCAGGAGGGATGGGAGATTTCAGTTTTTCACAGGACGAAGAGGCAACCCTGCTGGAAATTGCCCGCAAAACAATATCTTCCTACATCCGTGAGCGGAGAATTCCCGAAATTGACACCGTTGGTTTCAGCCAAAACCTTATGATGAAAGCCGGCGCTTTTGTCACACTCAGGGAAAAGGGTGAATTGCGCGGATGCATCGGACGTTTTACTTCAGATATTCCGCTCTATAAAGTTGTCCAACAGATGGCCATTTCCGCTTCCACCGAAGACAATCGTTTCAAGGAGGTGACCCCGGGTGAAATAGACCAACTGGAAATTGAAATTTCGGTTTTATCGCCCATGAAAAGAATTTACTCCCCGGATGACATTATCCTTGGTAAACATGGTATTTATATAAAAAAAGGATATTTTTCGGGGACTTTTCTGCCACAGGTTGCAACGGAAACCGGATGGACAAAAGAGGAGTTCCTTGGCCATTGCGCCCGCGATAAGGCCGGAATCGGCTGGGATGGATGGAAGGATGCCGAATTATTCACTTATGAAGCCTGCGTATTCGAGGAAGGTGAACTTAACGACCGCAAAGATTGATGTAGGGACAACGTTCGCAGATATTCAGGTCCCTGGTTTGTATGAATGGCTTTTTCAGGTTGTAAATGTTGTTTAAAATATCCAGGATTACCCCTTCAAACCGGGCCATGGATGCGTTATCCAACATGGCCGATAACTTTTCGGATCCCCCGTCAGGCACATTCACTGCCGTAAAACCGGCACTGATCTTCCGCAGGGAGATAATTCCTGCACCGGAACGGATGGGATTGTTAAACCGGTGGCTCAACAGGTAACCATACAACAGCAACTGAAATCCGATGTTGAGGTCGGGATTATCTGAAAGGTCATCCCATTCCTTCACCTTCACCTGCTTCGATTCTGTGATCCCGGTTTTATAATCGATGATCTTCCACCAGCCATCCATCTTATCCACGCGGTCGATAAATCCTTTAATCCTGACGGGCAAGTCTTTGTCGCCAAAATGAATATGGAGCTGATGGTTAAAAATTTGTTCTAAAAATGCCACAGAAAAATATTTTCCCGATTGCCCCATCTCCTCCACCCTGCTGATCTCAAACTTAAGAAACCGTTGCACCATCAACTTTGCTACCCTGACAAGCAACAGGTTTTTTCCATAAGCGATATCAGATCCTTTGAATTTTTTTCTAAAAGCCTGATCGATGGCATCGTCTGATATTTTCTCCATCGCCTGCAGGAACCCGGTTGTCATTGTTTGATCGATATAGGGTTTGAAAAGGTTATGCAGCGCTTCGTGAACAGCGCTGCCCAGCATGGCAGGATCGATCGTATCGTCCACCTCTTCGGGCTCCCTGATGCCGGCGATCTCAGCATAATAGAATTTCAGGGGACAATTCCGGTAGGCGTTCAGTGAAGTGGCAGAAAATCCGGTAACCGCTTTGGTTTCAAGAAGGGTCAGAATCTCCCCGGTTTTTTGAATTTCAATTACCGGTAAAGATGCCCCTTTGATGGGAGGTGAAGCAAGTACCATCTCCCGGATCCGGATCAGCGGATTGTACCTCGGAAGTTCATGGGCAATCTGTCTGAGAAAGCGACTGCGGTCGCCCCCACCCAGTTGGTCCGGCTCCGTATTGTACAGGATGTGGATGTTCTTTGCCCGCTGGATCAGACGATAGAAATGGTAGGCGTAAACTGAATCCTTATGACGATAGGTAGGCAGTTCAAAATTCCTTTTAAGGTCGAACGGGATGAAAGAGTTCGTGATCTTGCCGCTTGGCAGGAGATCTTCGTTGCACGAGAGGATCACGAGATTTTCGAAATCGAGCGTTCGGGTCTCCAGCATGCCCATCAACTGTACCCCTTTGAGTGGCTCTCCATAAAAAGGCAGGCTGGTAACTGAAACAACCTGTTCAAATAGCTGGTAAAATGCCGGAATCTTTAGATCAGCCGGGTAAGATCCAACTAAATTATGAAGCTGATATACAATTTTAGAAAATGCGAACAGATATTCCAACTCCAATGGCCGGTTTGCAGGGGCAGTTCCGGTTGCATTGTGTGATCCGGTATTTACGTTAGCAGCGTCAGCGCCCGGGGATTTAAAAGAACCTTTCGCAGGCTCCTTCAGGATACTCAGCCTGAGATTTTCGATTAAGGTCCTGAAACAGTCAAGCACATCGGCTGGTTTTTCCCATGGGTGGAGCAATGGGTCAAGGAAATTCAACCTGGCTGCGAAAAGTCCGGATTTTTCCACCATGAGATCGTCGATCCCCAGGAAAACCTTCTGCCCTTCGCGGATTTGATCCATGGTTTCATCAAAGGCGAAATGGTTTCCATCCATCAGCCTGATGGCCATCAGGTGAATATAGGGATGCTGCAGAAGTTTCAGCAAATCCTTGTAATAATATTTTCCTTTTGCCCTGGTAGCAAGATGGGTAAACCGGGCAGTATTCGGGTGAAGTTTGAACACCGTCCCGAAAAGTCCGGCTAACGGCGTTTGTTTCAACGGCAAACCTGCTGTGATGTTCAAGGCCTCAACCTCGCCGGGAATGGCGTTAAGCATGGGGATCAGCAATCCTTCGTCGACCAGCACAACAGCCGTTTTCTCATTGGCCTGGCCTTTCAGGGCAAGCTCGCGCAGGATGGCGCCACAGTACCGGACCTGGCCCAGCGGATCCGGCGATCCGATGATGTCGATCGATTTTGCAGAGGTTAAAAAATCATCCGCAATCCGGTCCTGATTTTTTGAAGGCCATTTATGCAACCAGTCACGCAAAAAATCGCCAGCCTCCTGTTGTCGGTTATCGAGGTAGAAATGATCCGCATCCCAGCGTATCGTTGCCTTTCCTGATTTATACAACGCATCGATGATATGCTCTTCCGCTTTTGTTAAGGCATTGAAACCGGCAAACAGCACATGACGCCAGGGCAGTTTATCTTTGAATGTCTCAATATTTTCAGCCGCATGGCGAAAGTTGAGGCCCTGGTAGGCCTGCTTTTTTTCAAGCAACCGGCTCGAGAGTTTTTCGTAATAAGAATGAAGCGACTGATAGAAATGAAGATAGTTTTTTTCAAATTCAGTGAGGGGTTGATTATCCAGGTTCCACAGGCTGATGGCGCGTGCTTCGGTGAGGGTGGAAAAGAGTTCTCCGGCATCGGCCAGATAACGGTCCACCTCATTGAAATCGCTCAGCAACTGGGGCGCCCACCGTAAAAACTCCTCAAACGACTGTGCCTTGACGCCTTCGATTTCGCGATGAACCTCGAACAATTCAAAAAGCAGGTGAATATTCTCAACCTCCTGTAATCCGCTGATTTCAGCAATAAAGTCTTCGATGGAGAAGATGACCGGAGCCCAGGTGACTTTCCCAACTTCTGCCGCGAGATATTTTCTCAGGAACAATCCGCCACGTCGGTTTGGAAGCACAATGCACAAATCGCCAAGGTCATCCCTGAATTCAGAAACCAGGTACTGTGCAGTTTGTTGCAGAAAGGGGATCATGGCTCAAAGAAGTCAGGCTGACAAAAGTAAGGAATATGGGAGGATATTCGATCATTTATTGCCCCGGACTTAAGTCCGGGGCAATAGATAAACAGTTAAAAGAAGATGATTTCTGCTTGAAAACCTTACCGCAGGCCTGATATGCTCAGCGTGAAGCTTCCATTACAGGGTTCGGAAATATTTCTACTATAGTTTCTGACGAAAAATATAAACCATTTTCTTTTTTAGATTATAGAGTGCGTAAGAGTTGCATATATCATATGCCTTTGTAAAAAAATAGTCATGAAAGTCATGAATACCTATACCGCCATCATCAAGAAAGGGGAACAGGGCTTCTACTTCGGCTGGATCGAGGAGGTCCCGGAGGCCATGAGCCAGGGAAGTACCGTTAACGAACTTTTGGAAAATCTTAAAGACGCTTTATCTTTAGTTATGGAAGATAAAAAAACATTGGAATTCCGCCTATAAGTTAAGTTAAACATCATCAAACGGAGAAGCGCTTCATTGATCGGCAGATACTTTTCTAACGCCCAACATCCCTCCAAATCACTCCCTCTTCCACATAGCCTGCTATTTTCTGATCCTTTGCCAGCCTGAGATAAAGATCAATCAGCGAAAACTTACCCTTTTCCGTAATCAATGGGAAAATCTCCGGGTTTAATACCTGGATCCCGCTGAAAGCATATGGGGCCAACAAAACCGGAGCTGAACCGGGAATGTCAGGCTTCGTCTGTTCCGGATCCTCGCCGGGAAGCGATTCCCTGACATGCCCATTCCCGGCAGCAAAAGGATTCAGGTTGATGGATTCAGGTTGACGGGTTATCAACCGCTCGCCGGTTTTCCGGTTTTCCCATCCGCAGAGTTGCATGCCGTCATCAAACAGGAGATACCGGGAGGTTTCGCGCCTGCGGATGGCAAGGGTAGCAAGGGATCCGGATGAACGATGACAGGCCAGCAATTTTAAAAGATCGAGATCAGACAGGATATCCACATTCCGGACAATGGCTGCATCACAGTCGTTGAAAAACCAGGCAGCTTTTTTAACCCCGCCACCGGTTTCGAGCAGTTCGCCCGTTTCATCGGAGAGGGTGATGTGCAACCCGAAATTTTCATTTTCGTGTAAATAGTCGATGATCTGCCCGGCAAAATGATGCACATTGATGATCGCCTCTGTGATCGCGGCCGATTTGAGATGGTCAATGGCATGTTCCAGCAAGGTCTTTCCTTCAAATACATAAAGGGCCTTGGGATGCGCATCAGTGAATGGTTTAAGCCGTGTGCCAAGACCGGCGGCAAGGATCATTGCTTTCATGGGAGAATTTGAAGATTAAAAGATGAGTTTGCTCCGAAAAGTATCGGATTGAATGCCAGAATAATGCAATCGATTGATTATCTATTGCCCCGGCCTTCAGACCGGGGTTTTAAAAATGTTTGACATTGAGGGCTTTAGCCACATAGTGTTTGTTATTAACTACTTTTCGGAGTGGGCTCAATTTTGAATTTATCATTCTCAGTGCACCTCCATGTGAACCAAATTCACAGTTATTTCATACTTATTCTTTACGTACTTTGCGAGTGCTTCGGCGCAATAAACCGACCGGTGCTGGCCACCGGTGCAGCCATAGGATACCATCAGATGATCAAAACCGCGGGTGATATAAGCGCTGATGCTCTGATCAACCAGTGAAAAGGTATTGCGGAGGAATTCATCCACCGAGGGTTCCTTTTTCAGGAAATCCATTACCGGCTGGTCCCTGCCGTTCAATGGTTTATATTCATCATACCTGCCGGGATTGGGCAGCGCGCGGCAATCGAATACAAACCCTCCCCCGTTGCCGCTGTGGTCGGCCGGGATCGCTTTTTTATACGAAAAACTCTGAACAGAGACGGTAAGGATTTTTTCAGCGGGCGAAGTTACCTGAGTCATTGGTACTTCGTGTCCTGAATTTCCCTGATAGCCAGAAGCCTCAACTGTTTGCTGGCAGTAAAAGGCCGGGGTATCAACCATGCGGTCGATCAAGCCCGTCAGCGTTTGAAGTCCGAACCCGATCCTGAAATGATCCCGCAAGTAACGAAGATTCCGCAGCGCATACGGAATGCTCTGGAGAAAATGGGGTTTGTTTTCGTAATATCCCCTGAATCCATACGCTCCCAGCGCCTGCAGAATGCGGATCAGCACGAAACCATAATATGTTTCCATAAATGCCGGGCGATCAACCGGATAAATTTTCTCAAGTTGATCGAGATAATGTTCGAGCAAAATGCTGCGAACCGCCTCGGGAAGATCTGCTTTTGCATCGTACAACAGCGAAGCCACATCGTACTGTAAAGGGCCCCTACGTCCGCCCTGATAATCGATGAACCAGGGTTCGTCCCTGATCACCATGATGTTGCGCGACTGAAAATCACGGAACAGGAAAAAATCAGAGGGCGCTCTCAGCAGCAAATCACAAAGGGCTGAAAAATCATCTTCCAGGGCCTGTTCATCAAAGGGGATCTTCGCTAACTTGAGAAAATAGTACTTGAAATAGTTCAGGTCCCACATCATCGACTGACGGTCGAAGGCTGCCCGGGGATAACACACGGAATAATCCAGTTCTTTGGCAGCCCTTACCTGGAACCTCGGAAGCCATGCCAGCGCCTTCTTATAAATTTCAAGGATTTCGACAGGAAACCCATCTTCAGTTTGGCCAATCCCAGCTAAATAAAAAGAATCCCGGTTACCTGGTTTATCAGGTTGCAGTGTGAATGGTATTTCTGTAGACCGGTGTATAATCAACAACTGATACAGTGTGGCATCGCCCAGATCGGAGATCAGGTAAATGCGGTTTTCCGGATCATTGGCCAAAAGCTCAGGAACAGGCAATCCATGCCTGCGGAAATGGTTCGTGAAGGAGACAAAGGCCCTGTTCTCCAGAACATCGTCATTGTGGGCTCCAAGAACGGTACCGTTCACACCCCGGAGGCGGTAATAGGTCCTGTAAGAGCCGGAACCAGGTAAGCTGATTACAGACAACGGCAACGCCCCGCTCCAGCTTTTGTACAGTTCACTCAGTTTTTTCCCTGTTTCCATCATTTTCATCCGGTTATTTTTGATTTCATCTATTATGGAGCCTGGTTTAAAAAGCACTGTTCAGCGAAAAAATCCAAATCAAACCCGAACAACCTGAACATCCGGTTCCAGGTAGACCAACACCCGGTCGATCTGACTGTAACCCATGGCAGCGAGGTGACCCGCGTAGGTTTTGATCTGATCAGCATGGCCCAGGCGGGGTTTACCGGTTTTATAATCGAGAATGGTCACCCTGTCGCCATCGATCACCACCCGGTCGGGCCGATAAAAGGATCCTTCGGGGGTGAGTATTTCTGCTTCCCTCTTCGCCACGACCGCATCACTGAAAAACCTTTCCATTTCCGGATTCCGGATAACCGACCACAACCGTTTTTCCAAATTTTCACGATCGGTCTTTTCAATTAATCCCGTAAAGATCCCCTTTTCCAAAGCGGCGGAAACATCATTTCCTGTTTTGATCCATGATAACAGGGTATGCACCCGGGTCCCCCACTGCGATTTCGCGGTTGGCTGTTCCATATCCCACATCTGCGGGGCACGCAACCTGATTTTAATTTTTTGTCGCCAGTCACTGCTGATCGCATACCCGGACTGAACTGTATTTAACTTCCCGGGTAAGCTCCCGGGTGAATGATTGACTCTCTTTCCAAATTCGTACAGCGGCTGACCTTCAACCCAGATGCCTTCATGCTTCAGGAAAAAATCGAAAAAAGTGGGCAGCGAATCCGGTTCCTCCTTCTTTTTTGGGGAAAATTTTGACAGGATATAGAGTCGTTCCCCGGGACGCGTCATGGCTACATAAAGGATATTGACAAGGTCGAGCATCGATTTCTGCCGTTCATCCACATAGAGGTGGCCGAAGGTGGTTGATTCCATTCCTTTTTCAGCCGGAAGGATGGCGATATCCAGCCCGGGAGCTACCGATGGATCCAGTTCGACCCAGATGTATTTCCTGGTATTTTTTCGCATCTCCTGTGCAAAGGGGAGGATCACCAGTGGAAATTGAAGGCCCTTAGCTTTGTGGATCGTCATGACCCTTACCGCATCAATTCCCTCGGCAACCACAATCGATAATGTATTTCTGTTTTTTTTCCACCAATCGAGAAATTCGATGGCTCCCGTCGAAATCTTTACCGAAAATTTCAACACTGCATCCAGAAAAAACTGCACATAGATATCGGGTCCTGTGTTGAGGTCGAACTCCCTGATCAATGTCTCACAAAGATCATATACCGGCAGCATCACAAAACCGTCGCGCATCGGATGAACCTTTTTCACCCATTCCCCCGCGCCTTTATCCAGGTAGTTGCTGATCTCAGCCATTACAATGTCGTTTCGCGGTTCAAAGAGATACCGTAAAAAAGCGACGATAAACCTGACTTTCAAGGAATGGGCGATGAGTAAGGATTCTGAGGAAATGACATCCACTCCGTTTTCCAGGAGAAACCTGGCAATCAGGCTGGCGAGTTTGTTGTCGCGGCAAAGGATGGCCATATCGCTGAACCTGAACTGCTCCTGTTCCGCTTCCCGGATGAGGGTGTGTACCCTTTCCAGGGTCGCCATTTCGTAACCGGGGCCATCATCTTCCGCGTCTCCTTCCAGCAATTCAAGACGGATATATCCTCCGGGTTTCCGTGAATCAGCAAGCTGCTCCAATCCTTCATAGATTTTCTCCTTTCCGGCAGTCAGCACACGATCGGCAATCACCCGGAAGAAACGGTTATTAAAACCGACGATTTCATCCCCGGAACGGTAATTCCTGTCGAGTACAACCTTTTCAAAATAACGGGTCAGCGCTTTTTCCCTTTGGTCCAGCAAAGGGTTCCTGTCGCTTCCCCGAATTGCAGGCAGCGCATTGAACTGTTCAACATCGCCGCTGCGCCAACGGTATATGGCCTGTTTTCCATCGCCCACCATTAGGTTGAAATGCCCTCCGGCCAATGCGTTTTCAATCAGCGGGATAAAATTCATCCACTGCAGAACAGAGGTGTCCTGAAACTCATCGATGAGGATGTGCCTGTACTTTTCGCCTAACCGTTCATAGATAAACGGGATCGGTTCATTCATCACAATTCCGGCAATCCGGGCATTGAATTCAGAAATATGCACGAGATTATTCTGTTGTTTGAACGCATGCAGTACCTTTTCAATTTCGTTCAGCGCCGATAAAGGATAGATGGTTTTTGAAAGGAGTTTGCGCAAAATGTAATCGTCTTTGTGGCGTGCAATCAATCCCTGTATCTTCTCAAAATGATCCATTAAAGAGGATTTGATGGTATTTATTGCAGCTATAGCCGAAGCATCCGACTTTGCTGCAATCCATTTATCCTCTTCCACCGTCTTCATGACATAGGAATTGGGTTCCAGGCTTTCCATTTTCCCGGTAGCCAGATTTTCAAAGTATTTTCCAATGCCTTTGTTCCCCTGAAAAAATGCATCAGACGGGACCTGATGGTCCCGGATCATTGTTGCTGCCGGTTTTGCAGTCTCCCGGATCATTTTTTCGAATTCCCTGATCCTGATAAAAAGGGTGACTGCAATGGTCTGAAAATTTTCCAGAGAGAGATGTTTCAACTTCATCACTCCGGCTTGTCCCTCTTCCTCCATTAACAGCTTTGCAAATTCGGCTAACGCTTCATCAATTTTCCATCCCTTGTCTTCCTCCATCCGGGTTTCGAGAAATTTCACAAGCAAGCTGGTCAAACCGGCATCGTCGCCTACCCGTTCAAGCAGCAGGTCAACGGCGGTTGAAAGGAGTTCGCCGGCATCCAGTTCCACGTTGAAATTGACCGGCAATCCGAAGTCATGCGCAAAAGTGCGGATGAGTTTGTGAGAAAAACCATCAATGGTCCCAATTGCAAAATCGGCATAATTATGCAGTATCATTTCGAGCGACAGACCGGCATTAACGGCGATTTCCGTTGCGCTTAATCCGGTCTCCCTGACCAGCAACGGCAGGAGTGTTCCCGAAATGGTTTTATCTGTCGATTGATTTCCCCGCGACAGGGAAGTCAAGGCCTTTAACACCCGTTCCTTCATCTCGTTGGCCGCCTTATTGGTGAAGGTAATCGCCAGGATATGCCGGAAATCGGACGGTTTGAGCAAGAGTATCTTCACATACTCCTTAACCAGTGTGAAGGTTTTTCCTGAACCGGCAGATGACCTGTAAACAGTAAAAGACATTGGAAAGTTCCGATTAAGGGGTGAGTAATGAGGCGTGAAGAGGGACGGTTCAGGATTTGATGATAATTTTTTTTGTCATGGTTTTTTCGTTGGCAGTAGCCTGGATATAGTACATTCCTGAAGGAAGTCCCGAGAGGTCGATGGTATGGCCGGGACCGGGCTGAAATTTCTTTTCAAGTTTCACCAACTTCCCCAAAGCGTTCATCACCTTAATTTCGACAGGCCCTTCCATCGAAAAAGAGGTAATTGTGATAACCCCATCCGTAGGGTTCGGATAGGCTTCCAGCCCGGTTGTTTCAGGTTCGGTCAATGCTGCGGGATAATCGACCGTGATGGTTTTCTGTGCAAATCCGAAATTTTGCTGTGCATCCAGGATAAACACCAGATAGGTCTGTGTATCCAGAACCGTTATCGTAATTGATTTCCCGGTTTCCATCGTGCTCCAGAGATACTGATACGGTTCAACGCCACCGGTAACTTCTGCCGTCAGGGTGATGGTTGTTCCATGCATAA
This sequence comes from Draconibacterium orientale, assembly GCA_020718225.1. Taxonomy (GTDB): domain Bacteria; phylum Bacteroidota; class Bacteroidia; order Bacteroidales; family FEN-979; genus CAIVAT01. The sequence continues at coordinate 11,843 of DYSO01000021.1, read as the reverse complement.
CGAGGGTATCCGGCCCGAGGGTAACCGACAGCGGTTGTGTCGGCATCCGGTAAATATCGCGATAAGTAGCAGTAGCAAACAATCCCTCTTCGGTAATTTGCAGGAGCGGGATCCCTTTCCCGTTGCCCAGCCATTTATATTCAGTGATGTTCCGGTTGATCGGGAATCCCATCCCCAGCGAATCGATATAAATACTATCATGCTCATTCACAATTGATTTAACGCGAAGAACCGGAAAGGTCCCATAGGGGGTTATGAGGGTTCCCCAGCCATCGGCCTCACTGTTCCGTATTTTTTGCCGTGATAAAAATCCGATACCCGGCAGGGAAATTGAAAAAGTAGCCGTTGAAGACCAGGTCTGGCCTAGTTCCAGCGGGAACTGGTAAAAGATATCGGGATTGTCGTATTTAGCCGGAATAATGGGAATTTCATCGGTTCTGAATGCCAACCCCATATCCCCGTAAGAGGAAGCTTGATTTTTATAAAATTCAAACCCATCGGTTAAAGGAAGTCCCGGAATGGCCGGGACCGGAGAAGCAAGATTGGCTCCGTTCAATAGGCCAAAATAGATGTAATAAGCTGTTGGCGTTGTATTTACATTAACAAAAGAATCCACCTTCTGCGACTGTGCCTGCAGGGCTGAAAAATCCCATGTTGTATCCATCCCTGTCTGGTCGTAGCCAGCCGGGACGATGCTTGTCATACTAACCCTTAAGGTATCGCCGACGTGTGGCATATCGGATGACTGGACAACAATTTGTGCGAATCCCGGCGCGCCGGTCAGGGCAGCAATACCCATAAAGATGTACAAATACTTAAAAATCAAATTTTTCATAATCATTGTTTTTTACTGTTAACGGTGCGTGTGCTTGTGTTTTTTAATTGCGCAAGCACGATGTTGGCGACATGTCGAACATAATTTATTAGTCCGTTTCGTTGAATAGGGAAAGAAAAAGGATAAGATCCCATTTGAACTCCGCCACCTGTTGTGTTTGAGGTTGTTACCTTTTGCCATATGATTGCCCCCATATAATCGAACCCAATATTCTCACAGAACTTTATAATTTCTTCTCTGATCGGAATGACCTTGTAACGGCCATAATAGACAGACCGGGCAAACTGATCCCCAATATTAACACACAGCCGGCAACCATGATGTAATGTCCGGTAACACTCGTTCCATACTAAGTTCAAGTTGTTGATGTAATTCTCATAACTATCATTAAATCCAATTTGGTTTTCTGATCCGTAGTCTTTTAATTGCCAATAGGGAGGTGACGTTATAACCAAATGGACAGAATTATCGGCTAATTCAGCCATATGCCTGCTGTCGCCATTTATAATTTTATGATGTGTTTCCATTGCTGATTGTCCATTTCAGTTTAAGCAAAGATACTCAAAATACTTCGGTTTTTCCTCTTTATCCCTTTGCTTTACCCTCTTTCTATGTCTCTTGCCATCATTGCCAGTATCCGTCAAAGGGACCTCATCCCCTAACCCCCTGCCTGCCGGCAGGCAGGCTTCTCCCAAGGGAGAAGGGGGATTATCCCCCCGTCCAACCTGTCTACCTGTCTACCCGTCCAACCTGTCCAACCTGTCCACCTGTCTTCACTTTCCATCCACTTTTTTCGACCTTTTAAAAAGGTCGGAGAAATGGGTAAAGTCACGCTGATACGTGATACCGACACCCTGGGTATAAGGTGCATTATTATACAGGATATTCAAGGTATTCGTACGGTTATAGGCATGTACGCGCCAACGTCTGTTGAGGGTAAGAATGTACTGTATATTGATATCGCCCACGATGGTACTTGACTGCTTTATGGATGCATTGTTGTAAGAGTTCATACCAAAAGTACCATCAATGAGCAACCGGTCATCGAACAGCTGGGTTGAGATGCCCACGTCGAATTCCTGCGCAGTAGTAGCCGTTGCCATTTTGTAATTGACATTTACATTCACATTTTGAGATATAGCAGAGAGCCAGCTGTTAAACTGATTTGTCACCAACGACATTCCGGTAGAACCGACATCGACGCCTGAACCCGAGGTCCCGACAACCGGTTTGAACTGATTCATCACCAGCAGGTATATGGTTTGTTCGTTCATCACGGTAGCATTGTTTGTGTCGATACTGGAATAGACCAGTGACCGGATATCTTCGGCTGCATTCGGGAGGTTGATCCCAAAAGAGATATCCGGGTTCAGCAATTTTCCGGTAAGCCGGATGATGCATTCAACCGGTATCCGGATCCCCTCTTCTTCAGGATTGGTGGTCAACCCTTTCAGCGGGGCTTTGGTTTTATATACGGCAGAAACCGAAACATTGGCGTCAGCAGCATCCCCTGTCCAACTGATGGTACTCCCCTCCCTGATTTGCATCGGAAGGCGGAGGATGTTCCTGAAGGTAAACAGGAATGAACCTTTGCTGATGGTATAGGTCCCGGCTAAAGTGAAAGGTGTATTTGGCGTCATTCCCATGGCCAAATCGCCGGTTCCCGATGCCCGGAGATTTCCCAGCTGATTGGGAAGGAAAACCTCAACCTGAGCGTCGGGGTTGACGTGCAAACCCAGATCGAGTGTCAATCCCGAATTGTCTTTTTTATGGTGCATGCCCGTTGATCCCTCCAATGTATCAACAGAAGGGTTGACAAAAATGATATAATCGGTTTGTCCTACCGACTCTGTAAGGTCAATGGGGATCACCACCTGTGTGTTTCCGCCGGTGCTGGCTTTCACCGAAATTTTAATATTCGGCGGATCTCCGGTAATGGTAACGTTTCCGGTACCCCGTGCCTGTCCGTAAAAAATGTTGTTTTGCGCCCGGGTATTCTTGAAAGCAGCAAAATCTTTCAGTTCCAGGTTCAACCCCAAATAAAAATTTTTAAAATACCGGTGGGTAATCCTTCCATTTAAATAGGATTTATGTCCAAGCGAATCATACAGGGTGATGTTGTTGAAAATAAAAGCATTCGTATCAATGGTAACGACATCGGCTAGGGAATAAGGGACATTCAGGTAATTGATTTTAAATTCTGTCCGCATCAGGTTGACCTTTCCTGTCATGACCGGTCTCTCCGGGGTTCCCGTGATCATTACTTTTCCTGAAATCAACCCGTTGATCCCCGACATAAAATCCGATACAAAGGGGGCAACCATTTTCAACCCCAGGTTTTTTAATACCAACTCGAAAGCGAAATGAGGATGCTGCCCATCCATATAATAGCTGCCGGAAAGTGCGAGTGGGATGTTGGTTCCGGCATTGCCCGTGTACATAATTTTCGATACAAGATCAAACCGGGAGGCAAAATCATCATAGGTAAGATCAAAACTGGCGTCACCAAGCAGTTCTCCGTTAAGTTTTAACCGGTCAATCCGAAGATTGGAAAGCACCGATATTTTCTTGTCAGGATTGGTCAGGAAAACCCTGCCACTCAGCACTCCGTCGAGGTCGAACATATCATTCCCCAATAACTGGTCAACCTCGGAGATGTCGATTTTATTGAAGGCTAATTGCAGGGTATCCCCCGGCAGGGAGGAAAAGTTCCCATTGAGTTTGAGGTATTGATCATCAGCATAAAAAAACACTTTCGAAAACCGGATCCGGGACGAATCCAGGAGCGTTAGGTTGGCAGTATCGATATTCCAGTATTTCTTTCCCAAAAAAGCATGAAAACGGGTTAACCTGAATTCCACTACCGGACTTTTCCGGAAACTGAAAAAGCCTTCAAAATCGCTCCGGATCTCATCTTTATTCCACGAAACCCCATAACGGATACTGTCCTGACGGATGTTTGAAACCAGTTGGAAAGAATCAACTTTTACTTCGAGTGAATCTTTCTTATCCGCTTTTTTGAAATAGAGGTTGGCACAACCGGTACGAACAGAGAGGTTGTTCCTGGCATTTTCAGCGTCGATGTACCAGTCGTTCAATTCAATGCCATAAATCTGCAGAAACGGTGATTCTCCCGTCATGACCAAAGAGCCTTTCTCTTCGTTATACGATCCCTGAAGGGAAGTTTTGGGGGCTATTCGCAGAACGGGGATAAAGACCTGGGTGAGCTCATCCGTTGTTATAAAGTTGATTTTGTAATTCATAACCTGGTTCGCTTTTTCGCCGGGGGTATCCAAATATTCCTTCATGGTAAAGGAAGCAATATAATTCCTGATAAATGTCGAAAGAGAAGGGATTAGTTGGCTGAAAGAGAAAGAACCGGTGACATCAGCATTGACAAAATCGGAACGTAAATGATAGCTCTTACCTGCCGCCGTATCCTGCTTGGTTACCAGGGAACAGTGATCCATGGTTATGTTTTGATCACCTTCTTCATAGGTCAGGCTGTCGATGTTGATTGAACCTTCGATATTATCCAGACCGGTACCGAAAAAATCAACATTGACACAAGCTGAAAGCGTTTCTGCCGAATCGCGCGACAGAAGGTGGAGGTTGAAAAGTTGTGCATAATGGATACTGGTCGAAAAAACAAATTCAGGCAAAGTATCTGCCATGTCGATCAATCCTTTAAAATCGAGCCGCAGGTTGGTATCCCGGACAGAGAAATTGCCATCGAATTTTTTCTCGGCCAACACCCCATCCAGGTTTATATCCTGGTAGTTGTAATGATACAGGTAGAGCGAATCAAAATGCGCATGGAGCGACACGTTGGCATCTTCCAGTTCAAACCCCCTGCCGTTGACAACTGCCTTCATGGTGACCACACCAAGAAGGGAGGATTGATCAAGCAATCTTCCCAAATCAAAGGAGTTGATTTCCAGTTGCCCTTTATAGGCAACCACCGGGCTCCCTTTTTGTTTTTTCAGGGTAAGGTCTGTTGCAAGATTTCCCAGGTTGGTTGCAATACGGGCATTGGCCACAAAATCATTGTAAAAACCGGTAAAAAGTCCCTTTATACTCACAGCTCCAACGTTGGATAAAACTCCGGGAAGTTTTACTTTTCTCAAATCATCCGGAATTATAAACGATTCAATGTCGGTTTTGTTTGTATTAAACGCCTTGATATTCAAGTCTATAAATGTTTCTTCCACCTGAGGTAGCCCCAAAGCGCTCACATTTCCATAAAAGAAGGAATTGTTTCCAAAGGCAAAACGAAAATCACGGGCTTTAAAATTACTAACGGTGCCACGGATATCCCCGGAGAGGCGGATCCTGTCTTTCATAACCAGTAATTCCGGCGCAAAATATCCGATATCCTGCAGATCGAGGTAGGAAGGTTCGATCTTTGTCTGTATCGTCACCGCATTCAGAAAATCAGAATAAGCGCTCCAGGAATTATACAAAAAATCGAAAGTGAGGGACAGGTCGGAATGGGCGGTTTGGATTTTAAGGTTATGGGCTTTCAGAAACGCTGGTCCCACCTGAAATTCTCCGCTCAGGTTGTGCAATATAAAACCGGAACGTTCCCGGGCGGCAAGATGTTTGATATTCGCGTTGATGGTATCCCCGTCAAAAAAAACATCGGTGAGGTCAAGGTTGATCTGTGAAACGTCGATATTGGAATAATCCATACCAACGGGCTCCGGCGGTTCATTTTTATCCTGGAAATGGAACCGGGTATCTTTCAGGCTTACGGCTGAAAACGACACATCCCATGGGGTTGAAGTTGTTGTATCGGTTTTGGTTGTTGTATCGGAAGATGCAAAATAATCGAGGACGACCTGAAGGTTTAGGGTACTGTCGCCACGGTGGGTCAACAATTGCACAACGCCACGGTCGATCAGTATTTTCCGGATGTTGAACCGGTGATCTCTCAAACTGAACCGGCCGGGTTTTAAAGCCAGCGTATGGGCCGAAAACAGTGTTTCGCTATGCCGGTCGCCGATATAGATGTTTTCGATGACAAGCCCCCGGCGCAGGGAAATATCAAAGCCGCCGATCCGGATTTCGGTCTTCAACGCTCCCGAAAGATAATGTGCCGCAAATTGGGCCATCAGCGACTGCATCTTCTCACTCCTGAAAACAGAATAGAGCGTTAGCAGAAGTGAAAAAACCACGACCAGGATATAAAACAGTATTTTCAGGAGTGTTTTTATGGTACTTTTGCGTTTCCTTATGAAAATCTATATTCTTGGCATTGAATCGTCATGTGATGATACATCCGCAGCCGTGATAAGCAATGATGTGATCTGTTCGAATATCATTGCCGGCCAGGAGGTACATCAGTTGTTCGGAGGGGTTGTCCCTGAACTGGCCAGCCGGGCCCATCAGCAAAACATCATACCTGTCATCGATACCGCTGTTAAAAAAGCAAATATACAGAAAAATCAACTTTCGGCCATCGCTTTTACCCGGGGCCCCGGGTTGCTGGGTTCTCTCCTTGTCGGAACTTCTTTTGCCAAAGCAATGGCATTAGGGTTAAATATTCCGCTGATCGAGGTCAACCACCTGCAAGCGCATATCATGGCCCATTTTATCAGAAATGAAACCCATACAAACCCCATCCCTGAATTCCCCTTTCTTTGTCTGACCGTTTCGGGAGGCCATACTCAAATTGTTGTAATCCGGGAAAATTTCGAAATGCAGATCATCGGAAAAACCATCGATGATGCCGCCGGTGAAACATTTGATAAGGCTGCCAAAATCATGGGTTTACCTTATCCGGGAGGGCCGGCGATCGATGGGCTTGCAAAACAGGGCGATCCGCTCAGGTTCAGTTTTGCGCGACCGGTTATCCCCGGGCTCGATTTCAGCTTCAGCGGACTGAAGACCTCCATCCTCTATTTTCTCCGTGACCGGTTAAAGGAAGATCCTGAATTTATCGAAAAAAACAGACCTGACCTGAGCGCTTCCATCCAGACAACCATCATCGATATCCTGATTCAAAAATTGCGAAAAGCAGCAGATCAAACCGGTATCCGTGAAATCGCCATTGCCGGCGGCGTTTCAGCAAACTCCGGTTTACGGCAGGCCCTTGCTTCTGCCCGCGACCGTTTTGGATGGAAAATCTACATTCCACCCCTGGAATATTCTACCGATAATGCTGCAATGATCGCTATTGCCGGTTATTTCAAGTTTCTGAAGGGTGATTTTTCAAACCAGAAAGTAACCCCCTTTGCAAGTGAAAAGTGACACGTGTAAATCAGGGAAGAATGGTCAGCTTAAATGCCTTTGAATAATTTCCACCGGCCATTTTTACAATGTACAATCCTGGTTTCATTCCAAGTTCAGCAATATTAAACGTCAACCGGTAAACCCCTTCCTGCTTTGCTGATTTTGGTATTGATTTCACCACCACGCCATCGGATGTAAAAATGTCAATGGTAATTTCAGATGCAACGGGTAGCAGATAATCCAGAAAGAATTGCGCTTTGGCAGAATTTGGAAAAACAGAGGAGCTGTATTTCAATGTATTGGATGATGAAGTGACATTTTCAAAAGAAAACCAGTTGAGCCGGCAGGTCAATTTCCGTCCGGTCCAACTCTTCGCCGGCAACCGTCGGGTCGGTTCCACATACCAGTATGGCCACATCAGAATTTGCGGCCAATGCTACTGCCGAATCAAAAGATGAATGCTCTTTGGGCCCGTTGATGGTACAGCCCATGACATATTCAACCAGTGCGCCGAATTAGGTGGCCCCGCAATTTCAATCGGTCCCGCTTAAGATACACAAAACAGTGGCATCCTTCTCGGTTTCAACGTATTGATGATTATACCATACATCAGCCACCGCATCGCAATCCGAAACGGATAAGGGGTGTTGGCGCCCACCTTAACAGCAAAAAACAAACCCGATAATAAAACAAAAAAAACAATCAGCGACCTGAAAAAATGATTTAAAAAATCGTAAATCGTATATCGTAAATCGTAAATCGTATATCGTAAATCGTATATCGTATATCGTATATCGTATATCGTATATCGTAAATATTCCATCCTACTTCGTGCCTAAAATGTCGAACCTTTCATCTTCCACCGGGACAATGGTTTTCCGGTAACGGTCAAAATGATAATAGTACTGCAACATTTCATTGGGGGGAAGGTTAATGGCAATATACTGGTTCATGAAATAATCGTATAAATAACCGGCATGCTTTTTACCAAGATAAGCTGCCATATCATAAACATCTTTCACCTTTAGGGTATCGATACTATATTTATACACTACCTTATTTGACCAGGGATCAAAATAAAACTGTCCATCAAAAGAATCATAGGCTGTTTGCGATGAATACAAGATGGTTTTACGCACTTTTGTCGTATTGGCCTTGCTGAGTTCGAACCAGCAACTGAAATCGATAGCATTCAAATCAAACCGTTTATAGTAAGTGGTGTCTTCAAAAGGTTCTTCATCTTCAAGTGGATAAAGATATTCGTCAAGCTGCATCTGTGCGATTTCGAGTATGTACGACTGCGGTTTATCGGTCAGAAAAGAGTCGAATGCATCATTCAGGTATACATTGAAACCCAGCTCACGCAATTCGCCAATAAAACGGTTCATATAGGTTTCAAGTAAAAGGCTGTCGCTTATATATTGCATAAATTCACTGGTGGTCCACAATGCCGAATCCTGTCCCGCTTCATTCAGGGAATTAAAACCTTCAAGGAGCTCCCCTTTATGATTATACTTAAAGGCCGTTTCGGGAGGAAGTACCAGCAGATTGATTTCGTGAGGCGATTGAATAAAAACCTGAGCTATCTTACGTTCAGGTAAACAGGATGATAGCAGGAAAATACCCGATATACATGCAGGCAGGAAAAAAAAGAGGGCAGGTTTACATTTCATAGAAAGAAAAAATTCCGATTTAATGTAACTGATAAATTACAAATTTATTATTTTTTTTGAAGGGACGCCCAATTTAAAGCGCCGGTTCCTGTGATTGGGTATTATTGGAAAAATTGATTTAAAAATTATGTAAGTTTGCACCTTCGGGACCCTTTCCGTAACCTTCTGTTTCAGGGATTCAGCGAAGGGACGGAGTTAATTATTATCCTTTCTTATGAAGCGTACAGCGTTGTTGCTCCTTTTAACCATCCTCCTTCAGCAGGCAATGGCCAGTTCCATTATAGTCAGCGGAAAAGTTGCGGGAACATGGAATGTCGATACGGTACATGTGGCCGGTAATCTTCGTGTTAATGCCGATACCATGCTGGTTATTCTGCCCGGAACCCGGATTATCTTTCAGGGGCATTACGAAATATGGGTACTTGGCGTTATACGGGCCATCGGAACGGTTGAAAACCCGATTCTTTTCACGGTTGCCGACACTACCGGTTTTGCGGATACACTATCGGTTTCCGGGGGATGGCATGGAATTTTTTTCAATCAGTTGGACCCGATGACCGACACTTCATTTTTCTCTTTTTGCAGGTTCGAATTCGGGAAAGCGATTGCCCTTGATTCTACAGGGGTTTATGGTGGCGCCATGCGGATTTTCAACTGGGGCAAGGTTGCGATTTCCGATTGTGCGTTTTTCCACAACCTGGCCGGTAAGTGGGGTGGCGCCGTTTATGCCAAATATGCCGACATTGTCGTTCAGCGTTCGGTATTCAGGGAAAACCGCTGTGGTACCATGACTCCTCCCTATGGTTACGGAGGTGGTTTCTGCTCTGTTCATTCCATGCCTGTTTTGCGGTTTAACCTTTTCGAGGACAACGCTTCCACAGGAATCGGAGGTGGCGCCTCCTTTGAATTCTCCGATCCGGTATTGCAGTACAATATCTTCCTGCGGAATTATTCAGGATTGGGAGGAGCCATTGGCTATCTGCGTTCATCGCCAGCCCATGTAGCTTCAAACAATCTCATCGAAGGGAACATGGCACAATTCTTTGGGGGCGGAATTGCCTGCATCCGGTGCAACACGGTGTTTTCAAATAACACCATTGTAAATAACCAGGCTGCTTACGGGGGTGGGTTATATGCCAACGACTCGGCTTTTCCCTCCAATTACAATTCAATTTTCTATTATAATACTGCCGCTGTTGGGGGGGAGGTTTACATCTGGGATGTTCACTCGGCCCCTGATTTCAGGTATTGCAATGTGTCGGGAGGGAAGGAGGATTTTCAGGGAAGTGGCGGACAGCAAGGGTATCATGGTATCTATGAAAACAACCTTGATACCGTTCCCGGTTTTTCTGATTCAGGCGATCATCCATTTTCACTGATGGAACATTCACCCATGGTGGATCATGGAACACCGGATACTGCCTTTTTACAGCTTCCGGCAAAGGACCTGGCATACAACGACCGGATTTATAACAACCGTATTGATATTGGCGCCTATGAATGGAACCCCGCGACGGGAATATTTTCAAGTGACAATAACAGGATGCGGTTACAGATTTTCCCGAATCCGGTGCGGGCTTCGCTGACGGTTTCAGTAACCCTGGAAGCTCCGGAATCCTTCATGATCACTATTTATACCCTGGATGGAAAACCGGTTTGGCATTCGGATAAAAAGGCTTTTTCTGCGGGGGTTCAACATCTACAGGTTACCGGGCGGGAAGCAGGAACAGAACAATGGAAGAATGGCATCTATATTCTCAGGATTTCCGGCTCAAAAACCGAAAAATCAACTCCTTTTCTTTTCATCCGGTAATTTTAACCCGGTATCCTTTTTAGCGGTTACACTTCGCTTGCAACCATCTTAATCCCGAATTTCCTCCCATAATCCACACACATTGCCTGAACATCGTGGTGTGGCTTAAATTTCACCATTAACCCCTCATCAAAAAGTTGGAGTTTCAAATTTCCCAACATCGAATTCATGATCTTCACCCCTTCCCCACTCCATCCGTAAGAGCCGAAAGCTGCAGCAAGTTTGTTCTTGTCCCGGATCGGGTTGATAAGTGCAAATACCTGATAAACAGGCAACAGAATATTTTGGTTAAACGTCGGGCAACCCAGGATAATGGCTGATGCCTCTATGATTTTCTGCTCCACTGTCTGAAGATCGGTTGTTTCGAGGTCACACAGGTCCACTTCAATATCGCCGGCCTGCTTTAACCCTTCCCCGATTTTTTCGGCCATGATCCCGGTATTGTGGTAAGCAGAAACAAAACCAATAAAGACCCTGTTTGGTTTTGGATTTTGAAGCGCTTCCAGGGCATATTGCTCGGTAAGGCTGACATATTTCTTCCAGTTTTTTCGAAGGATGGCGCCATGTCCGGTACAGATGGCATCGATTTCCAATGGCTTAATCTTTGCGATGGCCTGGAGAATAAAGCGGCTGAAAGGTTTCATGATGACATCAAAATAGTATTTGAAGGCATCGTCAAAGTTACCGACAGCATCGTCGAAAACCCCTTCGTTACAATAGTGGGCGCCAAAAATGTCACAGGTAAACAGCAGTTTATCTTCCTGAAGATAGGTGATCATCGAATCGGGCCAATGCAGATTGGGGGCGCTGATAAACTGAAGGGTCTTATTTCCCAGGTCCAGCATTTGGCCATCCTTGACAATCCTGTGGCGGAAATCAAAACCGAGAAGGTCCCTGAGATAACGGATCGCGTTACCGCTACCCACAATTTCTGCGTTGGGGGCAAGTTCCAGCAACCTTGAGATGCAGCCCGAATGGTCGGGTTCGGTATGGTCTGTAATGATATACTCGATTTCTGAGGGGTCGACCACCTGCCGGAGTTTGGCTAAGTATGAATCCCAGAACTTTTCCTTCACCGTTTCCACTACCGTTTTCTTTGTGGCATTGATGAAATAGGAATTGTAACTGGTCCCGTATTTGGTCTCCATCACTATGTCAAAAGTGATGATATCACGATCAAGGACCCCTACCCAACTAACATCGTTGGTGACTTTAAGAACTTTTTGGTCAAACATATACGATTTACGATTTACGATTTACGATTTACGATTTACGATTTACGATTTAC